>DATGHD010000171.1:0-14476 GCA_035308145.1 Roseiarcus sp.
GCCGGGCGTCAGCTTCGATCGCCCGCCGCTCGTTTCAGCGCCTCGAACGCTTTGAGGATTTTGGCCCGCAACGCCGGGTCCTGAATGGATATGTCCGTCTTGTCCGCGGATGATGGCGCGCCGTTCCATCTTGCTGCGATGCATTTGCCCGAGTTGCAATGGAAGATGATTCCGAGCGCTTTCTCACCGCTCTCGGTGAGGTACGCGCTGTCGCTGAGCTCGGATACGCGTACGTCCTCGATCGCAAATTCGACATCGTGAGTGACCACGCCGGTCTTGACGCCGTCTCTGAATTCGACTGCCTCCTCGTCCATCGTGATCAAAATTCCGTGTGGCGTCGCGCTTGGGCGAAATTTGACCGTCTTGGTCAGCCATTGCGTCAGCGTTCCTTCCTTCTCGCCGCGGTATTTCGGATTGCCGGCGGCGGCGAGGGGCAGGGTCTCGATCAAATAAGCCTCCGCATCCTCCGCGGAGGCGAATTCTCCGTCGTTGGCGATAAGTTGCGGATGTTCGCTCATGATATTCTCAAATTCCGGAAATGCTCGGACGCCGGCGAAAGACGGCGCGGCCGCAGCGCAAATAAGGACGGTTAGCGCCCAGGGCGCCTTGGTTAAGACGGACATCTTTCACGCCTGCTTCGCAAAGGCGGGAGGCGCCTTGAGAGAAGGGTCATCCGATACTATCTGCGCAAGAGCCATCGAGCTTGCCGCTAGTATGACCCATTGGCCGATTTTGGCCATAGACGCTTGCCGCGCTCAGCGATCGACATCAACCGCGTTTAAGGGGCGCGGCGCGTGTTCGTTTGGGCGCACGAAGCCGCGGAGACAAATTTGAGCGCCGACATCTCCTCCTCGATGCCCCCTTCTTCGATGAGCTCGTCCAACGTCGCGCCGTCGCGATGGGGCCCTTTCGGCAACGTCGCATTCATGGCGATATGGACGTCGAGTATCATCGCGAATGTCGGGCTGGCGATTTTCGATACAGGGTCGGGCTGGCTCATGACCAGCCTAGACGCTCATCCAATGGCCGTGTCGTTGGTGCAGGTTGCGACCACGCTGCCGATGTTCCTCATCACATTGCCGGCGGGCGCGCTGACCGACATCATCGACGCGCGGAAGCTCTTAATTGGCGTTCAACTCGCGATCGTTGTCGTCGCCGTGGTCTTTGCGACAGTCGTCTCGATTCACGAGGCGACGCCGACGGCCTTGCTGACCGCGAATTTCCTGCTCGGCGCCAGTGGCGCCTTGATGTCGCCGGCCTGGCTGGCGATCACGCCGATGCTTGTGTCGAGGGAGGAGCTCGATGGCGCCACCGCGGCCAATAGCGTTGGCTATAATCTCAGTCGCGCCGTCGGCCCGGCCCTAGGCGGCGTCGCCATTGCGACGCTCGGCATAGCGGCCCCCTTCTGGATCTTTGGAATTTTCGGCGTCGGCGTCATCGCCGCACTTCTCTGGTGGCGGCCGAGGCGCAAATGCTCCAAGGGCCTGCCAGCCGAGCGCTTCACGAGCGCCATCCGCACGGGGCTTCGCTACGCGGCGAATAACCGGCATCTGCGCGCGACGCTGATCCGGGCGCTCGCCTTCTTCCCCTTCGCCAGCGCCTATTGGGCGTTGCTGCCGCTTGTCGCCCGCCATCAGATGAATAATGGGCCGGAGGTCTACGGCGCCTTGCTCGGCGCGATCGGCGCCGGCGCGATCGGCGGCTCGTTCGCTTTGACCTGGCTGAAGGCCCAGATCGGCCCCGACCGCCTTGGCGCGCTTGGCGCGCTCGGCACCGCCTTGGCCCTTGGCCTCTTCGCGGTCGCGCGCGAGCCGATCGTCGCGCTCTGCGCCAGCGCGATCGCTGGCGCTTCTTGGACGGTGGCGCTGGCGACGCTCTACGTTTCGGCGCAAGTCGCTCTGCCCGATTGGGTGCGCGGTCGCGGCCTCGCGGTCTTCCTGACCGTCTATTTTGGCGCCATGACCGCGGGCAGCGCTGCCTGGGGCGAAATCGCCGGGTTTGAAGGGCTTTCGACCGCCTTGCTCATCGCCGCCGTGGGCGCGATCGTCGCCGTTCCCCTGACCTGGCGTTGGAAGCTCCAAACCGCCGCGGGACTCGATCTCACGCCCGCGATGCATTGGCGCGCCCCGGTCTTCGCGGTGAAAGTCGAGAATGACCAGGGTCCGATTCTGGTCACCGTCGAATATCGCATCGAGGCAAAGGAACGGACGGCCTTCCTCGAGGCCATCGACGAGATTGGCCAAGAGCGCAAGCGGGACGGCGCCTTCGCCTGGGGCGTCTTCGAAGACGCCGCCGTGACCGGCCGTTACGTCGAGACGTTCCTGATCGAGTCGTGGCTCGAACTGCGCCATTTGCGCGAAAGAGTGACCAATGCCGACCGCATGCTCGAAGAGCAAATCCGGCGTCTGCTGATCAGCCCGCCGCAGGTGACGTTCCTCGTCGCCGCCACCGAGCGCCGGAATAGGCATAGGCAAAGATCCTGGGGTCGGCGCGCGCCTGAACAGCTCCCGGCGCCTGAACCAACGCCTCAGCCGGCGTCGGCGACTCAGGCTGCGGCGTAGCGACGCGGACGAAGCCACTTATCGTCCGCGCCGGCGGCTGTCGGCCCGGCCGCCATCAGGTTGACATCGAAATCGCTGATCAGCGCCGCCGGGTCGCCAAAGAATCGGCGAAGCCTTAAGCGACAGCTCCGTCGACACTTAAGGGAGTCGCTATGACAGGCTATCACATTGTCGCGTCGTCAGCGGATTTGCGCGACAACTTCAATCATTGGCGCAAGCGAGGCGAGGAGATGCGCACTCTCGCCGAGGAGATGGGCAGTCTCGCGGCAAGGGACGCCATGCTCGGCTTGGCGGACGATTTCGACCGCCTCGCAAGGGAAGCCGAAGGGCGTGCGAACGAAACGATTCGCGCGACATGGGACCCGCCGCCCCATTGATGAGCTGACCGCTGGCGCTGCCGACAGGTGTGACCGATAGCCGTGCTACTGGCGCATGCATCGTTCGCCGCTGCAATGCGGCGCCGGCCGACCCACATAGACAGCACGGCCTTCGACGGCGCCGTTGTCCACCGTCCAGCTCGGCGGCGGGAAGCTTTGCGGCGCATAGAGCGCATAGGGCGAGGCCAGGTTGTCGTGCGGTCCGCCTTGGCCGCCCATTGCGTAGGCGCTGGCGGGAAGCGCCAGGATCAAGCCGAGCGCCCCAAGAGAAGCTATCCGCATCGTTATTCTCCTTGTGCTGACGCCCATGTAGGAGCGGGCCACGCCGTCGACCATCGTTCGGGCGAATGGGGGGCTTTGTTACGTCTCACTATCGCGTGAGCGACGGGTCGCTCGGCCTATGGAGACAATGGCGGAGCGCGGATCGTCATGCCGCACGCTGATGGCGAATTCAAATCCCCGCGCCAAGCACAAGCGAGAGCGCTATCCTCGATATCGGGCGCTCTATAGCGGCGAGGGCTTTCTTGAAACCGGGCGCTCTCGCAGCGAGAAAAAAATTCTAAGCAATCTTCGCCACTTAGATGGTGGGCGCGACAGGGATTGAACCTGTGACCCCTACCATGTCAAGGTAGTGCTCTCCCGCTGAGCTACGCGCCCAAATCCGATGCGGCCCTCAAGTTTTTGAGGCCGCGCCCCGGTTGGTCGTCGGGGTATAAACGTTCGCCTGTTGGCGCGCAATATTCGAAGAAGAGCGACTGGGGAAACCAATGTTGGACAAAATGCTCGCCGCGGGCCGGCCGCTCCTCGCCGACGGCGCTACGGGGACGAACCTTTTCGCCATGGGCCTTTCCTCCGGCGAGAGCCCGGAATTGTGGAACGAGGCCCATCCGGATCGCGTGGCCGCGCTCCATCGCGATTTCATCGATGCGGGCGCCGACATCATCTTGACCAACAGCTTCGGCGCCAATCGCCGCCGGCTCATGCTGCATTCGTTGCAGGATCGCGTGCGCGAACTCAATCGTCGCGCCGCCGAAATCGCGCGCGAGGAGGCGGATAAGGCAGGGCGGCCGGTCGGTCGCAGTCGCCGGCTCGGTCGGGCCGACCGGCGACCTCCTGGCGCCGCTGGGGCCGCTCTCGGAGGACGAGGCCGTCGCCGCTTTCGCCGAGCAAATCGAGGGCTTGAAGGAAGGCGGCGTCGACGTCGTCTGGATCGAGACCATGTCCGCGCCTGAGGAGATGCGCGCCGCGGCGACGGCCGCCAATGCGCTCCTCATGCCCTATACGGTGACGGCGAGCTTCGACACCGCCGGCCGGACGATGATGGGACTGCCGCCGCCGGCCTTGCTTGAGCTGACCGACGGCTTTGCGCCGCGCCCCTTGGCGCTTGGCGCCAATTGCGGCGTCGGCGCCGCCGACCTTCTTATGTCCATACTTGCGATGACTGAGGCGCGGCCGGAGCGAAACATCATCGCCAAGGCCAATGCCGGCGTCCCGCAATGGCATGGCGCCCATATCCACTATTCCGGCACGCCCGAACTGATGGCCGATTACGCGAAGCTCGCAATCGACGCCGGCGCGCGGATCATCGGCGGCTGTTGCGGCACGAGCCCCGAGCACCTCGCCCAGATGCGCCGGGCGCTTGACGAGCACGTCGCCCGCGCGCGGCCCATCGAGGGCCAAATTGTCGCCGCGCTTGGCCCGCTCGCCTCGCCGCCCGCCAAGGCGCAAGCGCCGCGGGAGCGCGAGCGACGGCGGCGGTAATGTCATTCCCGCGAAAGCTTAGAATCCAGGGCGCCGCCGCGCCTCAGGACTTAGCTCAGTCTGGAGTCTAAGCTTTCGTGGGAATGACGAGTCGCTTTAGCGATCGTTTTATTGCGCGGGAGGGTTCCCCGCCGACGCCGGCTTTGAAACAAGCACGTAGCCGCGCGTCTTATCATCATTGCTGGGATCGACCGTGTTCATCGCTGCATAGAGATCCGTCGTCGCCACCCAGACCGGCGGATATTTGTAGCGCGCGACGTCCAAGATCAGAAAGCGATCGGCCTTCTCGTCATAGGCGGCAAGCGGCGAGATGTGGCCGCCTAGCTCCTGGCCAAGCGCTTTGCGAAGATAGTTGACGATCACGAAATGATCGTTGCTGGCGAGATAGGCGCTGGCTTCTTTGCGAAACTCGTCGACGCCGCCCGCCGCGGCGTGATGGGTCTCCACGGCCAGCGGATAGGCGCTGAGGATTTGGCCAAGCTGATCGAGCGTCATGCCCTGCCTTGCGAGGACGGCGCGCGGCAGCACGGCCTCGGTCTTGTCGTTGAGCACGTTGTCCTGCGTGAAGATGTTGTACGGCTGGAATTCCGGCGTGGTCGGGGCCGGCGCGTGGATCGCGTTCAGCACCATGACCATGCTGGCGACGCCGCAATAGGCTTGATTTTTCTGAGTCTCAAAGGCGACGCTGATCGGAAAATAGGCTTCGAGATCATGCGTCTCGAGCAACAAGGCCTCGCCCTTGGGAGAGCGCAGATCGACAAGCGCATCGGGAAGCGACAGCGATTGGGCGAAGGCGCCGGTTGCGACCAGCGACAGCGACAGAAGCATTGATCGAAGGAGCAAGGCCGCCATTGCGAGACCTCCGGGCCGCGTTAACCGATAAATGAGCGAAGGACGTTCGTTTTTTCGATGTCGCATATGTCTCTACCGGATCGCCGCTCCGCCAATCAATCTCGGCCCGGACGCGCGGCCTTGACAGACTCGGCCGAGATTGCGTCGGCATAGGCGTTGCCGAAATGGGTGCGCACGAAGTTGATCACGTCCGCGACCTGCTCATCGCTCATCATCCGGCCAACGGGCGGCATGCCTCGCAACCCATAGAACAAAACGCTCTCCATATATTCCGCCGACGCGACATTCTTGTTCTCGGCCAAGGCGGGATAGGACGCCGCGCCGGCCGCGCCCTTCCCGTCGGCCTGATGGCAGGCCGCGCAGATATGGGCGTAGAGCGCCGCTCCGCCGCGCTCTTCGAAGCGCCAACCCGGGCTAAGGAACGGCGCAGACATGGGCGCCTCTTCTGCAAAGACGCTTGCCGTCAGGAGGCCCGCCGCGCCAGCCAGCGAGCCAAGCGCGAGACACGCTCGCGCAACGCGGCTCTCGATCAACGAACTGGCGGTTGCGCGACTTGGCCTGGTCATGTTGCCAGAACGCGCTTGTGCAGACGCGTAATGGCGTCGAGCGCGGAGAGGATCGCGCCCTCTTGCCAGGCGGGGATATAGGAGGCGTGTTCGCCGGCCAAAACGATCCGGCCGTCGATCTGGCAAAGATTGTCGTAATGCTGGCGGCGCGTCTCCTCGGTCCATTCGCCGGCGCATCCTAGCGTGAAAGGCGCGCGATGCCAGGCGACCGATATGCCCGTCTCGAACTCGGATCGATATTGCGGATGGATCTGGGCGCCGCATGCGAGGGCGACCTCGATGCGCTCGGCCGGCGACATCGCCGCGAATTCGTAGGAATTCGCCCCGCCGAAAAGATAGGCGCCGAGCAGTACGCCCCTGCCGCCAAGATTATAACCGGAACTCGGATAGGAAATCTGCCGGATCGGCAGGTCGGTGTAGGAGATTCCGCCGAAAATATGCTCGTCCTCTTCCCAGAAGCGTCGCCGGAATTGCAGTCCGATCTTGACCGAGCCGGAATAGGGAACCGCGTCGATTGCCACCTTCATCGAGCCGGAAACGTTGATGGGGATCTGGCTCAGCACGGTCAGCGGCAAGGCGCAGACGCACCAGTCGGCCTTCGTCTCCTTCACGCCTCCTCCCGCCGCGAGGTCCTGGTACGTGACGACGACGCCGCGCTCGTTTTGTTGGACCGCGGTCGCCTTGGCGCCGTAGCGAATGACATTCGGCAACTGGCGGGCGAAGGCCTCGCCGATCCTGCCCATGCCGCCGACCGGCTGGAACATCGTCGTCTGAAAGTCGTAATAGAAAAAATTTTGCAGGCCGCGCCACAGGCGCGAGGTGAGAATGTCATGGAGCGCCATCGGCTCGCTATTGACAGGCTCGGCGCCAAGGCCGCCGCCTGGGTCCTTCGCGTAACCGCGGAAATACGCGGATTCGTCGCTCGCTCGGTAGCGAAAATCCTTGTCGAGGCCGCCATGGGCGCGCAGCGCCTCGAGCAGAATCTCCTGATCTTCTTTCGACACATCATCGTCGAGCGCGCCTTGCCGCGTCGCCTTGGCCAAGAGCTCGGCGATTCCGCCCTCGAAATCAGCCCTGATCTCGCGGATGCGCTGCGGCCTGCCGCCAAAGGCCTTGGAGTTATGCAAAAAGGCGTTGTTGTTGAGTGGAATGAAGGGCTCGAGCGCGACGCCGAACTTGCGACAATAGTCCAAAAGCGCGTGGTGATGGTACGGGATGCGCCAGGGCCCTGGATTGAGGTAGAGGCCGTCGTCGAAGTCGCAGCGTTGGGTCGAGCCGCCGAGCTCCGTGTAGACATCGCCGCCGCGAAGCGTCCAGTTCCGACCGCCGGCGCGGGAATTATATTCAAGGATTTGAACCTTGTATCCGGCGCGGCCGAGTTCGTAGGCAGCGGTCATCCCGGCAAGGCCAGCGCCCAATATGATGACGGAGGCGCCTTTTGGATCGCCTTCGAGCGCGATCGGCCCGCGATAGGGCGACTCGGTCGCAAAGCCGAGACTGGTCATCGCCTCGTACGCGGCCGCCGCGCCGGCGGTCGAGCCGATCAATGTGAGGAGACTGCGCCGGCTGACGGCCGGCCCCGTCCGATCGATCACGACGATGAGAATCCTCGTCTTACGGGCTCGGCGCGCCAGCAGTCCTAGCGCCATCATTAGCCAAAGGGCAAGCGCCGCGGCGGCGCCGAGCGGACTTACGACGACCGACGCTGAAGCTCCGCCAGGCTTCTCAGCCCCATAGGCCGGCGACGCCGGCGTAGAGACCAAGCGCGACCGCGACGATGATCGTCCCGGCCGTCATAACGGCGCGCCTTCCCGCCAGCCGGAACGGCGGCGGCAGCCGTCTCGCCAAGAGAAAGAGAAAGCCGAGCACGATTGGCAGGAGCAGCGCGTTCATCACCTGCACGCTGACCGACAAGGTCACAAGGTTAGCGCCCGACATGACGATCGCGGCGCCGATGACGAGGACTGCGGCGTAGACCGCATAGAACCACGGCGCCTCGCGAAGGCTGTGCTCCAGGGAATGATGGTAACTCATAAGCTCGCCCAAGGTCCGCGCGGCGGTCAGCGTCACGACGATCGCCGCAACAAGCGAAGCGCCGGAGACGCCGAGAGCGAAGGCGAGTCGACCCGCCCATTCTCCCAGTACCGGCGTGAACGCTTGGGCGATCTCCTGCACGGTGTCGAGCGCGGCGCCGGTCCCGCCTTGGCTCAGCGCCGCGGCGGCCGCCACAAGCACCGCCGCCATGGTGAGTTGCGTCGCGACGGCGCCAAAAGCCGTGTCGGCGCGCGCGGCGGCGAGATCCTCGATCTTCAATCCTTTTTCAACGACCGACGACTGCTGGTAGAAAACCATCCACGGCATGATAACCGCGCCGATGTTCGCGGAGACAAGCAGAAGGTACTTTGGATCGCTCAAAGGCATTTCAAGGCTCTGCCGCGCCACTTCCCCGAGCCCGGGCTTCGCCAGCCAAGCGACAAGGAGGAACGCAAGTTCGAACGCGCCGATCGCGATTGCAATGCGCTCGACTGAAAGGTACGAGCCTGTCACCGCGATAGCGACCAGAGCGCCGACCGTGAGCGTCATGGTCGCCCACATCGGCACGCCGAGCATGTCGCCGACGCCGGCGAGGCCGCTTAGTTCGGTCAGCAGAGCGCCGATGCAGGCGATCATCAACGTTGACACTGATACCCAGGCCCAGAAGCGCCCGAAGTGCTGCTTGATCAGAACGGCGTGGCCCCGTCCGGTGACCACGCCTAAGCGAACCGTCAATTCTTGAACGATGTACAGGACCGGAATGAGCGCGAACTGCAAAAGCAATAGCCGGTAGCCCCATTGCGCCCCGCTTTGCGCCGCGGTCACCACGCTGCCGGCGTCGGTGTCGGCCAGCATGACGACAATGCCTGGACCGGCCAACGCGATCGTGCGACGCCAATCGACACCCGCGCGCGTCGGTGCGGAGGCGGTCAATCCGTTGCTCATAACAGTCCTTGGCTGACAGGAAGAAATGAAAATCTCGTCGATCCGTAGACGATCGCTAATTGATTGTCGAATATCCTAGTTACGTATTAGAATAACTTAAATCTTGGTAGTTTATTGCTTTTCTAAGCTGCCCCGCGACGCCTCTTAAAGCTAGAGATACTATAAAAGCTAGAGATACTATATATGAAGCGTAGCGAGCCCCACGCGGATAAGGCGACCGCCTTTTGGGCTTGCTTCGGAGCAGGGCGCCGATATCCGTGCTATGGGCCAGCTTGTGAAAGGGAATGCCAAGCAACGCGCTCACCAAGCGCGCGCTCCGACCGGCGACAGGGCGCTTGCGCCGCCAGTTGCGATCCTGCCGGCCGATTCTCCGCCGAGCAGTCCGACCTCCTTCGACGTCAAGGCGGGCGACGCAGGCGAGCGACTTGATCGCTATCTCGGACGCGCCGCGGCGGCGGCCGGCTTGGCGCTATCGCGCACGCGGCTAAAAGCGCTGATCGAGGCGGGCGACGTTTCGTTGAACGGCGCGCTCGCGCGGGACCCGGCGCAGAAAGTCGCGGCCGGCGACCGGATCGTCGTCTCACCGCCGGCGCCTGAACCCTCGACGCTGAGCGGCGAAGACATTCCGCTCGATATCGTCTTCGAGGACGACCATCTCCTGGTTCTTGATAAGCCCGCCGGCCTGGTGGTCCATCCCGCCGCCGGCCACGCCAAGGGCACCTTGGTTCACGCCCTCATCGCCCATTGCGGCGACAGCCTCTCCGGCATCGGCGGTGTCAAGCGGCCCGGCATTGTGCACCGGCTCGACAAGGACACCTCCGGCCTCCTCGTCGTCGCCAAGAGCGACGCGGCTCATCAGGGTCTTGCCGCGCTCTTCGCCGATCATGGCCGCGCTGGCTCGTTGAAACGCGAATATCTCGCTCTCATCTGGGGCGCGATGGAGAAAAGCGCGGGAACGATCGATGCGCCGATCGCCCGTCATCCTCGCCAGCGTGAGAAGATGGCGGTCGTCGGCCTGGGCCTGGGCCTCGGCCGTCGCGCCGTCACGCATTGGCGGCTGGAAAAGGCTTTTCCCGCCGCAAGCCTGATCTCATGTCGGCTCGAGACGGGGCGAACCCATCAGATTCGCATCCACCTCGCCCATATCGGGCGCCCGCTCATCGGCGATTCGGTTTATGGGGCCGGCTTCAAGACCAAGGCGACGCAGCTCCCTGAAGGCGCCCGGGCCGCCCTAAACCGGCTGGATCGGCAAGCCTTGCATGCGGCAAGGCTTGGCTTCACTCATCCAATCACCGGCGCGGCGCTTTCTTTCGAAAGCCAGCCTCCGGACGATTTTGCTCAACTTATCAAAGCGTTGGGGGACGGCGTGGGCTAGCGGGAGCGAGCGGCGCGGCAGAATCGACGAAACGATTGTTCGTTCTGTGGGTTTTGCCACAGCGGCCTCGGCCCTCTTTCAGCCATGGTCAGAAACGCTTATATATTGCACTGCGGCGCGCGTATTCGCGGTCGCCGGAGACCGCCTTTAATAGGGGCTCCGAAGAGGAGGTCAAATGGCTGTTGCCTTACCAATCATTGCCGGCGAATCCGGCCTGTCTCGCTATCTCTCTGAAATCAAGCGGTTTCCGATGCTGGAGCCGCAGGATGAATACATGCTGGCCAAACGCTGGCGCGAGCACGGCGACCGCGACGCGGCCCACAAGCTCGTAACGTCTCACCTGCGCCTCGTGGCGAAGATCGCCATGGGCTACCGCGGTTATGGCTTGCCCATCGGCGAAGTCATCTCCGAAGGCAACGTCGGCCTCATGCAGGCGGTCAAGCGTTTCGAGCCTGACAAGGGCTTTCGTCTCGCCACATACGCTATGTGGTGGATCAGGGCGTCGATTCAAGAATATATATTGCGCTCGTGGTCGCTGGTGAAAATGGGCACCACGGCCAGCCAGAAGAAGCTGTTCTTCAATCTGCGCAAGGCCAAGAGCCGCATCTCGGCGCTGGACGAGGGCGACCTTCGACCCGACCAGGTCTCGCAAATCGCCCACCGGCTTGGCGTCGCCGAGCAGGATGTCGTCGATATGAACCGCCGCCTTGGCGGCGACGCCTCGCTCAACGCGCCTTTACGCGAGGAGGGCGAAGGCGAATGGCAGGATTGGCTGGTCGACGATGGTATCGACCAAGAATCCGCCTTGGCCGATCGCGAGGAAAGCGACGCGCGACTTGGCGCGCTGAAAGGCGCGCTGACGGTGCTCAATCCGCGTGAACGACGCATCTTCGAAGCGCGCAGGCTGGCTGATGATCCTGTGACGCTCGAGGAGCTCTCGGCCGAATTTGGCGTCTCGCGCGAGCGCGTCCGTCAGATCGAGGTCCGAGCGTTCGAAAAGGTGCAGGCCGCGGTCAAGGCGAGCGTCGCCCGGGCTCAGATCCCGGCCGCGGCGCCCACCGCTGCTTTGCCCGCGATGTGAGTCTGGCCTTTAGGCCGGCCCCGCTAGCGTCCAGCCTATTTCACTATATCGTCGCCTTAGCGACGTCCGATCGGCGTATTTACGTTATGATCGATAGTCAGAGGCGGCCGAAGGGGCGCCGGCGAGGAGGATAGGCGAATGGGCGATTTGGCGCGTTTCGGCGGTCGCGCGTTGCGGACCGCCGCGCTTTTCTTGATGACCTCTGGCGCGGCGGTCGCGACCGCGGCGGCGAGCGACGTCGCGCCAACCGCGGATGGCGCGCAAAAGCTCGACGCTCTTTTTGCGACTTATCTCGGCGCCAATGTCGCGGCGACGACGACGCAGGGCGACCACTATGTCGTGTCGATCGATGTCGCCAAGCTTCTTGCCCCGCTCGCCGCCGAGGGCGTCAAGATCGACATGGCGGCGCCGCAGTTGAACTTGACCGAACAGAGCGACGGAACTTGGCGGGTGACTCGTGACGGCTATCCGCCGGTCAACGTTCATTTCAAAGATGGCGATATTTCCGCGAATTTTGATTCGTACAAATTCGCCGGCGTCTATGACCCGGCCATTTTCGGTTTTCGCGACGCCAAGGGCGACTCTGACAAAGGCGCCTTTCAAGTTCATTCGCCCGAAGTCGACGAGACGGGTGGTTTCGGTTCTCTTCACTTTGCAATGACGGGCGCTGGAGCCGCGGCCGGAGGCCTTTCCGGAACTGTTCATGAGGAAGTGAACGATCTCTCAGTCGTCGCGTTGAGCAAGAAGGCGGAGGCGTCGGCAGGCTCGCCGCCGGCCCCAGTCACAATTCGCTCGGAGGGCATGACGGTCGACGTCAAGTTCGACAATGTTCGCGCGCGGCAGCTTATCGATCTTTGGGCCTTCCTTGTCGCGCATCCGTCGCGCGCCGAACTCGCCGCCAATCAAGACGCGCTGAAGACGAAGCTTCTGGCGCTTCTGCCTTTCGCCGACAAGCTCGACGAGACCTTCGCCCTTCGAAAGCTGAGCGTCGAAACGCCCAAGGGGCTGGTCAAACTGGCGAGCGTCAATGGGCATTTCGCAGCCGATCAGTTCCCTTCGAAAGGGGGCAACGAATTGCATCTTGCTTTTGAAGGCGTCGAGCCGCCGCCCAACGCCGTGCCGGCGGCCTTCCAGCCTTTCATACCGACAGCGATGGACCTCAATGTCAGGTACAGCGGCTACGACTATGGCGCCGCGGCGGCGGAGGCGATCAAGGACCTCGATCTCGCGGGCGAGGGCCCTGTCATTCCCGAGGCGGATCGGCCTCAGATCGCGGCGCGCATGATGAGCGGGGGACCGATCGTCGTGACCATCCAGCATTCGCGCATTCTGGCGCCGCAGCTTGATCTTTCCGTGGAGGGCGAAATCCGGGTCACGGGCGCCCATCCTGAGGGAAAAATCATCGTGAAGGCGCATGACTTCGAAAAGACATTCGCCGCGGTCAAGGGAATGGGCCCGCTGGCGACGCCGCAAGTGATCGCCGGCATCACCATGGCCAAGGGCCTCGCCAAGGCGGATCCGGCCGATGGGACGCTCATCTGGGTCGCGGAATATGGCCCGGACGGCGCGATGAAAGTGAACGGATTGCCGCTCGGCAAGGCGCCGCCGCAATAGCGTCGCAGCTTCGCGAAATCAGCCCCTGACCGCCGCGCCGCGCAAGGCGAGAGCTGCGAGCGCGGCGGAAATCAGGGCGTTCCAGCCGGCGAGCGACAGGCCGAGAATGCGAAGCTGAACTTCATCGCAAGCGACGACCTTGGCGTTCTCCAGATGCTTCATCAGATCGGCGACATTGGGCGGGCCGGCGATGACGCCGGTGCAGCTCGACGGCCCAGCCCAGAACCGCCACTCGACGCCGGCGTGATAGACGCCAAGCGCCGCATTGGCGGCAAAGATCAGAGCAAGGCCGATCATGCCGGCAAAGACGATCCCCCGCGCGGGGCCGCGCGCGGCATAGGCGACGAGCGCGGCCAGAGGAACGCCGCCGTAGTAGGCGTAGCGCTGCTTTAGGCAGAGCTCGCAGGGTTGATAGCCGAACGCCTGAAATATCCACGCCCCGGCGATCGTCGCGGCCGCGGCGACCGCTATGAACGCCGCGATCTGGAATCTGAGGTTCGGAGGGCGAGCCTCGACGTGGACCATCGTCGCGTTCATGGAATTCCCGGTTAGAAAACTCGCACCGCCGCCCAGAAGCCGACGACGATCGTCACTGCGATAATTCCCATGAATAGGGCGAAATGGCGTTCGAGCGCGACGCGCAAAGTGTCGCCAAAGAGGTTGAGCGCGCCCGCCAGAATGAAGAAACGCGCGCCGCGCGTCAGCGCAGACAGAAGCACGAAGAGAAGGAAATTATAGCCGAGCAGGCCGCTGACGATCGTCACCAGCTTGTAGGGAATCGGCGTCAGGCCTTTGACGAGGATCACCAGGGCGCCCCAGCGCGCGTAGGTCTCTTTCAGCGCCGCCATCCGGTCGCCATAGCCATAGGCGGCGATCAGCCACTGACCGACCGTGTCGAACAGCAGGGCGCCGATCGCATAGCCGACCATGCCGCCAGCGACCGAGGCGACCGTGCAGATCGCCGCGTAACGCCAAGCCTGGCGCGGCCGCGCGAGCGACATCGGCACCAGAATGACGTCGGGCGGAATCGGGAAAAACGAGCTTTCTGCGAAGGCGATCGCCGCCAAGGCGGCGGGCGCATGCTCGCTTTCCGCAAGCGACAGGACCCAGTGATAGAGGCGTTGAAACATCGAATCTTACAGAGGGTCCCGGTCGCGGCGCCTTGATAGAGGAGCGCTCCACGCCTGTCCATGCGGCCATATCCTCGTTGACCCTTCAGCCCGGCTCGCGATATAGGGCGCGGCCTGGCCTTATTGGGTCGGGGGCCCCTGTGGCGGAACTGGTAGACGCGCTCGACTCAAAATCGAGTT
>DATGHD010000172.1:0-13607 GCA_035308145.1 Roseiarcus sp.
TACTCGCTCACCACTCGGGCGATGGTCCGGTAAAGCGTGGGCGCGATCCCCACATGCGCCGAAAAGAAATGGGTGAAATGGCTCTGTGAAGAAAAGCCGAGCTCGTAGCCGATGTCGGTGATCGAGGTTTGCGAACCCATCAATCGATCGAGCGCCCGCTCGACGCGCATTGTATTGGCGTAGAGAACAGGCGTCACGCCGGTATTTTCGCGAAACAGCTTGAAGAAATGCGGCCGCGAGAGGCCGGCGTCCCGGGCCACGGCGTTCAGCTCTATCCCTTGCGAGATCCCGTCATCCAATAGGCGGAGCGACTTGCGCACGCGGAAGTCGAGGGCCGCTTGCGGCCGCGCCCGCAGCTCGGCGCGGTCGCCATTTGCCCAGGAATCATGGAAACTTGCGTCGAAGAGCTGGCTTAAGCCGCGATCGACGACGCGAAAGTTGGCGCCGGTGACCAACGCGTCGGCAAGGCCGGCCGCAATCCCGCCGATTGTCTTGCCCATTCGGATGCCGTTGGCGCCGAAACGGAGGCTGCCGCGACCCTCTTGATCGCGATCGAGCCAACGATCGCAAAGATAGGCGACGAGGAACACCGACGGCTGATCGCCGGGATAAGGGTGAAAAGAGTGAGGTTGCCAAGGGTTGATCGCCACGCCGGCCGCTTGGTCGACCCGATGAGGGACTTCGTCGATCGTCACAATCGCCGGCGGTCCGCCAAGGTGAAATGTCAAATGGCCTTCGCGATGGGCGTGGGTGCGCATTGGCCGGCTGAGCCGGTAGACGGTGACCCGGCCGAACGAGCCATGACAAACCGCCAACGCGGTATTCACCGAATTCTCTCCCTTGGCGCACATTATTGTTTTAGCTTGAGATTAAACGACGGCGGGGCGCCCTTGACAAGGGGCGATGCCGACCGCGGCGACCGACGTCAACGCGAGGCCGCCGGATCAAGAATCAGACTGGCAGACACGGCGCTGCGCCCGGCTCATCCGCGAAGCGGGCTTGTGGCGCTGGGGCGGCCGCTGATACGATTTTGCATTCGGCCGGCACGGGGCGATGGTCCGCTCCGGAGCAACACGAAAAATAACTCGGCCGGCGCGAGGCCGCTGCGGCGGCTTGGACATCAGGGAGGGAATCCATGCGCAAGGGCATCGGGATTGCGGTCGGGGTTTCGCTTACCGCGCTGATCGTCGGGTCGGCCAACGCCGCCGACAAAATCAAGATCGGCGTCACCGCCACGCTGGAGGGCACCTATACAGTGCTCGGCGAAGACGGCATGCGCGGCTATGAGCTTGCGGTGAAAGCGCATAACGGCATGGCGGGCGGCAAGGAGATCGAAACAATCGTCGGCGCGACGGACGCCAGTCCGGATTCTGCGGTGCGAGCCGCCAAGAAGCTCGTCGAACAGGACAAGGTCGATGTCCTCATCTCGCCGCTTTCCGGCTCGGAAGGCATCGCGGTCAAGGACTACTCGAAAACCGTGCCCCAGATCACCGTCATCAACGCCGGGTCAGGGGCGCTGGAGACGACCTATGTCAATCCGTCGCCGACTTTCTATCGCTTCAACATGGACGGCGCGCAGTGGTCCGCCGGACTTGGCGACTATGTCTATAACACTAAGCACTACAAGAAAGTGGCGACCATCGCCGAGGACTATTCCTTCGAATACACGCAGGTGATGGGCTTTGTCCTGGAATATTGCCAGGCCGGCGGCGAGATTACCAAGCGAATCTGGGTGCCGCTTGGCACGAAGGACTTCGCTTCCTTCATTCCGCAACTGCCCGACGACGTCGACGCGATCTACGTAGGCCTCGGCGGGGCCGACGCGGTGAACTTCTTGAACCAATATCAACAGGCGGGCGGCAACGCCAAGCTCATCGGCGGATCGATCACCGTCGATCAGACCGTCCTTTCATCAAAGGGCAAGGCCAAGGAAGCGTTGGAAGGCACGCCGTCGTCAAGCGGCATGGCCGACGCCGATCCGAACCCGAAGTGGCAAGCGTTTGTGAAGGCGTACCAGGCAATGCCGAAGGAGGGTTACTTCAAGAACGCCTTCGCCAGCCCGTCGTTGCTCGCGATCAACTATTACAACTCCGCCGACGCCGTCTTCAAGGCGCTCGACCAAGTCAAAGGCGAACTCAGCGACGGCAACAAGAAGTTCCGCGTGGCCCTTCAGAATACGGTTCTCGACGCGCCAAACGGAAAGATCACGCTCGACGAAAACCGGCAAGCGATCGGGACCAATTTCGTCACCGAGACCGTGAAGGATGAGAAGGGCGACCTCATCAGCAAAGTCGTCAAGGTGGTGCCAAACGTGCAGGAGAGGCTCGGCTTCTCGAAGGATGTCTTTGACAAGATCGGCCTGCCCGGGCGCGATAACCCGGCGTGCAAGAAAACGTACCCCTGATTTACTGAGCTGACTAAAGACCTCGGCCGCCTTTGGGCGGTCGAGGGCGCGTTCCAACCGACAGGCGAAGGCGCCCCCTTCAGGCTGGCAGAGCAAGTCCTTCGCGAGCAAACACCTTTTGCACCGCGGGGCGCGCCGCCATGCGGCGCGCGTGCGCGGTCCAATTCGGCAGATCGCGCTCCACTTCGAAGCCGAGCGCCGGCCCGCGGCCCCAGGTCCAGTAAACCAGCAAGTAAGGGTCGGCGACGCTGTATCTTTCTCCGATTGCCCACGGGCCGCGGCCGATCTTGGCGTCGACCGCCTGCCAGAGATCGCGACAAGTCTTCTTGCCGGTGGCGATCACGTCTTCGATTGCGCGTGGGTCGGCAGCGTAGCGGTTCGCCCGCCGCACATGAGCGAAAGCCACGTGAATGGTTGAAGAAAGCCAGGCCAGCCACTCGGCGCAGCGCGCCTCTTCGCGAGGATCCCAAGGCCAAAGACCAGTCCCCGGATGGCGCGCTGCAATGTAGCGCAAAATCGCCGGACTCTCGGTCAGGACCCAGTCGCCGTCGACGAGCGTCGGGACCCGGCCTTTCGCGTTGATCCGAAGGTACTCCGGACTGTTCTGTTGGTCGGCGGAAAAATCGATCCTCGAGGATTCGAATCGCGCGCCGACCTCCTCGAGCGCGATATGAGAGGCGAGAGAGCACGTCCCGGGAGTAAAGTAGAGCTTCATCATATTTGTCGCGCCTGCCGTCGCCTCATTCTAATCTTACAGGTTTGTTCCGCTTGGTTTCAACGGCGCGAAGCAGGAGAAACCGCATTCGCATGCCGCGGCGTTCCTAATGAGAGTTGCCGACGGTCCAACGTTGCCGATTGTCTCCGCTTCCCGCCCGAGTCACATTCAGCCGCCCGCCGCCTCCCGGGGCTTTGATCCGACCCCTGATTGGGTGCCCCATGTCGACCTCCGACATCGTCTTTCTCTTCGACGTCGACAACACGCTTCTCGACAACGATCGCTTTCAGCACGAGCTTGGCGAATATCTTCGAAACTCCCACGGAGACCGGACTTACGACCGATACTGGGCGCTCTTCGAGGAGATTCGGAGCGAGCTCGGCTACGCCGACTATCTCGGCGCCATCGAACGCTGTCGGTTGGAACATCCCCATCAGCCAAGAATCTTGCAGGCGGCGAGCTGGCTGCTCGGCTATCCGTTCGCTGATTGCCTTTATCCGAACGCGCTCGCGGCGGTGCGCCATATGCGGCAATGGGGGCCGGTCGTGATCCTCTCCGACGGCGACGCGATCTTTCAGCCGCACAAGATCGAACGTTCCGGTCTCTGGCGCGCGTTTGATGGCCAAGTGCTAATCTATATCCATAAGGAAAAGGAGCTCCAGGACGTCGAGCGCTGGCATCCGGCGAAGCGCTACGTGCTGATCGACGACAAGCTGCGCGTGCTCGACGCCGTCAAGAATATTTGGGGCGAGCGGGTCACCACCATCTTCCCGAGGCAAGGGCGCTACGCCCTCGATGCCGCGGCCCTAGCCGCTCTCCGGCCGGCCGATATCGCGATCGACAACGTCGGCGACCTGACGCAATACGATCTTGAGGCGTTGCGGCGCGGGCGGGAATAATCAGGACGCGAGCAACATCGGTTCACCATGCGTCAGGCCGCCGACATCCTTCGCTTTCAGACGCCAGGGAGCGGACTTCTGGAAATCACCCGCAGCGTCGCGGGCTGGCTCAGCGGCCAATCGATCGAGATGGGCTTGTTGACTTTGTTCTGCCGGCACACCTCGGCCTCGCTCCTGATCCAGGAAAACGCCGCTCCCGCGGTTCGCACGGACCTTGAGCGCTACTTCGCTGAGGTCGTCCCGGAAGACCCAGTCCGTTACCGCCATGCCGACGAGGGTCCGGACGACATGCCGGCGCATATTCGAACCGCCCTTACCGGCGTCAGCCTCTCTATCCCGGTCATCGGCGGCGCGTTGGCGCTCGGAACCTGGCAGGGGATCTATATTTTCGAGCATCGCCGAAAGCCCCATACGCGCGAGGTCGCGTTGCATCTGATCGGCGGCTGATGGATCGCGGGGTCTCGGCCGCGCTACGTCCGCCGGACCGATTTGATCGCCCGCTCGAAACGCTCCGCCCAAAGCCTATATTGATGAGCGACAGCGGGGCGAGGAGCGCCGACGCCCTTTGGAAGCCGGAGCGTTGAGATGACTGATCTTAGCAATCGCGTCGCTTTGGTGACCGGCGGCTCGCGCGGCATTGGCCGGGCGATCGCCTTAGCTCTAGGGCGCGCCGGCGCAGCGGTTGCGGTGAACTATCGCGATCGCCAGAGCCAAGCGGCCGAGACAGTCAAGGCGATCAAGGCGGCTGGTCGGCGCGCCATCGCGATCCGCGCTGATGTCTCAAGCCGGCCGGACGTCGAAGCCATGGCCCGCGAGGTCGAGGCCGAACTCGGGGCGATCGACGTGCTGGTCAACAACGCGGGGATCGCCACAACGCGCGGACTCGACGACCTCACCGAGGAGGACTTCGATCGCACCATCGCCGTCAATCTCAAATCCGTCTTTCTTTGCACGGCCGCGGTCTTGCCCGGCATGCGGGCGCGGCGCTGGGGGCGGATCGTCAACATCTCATCGGTCGCCGCCAGGGGCCCCGGCGGGATCGGCGTGCACTACAATGCATCGAAGGCGGGCGTCGAGGGATTGACCCGCGGCTATGCTGCGCGTCTCGCGGCCGAGGGCATAACGGTCAACGCTATTGCGCCGGGCTTGGTCGATACGGAAATGGCCGCGCCGTTGAAACAAGCGGGCTTCGCCGCGCGCGTCCCCATCGGCCGCTTCGGCGAAGCGGACGAAATTGGGCAAGCCGCGCTCATGCTGATCGGCAAGGGCTTCATCACAGGTCATACCCTATCGGCGAACGGCGGCGTGTTGTTCACCTGATGATTTCGTTCCCTCCTATCCTCGCCAGCGCTCACGCGACGGAACGGCCATGGACTTGATCGTCCCTCGGCCGGAGGGGCTTTATTGCCCGCCCGGCGATTTTTTTATCGATCCGTGGCGCGCCGTCGAACGGGCGATCATCACCCACGGCCATTCCGATCACGCGCGCTTCGGCAGCGCCGTCTATCTTTGCCACCACGACAGCGCGCCAATCCTGCGTAGGCGACTCGGCGAAGTTCGGATTGAAACCGTTCGCTACCGGGAAGCGATCGAACGGAACGGCGTGAAAATCTCGCTCCATCCGGCCGGACATATTTTGGGGTCGGCGCAGATACGCGTCGAATATCGGGGCGAGATCTGGGTCGCGTCGGGCGACTACAAGCTTGAGGCGGATGGGACATGCGAGCCCTTCGAGCCTGTGCGTTGCGATTGTTTCATCACGGAATCGACTTTCGGCCTGCCGATTTATCGTTGGCGGCCGCAAGCGGAGATTTTCGCCGAAATCAACCGCTGGTGGCGCAACAACGCGGCGAATGGCCGCGCCAGCGTGATGGAGGCCTATGGACTTGGCAAGGCGCAGCGCGTTCTGCGCCATCTCGATCCTGACATTGGCCCCATTGTCTCACATGGCGCGATTGAACCGATCAACCAGATTTATCGCGATCTCGGCGCGCCGCTGCCCCTGACGCGCTTGGCGAATGACGGCCTCGACAGAAGCGCGCTCGCCCGCGCCTTTGTGCTGGCGCCGCCCTCCGCCGCGCAAAGCCCGTGGATGCGCCGCTTCGGGGCCTATTCCGACGCCTTCGCCAGCGGTTGGATGCAGGTCCGCGGCAATCGCCGCCGACTCGGAGTCGATCAGGGCTTTGCATTGTCCGATCACGCCGATTGGCCCGGCCTGTTGCAGGCGATCGAATCGACAGGCGCGACGCGGGTGTTGGTCACGCATGGCGGCGTCGCGACGCTTGTTCGCTATTTGCGGGAGAACGGCCTCGACGCAGCAGCGATCAATTCCGAATATGGCGACGAAGCGCTGGAAGGCGAGGGACTGCCGGACGATTCCGCGGAGGCCGCCTCTTCCGCGGGCGAGCCGATCCCGTCATGAGAGCCTTCGCCGCCCTCTATCATCGGATCGACGCCGCGACCTCGACGAAGCACAAGAGCGAGGCCCTGCAGGATTATCTCCGCGCCGCGATCGCCGACGAAACGCGGAATGCGAGCGCGGCCTGGGCCGTCTACTTTCTCGCCGGCGGCAAACCGCGCCAGATGGTTCCGACAAAACTCTTAAGACAATTCGCGCTCGACGAGACGGGTCTGCCCGAATGGCTGTTCGAAGAAAGCTACCAAAACGTCGGCGACCTCGCGGAGACTTTGACGCTTCTGCTGCCGAGCGCTCGCGCGACCGAGGACCTCTCGCTCGACGCCTGGATGAACGGACGCCTCTTGGCCTTGCGAGGCATGGAAGACGCCGAAAAGCTGGCGAGCTTGCGCTTATGGGTCGCCGGCCTGCCTTCATCCGAGCGCCTCCCCTTCTTCAAACTCACCACCGGCGCTTTCCGCATTGGCGTTTCGCAGCGGCAGGTCGTTCAGGCGCTGTCCGACGTGACCGGCATCGACGCCAAACGCATGGCTCAACGTATGATGGGCTATACGCAATCCGGCCGAATGTTGCTCGCCGATGATTTTGCGGCCCTGATCGCCCCAGGAGACGAGGTCAAGGCGCCGGGCGCCTCGAGCGGACAGCCCTATCCATTCTTCCTCGCGCATTCCCTTCAGGCGCCGATCGAGGACATGCCGTCGCTTTTGGGGCCAACGGGGAATTGGCTGGTCGAATGGAAATTCGACGGCATACGCGCGCAATTTATCCATCGCGCCGGGCAGTGGTGGCTGTGGTCGCGCGGCGAGGAGCTGGTCAGCGAGAGTTTTCCGGAAATAGCGGCGCTGGCGAATTTCGTTCCGAGCGGCGCGGTCCTTGATGGCGAGTTGCTCGTCGTCAAGCCGCCGGAGATCGGCGCTGACGTCGCTCCGGCCGACGCGGTCGACGACATTCGTCCCTTCGCGGCGCTTCAGCAGCGCCTTGGCCGCAAGAATCTCACCGCAAAAATACTTCGCGAGCTTCCCGTCGCGCTGATCGCCTATGATCTCCTCGAATATCGAGGCGACGACCAGCGCCGCCAGCCGCAGAGGGAACGCCGCGCGAGGCTCGAAGAAGCGATCGCCGACGCGCGAGCTCATGCCCTCATCCGCGGCGAGGACATTCCGCTTCGCCTCAGCCCCGCTCTTAAGGCGCCTGATTGGCGATCATTCGACATCCTTCGCGAGCGCGCCCGCGCGATCGGCGCGGAAGGGATGATGATCAAAGGGCAGACCAGCGAATACGGCGTCGGGCGCCGAAAGAGCGGCCCGGCGAGCGAGGATCTTTGGTGGAAATGGAAGCTCAATCCGATGAGCGTCGACGCGGTGCTCGTCTATGCGCAGCGCGGCCATGGCCGGCGCTCCGGCGTTTACAGCGACTATACTTTTGCGGTCTGGAGCGCGCGTCCCGAAGACGATGCGCGTATTCTGGTGCCTTTCGCCAAAGCCTATTCCGGACTGACCGATGAGGAGATGCGGCAGGTCGATGCGCAGATTCGCAAAACGACCGTCGAAAGCTTTGGACCGGTCCGCAGCGTGCGGCCAACCATGGTCTTCGAGCTCGGATTTGAAGGCATTTCATTGAGCAAACGGCACAAGAGCGGGATCGCGACGAGATTTCCGCGCATGCTCAGGTGGCGGCGTGACAAGCCGGTCGAGGAGGCTAATACCATCGACGAGCTCAAGGCGCTGCTTCCGGCGGGCGCTGCGAACGAATGAAACGGCCGGCGCCCGCGCGACCGCGCGCCGCGGTCACTGCCTGGTTGAAGGCCAAAGGCTGGAAGCCCCTGGCCTTTCAAAAGCAAGTCTGGTCGGAGATGAGCGAAGGCCGGAGCGGCCTGTTGCACGCGACAACCGGCGCCGGAAAAACGCTCGCCGTCGGCCTTGGCGCGTGGCAGGCGCTGCAACGGCCTCGCGCGCAGGCGGCGCTTGAGACGGCGTCGCTCAGCGTTCTGTGGATGACGCCGATGCGCGCGCTGGCCGCCGACACGACGCGCACGCTTCAAGCAGCCCTGGGCGGCGTGCAATCCCATGCCGACGGCCTCGAGCGTTGGTCGGTCGGCATGCGCACCGGCGACACCGACCCTAAGGAGCGCGCCGAGCAGGCGCGCAGGCTCCCGTCGCTTCTGGTTACGACGCCGGAGAGTCTGTCCCTGATGCTGTCGAGGCCCGACTGCGAGGAGAAGTTCGCTGCGCTCGGCTGCGTTGTCGTCGACGAATGGCATGAACTCATGGGCAACAAGCGCGGCGTGCAGACGCAGCTTGCGCTCGCCCGCCTCCGGCGTTGGCGTCCCTGCATCATGACCTGGGGCCTTTCCGCAACGATGGGCGATCTCGATGAGGCCAAGCGGGTTCTTCTCGGGCCGGAGAACGCAGCCGACGGCGTTTTGGTCCAGGGCAAGCTCGACAAGACCATTGTCATCGACACGCTGATCCCCCCTAAGCCCGAACTATTTCCTTGGGCCGGACATCTCGGCCTGACAATGTTGCCGCAGGTCGTCGCTGAGATCGAAAAGAGCGCGACGACTCTCGCCTTCGTCAATGTGCGCTCTCAAGCAGAGATTTGGTACAAGGAGATTTTGCGCGTGAGGCCCGATTGGGCGGGTCTCATCGCGATTCATCACGGTTCCATTGAGAAAGAGTCGCGCAACTGGGTCGAAGAAAGTCTGAAAACCGGGACGTTGAAAGCGGTGGTCTGCACATCGAGCCTCGATCTCGGCGTCGATTTTCTGCCGGTGGAGCGGGTTCTGCAAATCGGCTCGGCAAAAGGCGTCGCGCGGGTTCTCCAAAGAGCCGGCCGCAGCGGCCACGCGCCCGGCCGCGCCTCGCGCGTCACGCTGGTTCCAAGCCACAGCTTAGAGCTCATCGAATCGGCGGCCGTGCAAGCCGCGGCCGCCGCCCGGCGCATCGAGAGTCGGAAAAGCCCAGATGCGCCGCTCGACGTGCTTACGCAGCATCTCGTTACGATTGCGCTCGGCGGCGGCTTTAGGCCACATGAGCTGCTCGCCGAAATCCGTACAACCGTCGCGTACCAGAATCTAAGCAGCGAGAGCTGGCTCTGGTGTCTCGAATTCGTACGACGCGGCGGCTCGACGCTCGGCGCCTATCCGGAGTTTCGCCGCTGCGCGCCCGACGCGGATGGCGTGTGGCGCGTGACCAGCAATCACATCGAGGCCCGCCACCGATCGAACATCGGCACGATCACCAGCGACGCCGGCATTCTTGTGCAATACGGGCCGACCCCGCCGGGGAGGCGGCTCGGCGCCGTCGAAGAGACCTTCATCGCGCGCATGCGGCCCGGCGACCGGTTCTGGTTCGCCGGGCGCCTCTTGGAGTTCGTGACGGTCCGAGACCTGACCGCCTTTGTGAGGAACGCGCCGCGCGGGTCAGCGACCGTTCCGAGTTGGGGCGGCAGCCGCATGCCTCTTTCGACCACGCTCGCCGACGCCGTGGTTGAGCAATTCGCGCAGGCCGCCAAGGGACGCTACGATTCGCCGGAATTGCGAGCCGTCGCGCCCATGCTGAGGCTGCAGGGCCGTTGGTCGGCGCTGCCGACGCCAGAAACCTTGCTTGCCGAAACGCTGAAAACCCGCGAAGGCTGGCATCTCTTCCTGTATCCGTTTGCGGGACGCAACGTCCATCTCGGCGTGGCGAGTCTCCTGTCGTGGCGCGCCGGGCAGATTAGCGCCGGCACGTTCTCGCTCGCGGTCAATGACTATGGCTTCCAGGCGCTCAGCGCGTCAGAACGCGACTGGTCGCGCGATCTTCCCATGCTTCTCGACGCCTCGCTCACGCGAGATCAATTGACCGATCAGATTTTCGCCAGCCTCAACGCCGGCGAGCTGGCGCGCCGACGCTTTCGCGACATCGCTCGGATTTCCGGCCTGACGCCGAACGCCCATCCCGCCATGCGCAAGACCGCCCGGCAGTTGCAGGCCTCCTCCAGCCTGTTCTATGACGTTTTTCGAAAATACGACCCTGAGAATCGCTTGTTACGGCAGGCCGAGCGCGAAGTTCTGGAGGACGAACTCGACATCCGGTTGATCCACGAGACGCTGAAGAGAATGCGCGAAAGAAAGGTCGTTCATGTCGCCCTCGCCCAGTGCTCGCCGCTGGCTTTCCCCTTGATGGTCGAAGGCTTCAGGGAGAGATTGACCAACGAATCGTTGTCGGCGCGGATCGAACGGATGGTTACGCAATTGCAGCGCGCCGCGGATCAAGTCCAGTGACTCGCGCGGCGCACGACTATCGCGGCCTTTCGCTTCTTAAGGAGCGCGCGATTTGGCGGGAGGATTCGCGAACCCTATGGGTGGCCGACGTCCATCTCGGCAAAGCCGCCACTTTTCGCGCGCTCGGACAGCCTGTGCCGGCGGGGACGACAACCGACAACCTCAATCGGTTGAGCGCGCTCATTGATTTCCATCGCGCTTCGCGACTGGTCTTTCTGGGCGACTTGTTCCACGCGCCCCAATCTCACATTGCCGCGGCAAGGGCTTTTCGCGCGTGGCGGGATCGACACAAGGACCTCGAGCTGGTGCTGGTGCGCGGCAACCATGAGCGCCGCGCCGGCGATCCGGCGCCGGAGCTGCGGATCGAGGTCGTCGCCGAGCCCTATTCGAGCGACGCGATCGAGGCGCGTCACCACCCGCTTCAGGCTGAGGAGGCGCTGACAGAGCGCGGCGAGACGGTGCTCGCCGGACATCTGCATCCGGTAGTTTGCATACGCGGCGCCGGTCACGATTCGATCCGGGCGCAATGTTTCGTGCTGCACGGGCGGCAAATTATCCTGCCGGCCTTCGGCGAGTTTACCGGCGGCGCGCGCACGGCTCGGACCATGAATGTTTGCGCGATAACCGAAGCGGGAATGATCTACATTGAAGGCGATAGAGGCGTTTAACGTTGCGCGAAGGCCGGTTCGTTGGCGTGACCTCCTGGAGCGCGCCGAGTCGAGGCTCGACCTGCCGAGATCGCACTCATGACGAAGGGCCCGCTTGACGGACTTCTGGTCGTCGCTTTGGAGCAAGCGGTGGCCGCGCCTTTCTGCACTTCGCGGCTGGCCGACGCTGGCGCGCGGGTCATAAAGATCGAACGGGAGTCCGGCGACTTCGCGCGCTTCTATGACGAAGTGGCCCATGGCGAGAGCGCCTATTTCGTATGGCTCAATCGCGGCAAGGAATCGGTCGTTCTCGACATCAAAGAGCCGAGGGATGCGGCGTTGCTTCATGCGATCCTGCTCAAGGCCGACGTCTTCGTGCAGAATCTCGCGCCAGGCGCAGCCCGTCGCGCCGGCTTTGGCGCCGCGGCGCTGCGCGCCGCGAACCCTCGCCTGATCGTCTGCGACATCACCGGCTATGGCGAGGAGGGACCTTACGCTTCGATGAAGGCGTACGACTTGCTGATCCAGTGCGAGACCGGGCTTGCTTCGATCACCGGCGGGCCCGGCGAGCCTGGGCGGGTCGGCGTATCGGTCGCCGACATCGGCTGTGGCATGAGCGCCCATGCCGCTATTCTGCAAGCGCTCTATGAGCGCGAGCGCACCGGGGTCGGCCGATCGATTGCGGTGTCATTGTTCGATACGCTCGCGGACTGGATGGCCGTTCCGCTGATCCACCGCGACCATACGGGCGTCGAGCCGAGGCGCGCCGGTCTTAATCACGCGACGATCGCGCCATATGGCGCCTATGCGGCGGGAGACGGCCGGCAAGTCGTCATTTCGATTCAAAATGAAGCCGAATGGGCGAGCCTTTGCCGCAACGTGCTCGGCAACCCCGATTTGGCGAAAGAACCGCGGTTCTCGACCAACAGCCGCAGATGCGAGCATCGCGACTCGCTCGACGCGGAGATCCGCGCCGTCTTCTCTCGCCTCCCCTTCGACGAGCTTGTCGCGGCTTTGAAGTCGGCGCAGATCGCGTTTGGCCGCGTGAACGCGGTCGGCGACTTCGCCCGGCATCCGCATTTGCGCCGGATCGAGATCGCAACGCCGACCGGCCCGGTCTCCATCCCCGCGCCGCCGCAGATTTTCGACGGGGAGGGCCTCCGGCCTGGCGCCGTGCCGGCGATCGGGTCCCACAGCGACGCCATTCGCAGGGAATTCAACGACTCTTCCGTTGCCGACAAGCGTCAAGCCGGCGCTTAGATCGGGCGGCTGCGCGGCCTCGTCTCGCATGTGAAAAAAAGAACGCCCGGACCGCCATTGCCGCGGAACCGTGAAACGGGCTCCGACGTTTTGGCGCCGTGGGTCGCCCACCCGGCTCAGCGTGCTTGGGGCAGAAGCCATGTCGTTCATCGTCGGTGTTTCGTTCTGCTGCATGATTGTTGGCGCAGCGGTCGGTTTGGAATGGGCCGACGTCAGCACTGTCGGACTCGTTCTGGCCGCTCTGGCCGCCACGATTTTCTTTTCGTCTATCGACGCTTGGGAATGCGAGGGCCCCCAAAGCGAAAGCGACGAACAACCGGCGGGCGCCGTTGCCAAGGCAAGGAATTAAGGAAATCCGCTACGCGAAACAGGCGCGCAGCGGCCAAGCTCGAAGCCGACGCGTTTTGGCCGCAGGTCGCCTATTCCGCTCCTGAAAACCTGGCCGCGGCGGCGAGCGCGTTGGCTGCGCTGGCGACCAATTGATCCCGCACGCGCACGCCCGCATCAATTTGCTCCAGGATCGCGCTGGCCATGACCAGACGCGCGAGTTCAGCGTCTCGCGGCGCCTTCGGAACCTGAAGCCAAGCGCTCTCTAGCGCCTCGCTCATCAAGGCAACCAAGTCAGGTCCGTATTCGCGGGATGCTGGACGCATTAGCATTGTCGACTCGCCTTCTTCAGGCTTCGCTGGCTAAAAAGCGACTTCGTAGGGCGGCTCGCCCGCCAAGAGCGCGCAACAGACAACAACGCCGACGGCGATTGTAAGGCACGCCGCCAGCAACCCCCCCATTTTCGCGACGCCTGGCGACAGATGAAAGGCGGTGGCCCCTAAGGCGTCGCGCGCTTCGTAATAGGCGAAAAACGACAAGAAAAGCGCTCCGGCGCAAATGAGACCGATGATTTGCCCCATTCCCGCCTCCTCTCCACGCTCTGAGCGATCTTAGGGAATCGGCTCGGCTTGCCGATCGTCAGCGCGAAAACGAGCAGAAGAAGCCAAAAGTTCC
>DATGHD010000173.1:0-2605 GCA_035308145.1 Roseiarcus sp.
CTCGACCAGGACGGCAAGGATCGTTGCAAGCCCGGCGCAAAGACGCTCGAAGACGGCGATGTGCTCGGCATGAACTGGTACGTCAAAGGCATCGACGACAAAATTCCGCAATAAGCGGGCCTCGAAGGCGTTTTGGCGCGATTTGAAAGGCGGCCTTCGGGCCGCCTTTTTCTTTGCCGGGCGCGCGCGACTGGACCTACTTCCGCGTCGCGCCGGCGCCCGCCGGCCCGGTGGCGACCGGGCAATCCGCGCGCCCGCCCCATTCCGCCCAGGACCCGTCATAGAGGCCGAAGACCTTGCCGCCGGCTTCCTCCGCCGCGAGCGCCAGCATTGCCGCCGTGACGCCGGAGCCGCAGGTCATGATCATCGGCTTGGAAAGGTCGACGCCCCGCGCGGCGAAGGCCGCGGCGAGGGCAGGCCCGCTCTTGAGCTTGCCGGCTTCCAGGATTTCGACAAAGGGCAGATTGAGCGCGCCCGGCATATGGCCGCTTTTCAACCCCGGGCGCGGCTCGGGCGCCAGGCCTTCGAAACGGTCGGCAGGGCGCGCGTCGACCACCTGGATCGATTGCCCCTGCAAAGCGCGGCGCACGTCGTCGAGCGAGGCGACGACGCCATGATCGAGCCTCGCCGTGAACGCGCGGGATTGTCGCGTCGGCTCGCCTTCCTCGAGCGGACGCCCTTCCTTGATCCATTTCGGCAGGCCGCCTTCGAGGATTTTCACGTCGGCGACGCCGAAGGCTTTCAGCGTCCACCAGACCCGCGCCGCGGCGAAAAGGCCGTGAGCGTCATAGACGACCATCGCCATGCCGTCGCCGAGGCCGAGCCTGCTCATCGCTTCAGAAAAGACGACGGGATTGGGCAACATGTGCGGCAGGCCGGTCGAGGGATCGGCGATGACGTCGATATCGAAGAAAACCGCGCCGGGGATATGGCGGGCGAGAAACTCGGCCGGACCGCTCCGGCCGGTCGGCGGCAGGTGCCATGAGCCGTCGATGATCCCGAGCGCCGGCTCGCCGAGATGCCGGCCGAGCCATTCGGTGGCGACGAAATTCTGCGAGCCCATGGCTTTCTCGTCAGCGCTTTCTTTGAGAGCGCTCCCGCGCGCCGCGCAGAAGCGGCCCAGCCATTATCTTGCCGGCGTCATCCGATCAATCCACCCCAAGTCCAAGGCTCCGCGCGAGCATCCATAGTGCGAGCAGCGCATAGGCCGTGACCAGCGCAACGCGCAGCCAGTGGGTCGTCATCAGGAGCTGATAGCGGTCCATGAGCATGCCTGACGGGGCTTCGAGACGCGCCATCAGCGGACCCCACCATATTGCGGTGCCGGCGACGAGGGCCGCCTGCAAGACGACGCCCAGCCAGATCGCCCAGGAAGGAACGCCCGGCGAGGGCCGCCAGAGCATCAGCAGCGCGCCGATCGTCACCAAAGCCGCGGGGGCAAGAACCACGCCCCAGATGCTTCGCCACCAGGCCGCGTGATAGGCGCGAAACTCGCCGGCGCCGACGAAAGCCCAGAGCCGGTAGCTCGAGAGCTGCACGAGCCAGACCTGCCCGACGCTGTAGACGCTCAATATCGTTGTCGCGAACAAAAGCCACGCGCCGTTGATCATGACAGGACCTCCTCCTTGGCGGCGCGGCCTTGTCGCCGCCGGTCGTCCCGCGCGCGCTCGATCTCTGCGATCGCCCGGTTGAGCAACGCGGCAAGAGCGGATTTCAGCTCTGAATCGAGAGGCGCGAGGCCGAGCTCGTAGTCGGCGGCCCGCGCCGCCTCCAACTTGCGCAAGAAGGCGCGGGCCGCGCCGGTGAGCGTGATCACCTTGCGGCGCCGGTCGGCGGGATCTTCTGCTCGATGGAGCAGCCCCTGTTGCGCCAGACGATCGATCATCTGGGTCGCCGCCGGAGCGGAGGCTTGCGCGCCGACGGCAAGGTCCGAGGGCGAGGCCGATCCAAAGGCTTCGACGCGACTGAGCAACAGCACTTGCGGCAGGGTGACGGCCGCTTCGTTCATGATCGCGATCGCCGCGCCGGAGCGATGCGAGACAAGATTGACGAGACGCTGCAGCGCCTCGCCGACATTGTCGCGGCCGGCGGGGCGGCGGGGAGGAGGGCGAGACATAACAGCGTTCCTCGAATTACTTAATTAGTATTAATAATTAAACTATCTTAAGTCAATCCGCGCCGGACCGCGCCTTTCGCTGGCATGTCATTCCCGCGAAAGCTTAGAATCCAGGCTGAGTCGGTCTTGAGGCGCGGAGGTTCTCTGGATTCCCGCTTTCGCGGGAATGACCGCGGTGATGAAAAAGGCGCCGCCTCATTTGGTATCGGCGAGGCTGGACGCCGTCTGGCGCACGCGCCATTGTCGCCGCCGTTTAGGAGCGTCCCATGCCTCTCGATCCGGTAATCGTCGCCGAGCTCAACGCCATTTCGACGGCGACATTGACGACCGTTCTTTTGAAGAAAGGCCTCCGCCGCGTCGCGATGCGCGGACCGACGCCTTTCGGCGCAGGGCTAAGCAAACGCATCGTCGGGCGCGCCTTCACGCTCCGCTTCATTCCGGCGCGCGAGGATCTGGCGACGCCGGAATCCTGGTCGTCGCCCCGCTCGA
>DATGHD010000174.1:0-3356 GCA_035308145.1 Roseiarcus sp.
AGGTAACACGCCCGACAGGCGAAGTCCCCTCAGATTGGAAGACCCCTAATCCGCAGGAATCCCGCAAGTCTGCAAAGTTGTGGGCGTTATGTCAGGCCGTCCGAGGAGGATAGCGAAAAATCGGCGCGCCGGTAACCTTGCGCGTAGAGCAGGGCGGTGAGATCGGCGTGGTCGACGCGCGCGTGCGCGGCCGCGGCAACCGCGGGCTTGGCCCGGTAGGCGACGCTAAGACCGGCCGCACCGAGCATGTCGAGATCATTCGCCCCGTCGCCAACGGCCAGAGTCGCTTGCCGGTCGATCCGCAGACGCTCGCAAAAATTGTCGAGAATCTGTCGCTTGGCGATGCGCCCGAGGATGGGCTCCTCGACGCGGCCGGTCAATTTGCCGTCGGCAATTTCGAGCTCATTGGCTGCATCGGCGTCGAAGCCGGCGCGCGCGGCGACCTTCCGGGTGAAGGCCGAAAAACCGCTGGAAACAAGCACTGTGAACGCGCCGTTGGCGCGCATGGTGCGCACCAAAGTCTCCGCCCCGGGCGTCAGTGTGATCCGCTCGGCGGCGATCGTGTCGATGACATGCACCGGCAGGTCCTCGAGCAGCGCAACGCGCTCGCGCAGCGCGGGTTCGAAAGCGATCTCGCCCCGCATCGCCTGCGCGGTAATGGCGGCGACATGAGCCTTGAACCCGACGAAATCCGCGAGTTCGTCGAGACATTCCTGCGCGATGACGGTCGAATCCATGTCCGCCATCAGGAGCTTTTTGCGGCGCCCCTCGACCGGCTGAACAAAAAAATCGATCGGCTGGTCGGCCAGCACCCGTTGCAGACCCGCTTCGAGGGCCGGCGTGACCTGCGCCTCAAAGAATAAGTCCGCGGCGACTCTCTCTTCCAGCCAGTGAATCGTTCCGCTGCCGGGCAAAATCCGCGCGGCGCGACGCAGCGTCTCCTCATCCAGAGCGCGCGCAGCGGCGGCGGAGACGAAGGTCGCGACACTCTGCATCTGTTATTCGTCCGTTCGGCGGCGTGTCTTCGCGGGTTGTCTTCGGCGGTGTGTCTTCGGGTCTCTGATCGATTCATCCGCTACGCGTCAAATGAGCACGGGCGCGCAACCGGTAGCGACCCTTAAAGGGCTCATGTCCGCAAAAGCTGCTGGAACGGCGCCGTTTCAGAGAGTGCTGCAAAGCAAAAAACACTGCCGCGGCGCACACATAGCGGTCCAGTAAACCGCCAGATTTGTGTTGAGCGTCACAAATTTTGACCTTATTCATGCGCCAACCGCGACGGCGCCGGCCGGATGCGCAATTTCGCGTGCTTGCCCCGGCGCTTTCTCGAGTCCTGCTGATCATAGATTTCCGCGCCGGCTCGCCCGGCTGGAAAAGGTGTAGGGCCCGCACGGGCCTGCCCAAAAACAAACCACGAAGCATTTGCCCCTTACGGCAAAGCCGGCATTGAGATTTGGAGACAGACACAATGAGTAACAAGCCGCGGAGCCCCGGCCGCCATTTCCTGCAGATCCCTGGCCCGACGCCGATCCCCGAGCGCGTCCTGCGGGCGATTGACATGCCGGTGATCGATCACCGCGGCCCGGCCTTTCAGAAGCTGTCCAAGCGCGTGCTCGAAAAGGTCAAGGGCGTCTTCCAAACCAAGAACCCGGTCATCATTTTCCCGTCCTCCGGCACCGGCGGCTGGGAAGCGGCGCTCGTCAACACGCTCTCGCCTGGCGACCGGGTTCTCATGTTCGAGACCGGCCAGTTCGCGGCGCTGTGGAACGTCATGGCGAAGAGCCTCGGCCTGAAGCCCGAGTTTATCGAGTCCGATTGGCGCATCGGCGCCGATCCGGCCCAGATCAAGGAGCGCCTCAAGGCCGACAAGAATCACGAGATCAAGGCGGTCTGCGTCGTCCACAACGAGACGGCGAGCGGCACGACGTCGCCGCTGCAGGAAATCCGCCAGGTTCTCGATGAACTCAAGCATCCGGCTCTGTTCTTCGTCGACGCCGTCTCCTCGCTCGGCTCGATCGATCTGCGTCATGACGAATGGGGCATCGACGTCACCATCGCCGGCTCGCAGAAAGGCCTGATGCTGCCGCCGGGCCTCGGCTTCAATGCCGTGAGCCAGAAGGCGCTCGAGGCGTCGAAGAAGTCGGGCTTTGCCAAGTCCTATTGGTCCTGGGCGGACATGCTCACCAATAATGCCAATGGCTTCTATCCCTATACGCCGGCGACCAATCTGCTCTACGGCCTCGATGTCGCCCTCGATCTGCTTGAAGAAGAGGGTTACGATCGTCTCTTCGCGCGGCATAAGCGCCATGCCGAGGCGACCCGCCGCGCCGTCGTCGCCTGGGGTCTCGAAATCCTCTGCAAGGACCCGAAATATTATTCGCCGGTCGTCACCTCGGTGCTGCTGCCGGCCGGCCACGACGCCGACGCCTTCCGCGCGACGGTGCTCGAGCATTTCGACATGTCGCTCGGCACCGGCCTCGGCCGCGTCGCCGGCAAAGTGTTCCGCATCGGCCATGTCGGCGACACCAACGACCTGACGATCCTCGGCGCGCTGAGCGGCGTCGAAATGGGCCTCGAGCTCGCCGGCATTCCGCACAAGAAGGGCGGCGCGCAGGCGGCGCTCAACTATCTCGCCGAACAGGCGCGCAACCCGTCGCACAAGCTCGCGGCGGCGGAATAATCTTCGCATCAAGGGCGGTACGAAAGTACCGCCCTTTTTCTCGCGGCACTTCATCCAGCGTGTGAAGAGCGGCCGTGAACGTCCAAGTCGCCAATCAAGACGAGGTTTTCGCCTTTCTCGCGAAAGCGGAGACCTATGGCCTTCAACAATCTGCGCAAAATCCGATCAAGCGGATCGATACGCATGGCGCCGTGGTCTTTCTCGCCGGCGCCGACGCCTACAAAGTCAAGCGCGCGGTCCTGTTTCCCTTCATGGATTTTTCGACGCTCGAGAAGCGTCGCGCCGCCTGCGCCAATGAAATCGAAGTCAATCGCCTGAACGCGCCCGACATTTATCTCGATGTCGTCCCCATCCGGCGCGGCAGCGACGGAAGGCTGCGTCTTGGCGGCGCCGAAGGCGAGTTGGTCGAATGGGCGGTTCATTCGCGCCGCTTCGACGAAGAGCAAACGCTCGACAAGCTCGCCATGCGCGGCGCTCTCGATCTTAAAGTCGCGGCCAAGCTTGCCGAAGCAATCTCCGTCGCGCATGCGCATGCGCCCTCCCGCGCACTCGATACGCCGCGGCGATTCTATGACTGGATGTTCGGTGCGCTCGACGGCTTTGCGACCGCCCCGATGTTTCGGCCCGACGAGGTCGCCAGGCTGAAGGCAAGCTTTCTCGCGGCCTATGCGGCGGGCGA
>DATGHD010000175.1:0-2602 GCA_035308145.1 Roseiarcus sp.
GTTCTTGCCCATGCCGTGGCCGCCGGTCTTGGCCTTGTAGTGTTGCTGATAGCGAAAATCGATGAGCGTGTTCAAGCCATCGGCGCATTCGGCGACGACATCGCCGCCGCGTCCGCCGTCGCCGCCGTCGGGCCCGCCGAATTCGATGAATTTCTCGCGGCGGAAGGATATGCAGCCCGCGCCGCCGTCGCCGGAGCGAATGTAGATTTTGGCTTGATCGAGGAATTTCATGGCGCGGAGGCCTTTGTACCTATGCTGGCTGATGTCCAGGGGGCCGCAGCGCTGAAAAGATGAGGAACATTACAGCGCCATCATCACGCCGCGTCGGTTGGCGGCACGGCGGCCGCCCTGTGGCCGAAGGCTGGCGCCCAGACCGAACGCTCGAGGCGGAAGCGGTCCACTTTCATCATCCCGCCCCGCGCCGGCGCCCCTTCAAGGCCTCCGCCTGCGTGGACGAAGCCGCATTTCTCCAAAACGCGGCGGGAGGCCGGATTCTCAATGCGGGCGTTCGCCAGAATTTCCACGGCGCCGGTCAGTTGAAAGCTCGCATCGACGATCGCTCTCGCCGCTTCGCTGGCGTAGCCCTTGCCCCAAACTTCCGGCGCCAGGGCATAGCCAAGCGTCAGTCGCCCCTGCGCCCGGCTCTCGACGCTGATCATGCCGAATGGATCGCGTTTACCCCTATTGGAGGCGATGGCGAGGATGAGGTCCTGGCCCGCCGCATTGGCTTGGCGCGCCATGAAGATGAAGCGCTCGGCTTCGCCGGCGGGGTACGGATGCGGGATGCGCGCGGTATATTGCGCGACCTCCCACTTCGCCGAATAGCGTTGGATCGCGGCAGCGTCGGCAACGCGCGGCCAGCGCAGCCAGAGCCGCCTCGTCTCCAAGCGAAAGACGTCGTCGCGGGCGATATCGGGAAACATTGCCGCTCCAGTCCATCGAGGCGCCCTTTTCGCCCCACTATGACGAAGGGGAGGCGCCTGCCTCCCCTTTCAAAGGTCTTTTACGGACCTTCCGGACTGTCGAAGGAGAGGTTCCTCCTTCTTCTTCGTCTTGGACTTGCCGCCAAGACCGTCCGCGGGGCTTTAGCGCCTGCGCGGGGTCTTTTCGGCGCCCCGCTTATTCCGCCGCTTGCATCTCCGTCACGGCTACGTAACAGCGGCCATTGGCCTTGGTGGTGAACTCGACTTTGCCCGCCGCCTTGGCGAAGAGAGTATGGTCGACGCCAACGCCGACATTGCGGCCGGCGTGCCATTTCGTGCCGCGTTGGCGCACGAGGATCGTGCCGCCGAGCACTTGCTCGCCGCCGAACTTTTTCACGCCGAGTCGTCGGCCTTTCGAATCGCGCCCGTTGCGCGAGGAACCGCCGGCCTTTTTGTGGGCCATGACCTATAAAACTCCAGATTCGTTCGCTTGGGTTTTACCCCAAGCGGCGCGAAGCCGCGCCTCTATAATGCAATTTGCGGCAAGAAGAAACCAAAAGGCTTTAGGCCGCCGCGCCCGCCTCTTCCGCTTTGGTCTCGGGTTTCGCCTTGGCGCCGCCGGTCAGGATTTCGGTGATCTTCACCACCGTTAAATCCTGCTTGTGGCCGCGCTTACGACGCGAATTCTTGCGCCGCCGCTTCTTGAACGCATAGACTTTCGGTCCGCGGCCATGCGACACGATGGTCCCGGCGACCGATGCGCCGGCGACATGCGGCGCGCCGACTTCAGCGGCCTCGCCGTCGAAAAGCGCGAGCACCTCGCCAAACGTCACGGCGTCGCCCGGCGCGCCGGCCAACGTCATGACGGTAATCTCATCCTCGGCGGCCACTTTGTACTGTTTGCCGCCGGTCTTGATCACTGCGAACATCGTTTTCTCCGTGTTCAACCCGGCTCTGCGCCAATGACGCGGCCGGCTTCTTTGCAGCTTGACCTGCTGGGGTTTTCTCCCGTCGCAAAACCGACGGAAAGTTAAAAAGCGCGGACGAACCGCCGCGCTTAGCGGCGTTGCTTTAGGGCCGCGTCATGGCGCTGTCAACTTGCTGTTGGGGAGGCCTTGCCGGCATGTCGGTCGGGAGTCAGACTGTTTGGTAAACGCGGCCCCTTGAGGGATTCGGCCCATGAGATCGAATAAGGCGCTCTATTGGGTGGCGGGGCTCGCACTCCTTGCAATTATCTTGGCCGCCTCCCTCGCCTATCGCTATTTCACAGGGCTTCAGCCAACCGCCGAGGCCGCGCCGCCGGCGAAAACGGTCGTCAGCGCCGTCGTCCAGACGCCGCCGGCAGCGCAGCAACCGGCCGCAGCCGCAGCGCCGCCGCCCAAGGCTGAGGCGCAGTCGCCACCCGCTCAACCGGCGCCGCAGACGGAGGTCGCCGCGGTCGAGCCGCCGCAGCCGCCATCCTTCGACGTCGTCAGCGTCGAGCCGACCGGCGATGCGGTCGTCGCCGGTCGCGCCGCGCCAAACGCCGCGATCGAACTCCGCGCCGACGGCAAGGTCATCGCGCAGGCCAGCGCCGACGACAGCGGGCAATTTGCGATATTGCCGCCCCCGCTTCCGCCGGGAGATCATAGTCTGCAACTTGCCTCGCAGGCGGGCGCGGGGGCCCAAGTCCTTTCCGA
>DATGHD010000176.1:0-6868 GCA_035308145.1 Roseiarcus sp.
CCCTGCCGCTCGAACGGCTATCAATTCGCGAACCCATCAGCTGCGGCATCCGCGCGGTCGACGCCTTTCTGACCTGCGGCCGCGGACAGCGAGTCGGCATCTTCGGCGGCAGCGGCGTAGGTAAGAGCACGCTGATCGGCATGATGGCCCGCAACACCGGAGCCGATCTCACCGTGCTCGGGCTGGTCGGCGAGCGCGGACGCGAAGTGCGCGAATTCCTCGACGACACGCTCGCCACCAACAAGGCGTCGGCGATCACCGTCGTCTCCACCGGCGACGAAAGCCCGATGATGCGGCGCCTCGCGCCGAAGACGGCGATGACGGTCGCCGAATATTTCCGCGATCGCGGCGATGCGGTGCTGCTGGTCATCGATTCGGTGACGCGGTTCGCTCACGCCGCGCGCGACGTGGCGCTGGCCGCCGGCGAGCCGGCGGTCGCGCGCGGCTATGCGCCGAGCGTGTTCAGCGATCTGCCGCGATTGCTGGAGCGCGCGGGCCCTGGCGAAGAAGGCGGCGGCTCGATCACCGGCGTGTTCTCGGTGCTGGTCGACGGCGACGATCACAACGACCCGGTCGCCGACAGCATTCGTGGAACCCTCGATGGCCACATCGTGCTCGACCGCGCGATAGCCGACCAGGGCCGCTACCCGGCGGTCAATGTCATGTCGTCGATCTCGCGTCTTGCCGACTATTGTTGGAACCCCGAGCAGCGCAAGCTGGTGGCGAAGCTGCGCGCCCTTATGGCGCGCTACGAAGAAACGCGCGATCTCCGGCTGATGGGGGGCTACACGCCCGGCGTCGACGCGATGTTGGATCAGGCCGTCAGCATCGTGCCGCGGATCTACGAGGCGATGATGCAGCAAGCCTCGGCGCCGCCTTGCGAAGACGCGTTCCAAGAGCTAGCGGCGGCGTTGAAGAGCGAAGCCAGGCCAGACAAACCTCAGAAAGGATCGACGTCGTGACGAATGTTCTCGCTGCGGTCGCGATCGTCGGCCTCTATGATCAAAGATAGCAACGCCGCTGCGACCGGTGCGCCGAGCCGCGCCTCGACGCCAGCGCCTGCGCCGCGCTGGCGGTTGCGGGTGACTATGGACCGCGTTCTGACGACCGGCGGCGTCGCGGCCGCCTTTTGCTCGATCGCCTTCGCCGGCTACATGATCGGCGACCGCGATCGCCAGCCGTATTTTCCGGGACAAGAGTATCTCGCCATCTTCGCGCGGCCGAGCCGCGGCTTGCCCGTCGCGGCGGCGCATCCCTCCCCGCCGCTCGCCCATGTGGCCGCGAGCGGCGATCCGACCAGCATCGACCCGACGCCGACCGGCGCCATCGCCCCCGGCGCCGATCCGCCCGCCGGCGCTTCGCCGCCTGATTCGCATTATCGTCTGGTGTCCGTTGACCGCGGCGAGGCCTGGGTCGAGAACGGAACGGGGTTTCGCAAGGTGAAGGCCGGCGATGTTCTGCCGGCGCTCGGCCGCGTCGAAGCGATCGAAAAGCGCAATGGGCATTGGTTCTTGGAGACGGCGAGCGGCGTGGCTCTCGAGCTCAGCGACGCGGCGCTCGACCCCTCAAGCGGCCCAGGGCCCGAGCGAAGGTTTGCTCGGCGGATGATTTTCGGCCGCTAGGCCGGTTGGACGATTGGCCCTTAGCTCTGATTCGCTGCGCTCTCAACTTTGGGAGATGTGCGGCGTCGACGCGCGCCGCCTCTTAGCCGGCGCGTTTGCCATGACATCGCCGCTTCCGAACAGGAGCTGAAGCAAGTCTGCGCGGCGCTCGTTTGCGTCATCGCACGGGAGCGGCGTCGCCGCGCCCGAGGGCCCATCAAGGGATTGACATATTACTTTATGTGCGTAAATTATTCACGCTAATGTAGCAATTTCGTCGCCCGTCGCCGGCGCTGAGCGTCGCTCGGTAGGCGCTGACGGCCGAGCGACATCTGGAGTCTGAGAGGAGCGACAGAGTGACCGACGCCGAGGATACGATCGAAGCCTGCCTGAACCGGATCAAATCGGCCTGGGACGCAGGCGACGCCAAGACGTACGAAGAGGAATTCGCTGAGGACGCGACTTACGTCATCTTTCTTGGCGAGGCGCTGTTAGGCCGCGCCGCGATCGAAGCGACGCACGTCGATGTGTTCGGGAAGTGGCAGAAAGGGACAAAGATGGCCATTCGGCCGCTGACCGTCAGAGCGCTTCGCGACGGCGTCATGTCGGTCTTGACGGTTGGCGGCGTCGGCAAAGCAGAACCCATCCGCTACGATAAGTTCCAGACCTTCACCTTAATCCGACGGGACGGCCGTTGGATGTGCTCCGCCTTCCAGAACACGAAAATGAGCCCCCAAGCAGAGGAGGCGTTGAACCAGGGTTGAGAATCCAGGCCGCTACCCGGCCGAGAGAGGACGGATGAGATGCGTCGGCGCGATGATCTGGGACTTCTACTCGAAGCTTTCGTCAACAAGATCTCGCATCCAAGAGGCCGCGCCCTTTCCTTTATGTCGGAAGCATCCGTTACTGTGCCTCAAGCGATCCTGATGAACTACGCGATGACCATTCCGCGCAGCACGCCGTCCAGTCTCGCCGACATTTTGGGCATTTCGCTCTCGTCGATCAGTCAGATGGTCGACCGCCTAGTCAGACTCGGCTTTCTCAACCGTCACGAAGACGAGATGGATCGACGGCGAAAGACCATTGAAGTGACGCCGAAGGCCAAAGCATTTCTCGACCAGCTTAGGATGTTGCGAGCAGATGAGTTCGTTGCCGGCGCGGCGGCGCTGACGAGCGAGACGCGCAACCTCCTCAAGACAGCCATTGCTCGCGCGCTTCGCGAGTTTGAATCTCACTAGGTATTGGCGCCGGTACAAGCGTTATCGTAGGACTTTGAGGTACTTATACCTGGTTAAAGTGACCAGACGAGGTGATTGTGCGATGAACTCCAAATATCGGAAAATTACGGTGAGATTAAAGAGGTTGAAATCTGTCTTGTGGGCGCTAGGGATTGCGGCCTTTGTAGTTATGATCTTGGTGTCGGTACTGGTGGAGTTTCATCCAAACCACTCGACTTATGAGTATTCAGAACCTTAGAACTGAATGGCATTGTTAGGTATATGACCGCCGAGCAGAAGTTAGCGATAGAAATCTCGTTCATAGTGTTTTTCGTCTGTGCGTTCGGGGGCATGTTTCTGGGGTTCTATGTGCGTGAGACAACGCGAGACAAGCGTCCGAACTCTCGCAGTAACGGCATGAATGGCGATTGAGCGCAGTGTAGGAGCAAGCACTCCCATCGGACCTTGTTCACGCCGGCTGCAAGCATTCCGCGCCGTCGCGCCAAAGTTCAGACTGGTTTCTTCTTCTTGTCGCCCGCCAGCCTGCTGAGAGCGAGATCAGCCAGCATATTGGCGATCGCAACCCGGCGCGTGGCGAGGGCGCGCCGCGATTCATCTTGCCGATCGGGATGGTTGCGCCACATGAAAAGACGTCGGGCGCGATTGACCGCGACCTCATTGAGGGCGCGATCAAGGTCCAATTCAGCCGCGATGTCCTCCCATCGGTCAGTGAGAGGATAATCCGGCGATGGCGACGGTTGTTCGTCGCCCTCGACGAACCACCCCGAAATATCGCTCCAACGAACGCCCGACGACGGCTCGCTTTCAGGCGTCGGGAAAGCCGCGCCGGCGGCCGGATTGATCAGACGCGCGGTTTCCTCGCCGTCGCCGACCGCGGCTTCGCCGACATCAGCCAGCACGCGCCGAAATTCGGCGCCCGCATTTGCGCTGACGTTTTTCACCGATCTCGACCCCGCATCAAGGAAGCGCCACGCGTGGCTCACGTCAACAATCCGTTCTCCATTGCCCAGGCTCAGGCGGCGCGATCGATCACAACGCGATTTCTTCCGCTGACTTTCGCCTCATAGAGTTTGGCGTCGACGCGTTTGAGCAAAGCTTCGGCCGTCTCGCCCCGCTTCAGGCGCGCCACGCCAAAGGAGGCGGTGATCTGGCCAATGCGCTGGCCGCTTTGGCTGAGCATCCATTGCTTGGCCTCGAGCTGCGCGCGAATCTGGTCGGTGATCAGCGCGGCGTCGTCGAGCTTGGTCTTGGGGAAGATGAGCGCGAATTCCTCGCCGCCGTAACGGGCCGCAGTGTCGCGGCCCTTGATGTTGCTCGATAGGAGCTCGCCGAACAGCTTGAGCACCATGTCGCCGACGGGATGGCCGAAACGGTCATTGACCTTCTTGAAGTGGTCGAGATCAGCGATCACGAGGCACATGTCGCTGCTCTCGCTCTGCGCTTCGACAATCTCCTTTTGAAGATTCGTGTCGAAGAAGCGGCGATTGCCGAGAGAGGTCAAGGGGTCGCGGAGGCCCATTTCATTGGCTTCGGCCAAATTGGATCTGAGCTTGGCCACCTGCGCCCGGGACGCCTCCAGACTTTTGGACAGCTCATTCATCTTGTCCTGGATTTTCTCGTTCTCGTCGATGAGCAACGAGACAACGGCGCGCACCTGCTCGGGCTTGTCGAGAGAAGGCAAGTCGCGGTTGGCGCGCTCCAGAGAGTCGCCGTACATGGACCGATCTTCCAAGTGAGCGGTGACGAGCTTGACGATCACCGCAAGCGCACTATCAAACTGTTGGACATTCGGATCGTCCTTTCGCAGCGAGCCGCCGGCAAAAGCCGCCGCGATAACCGGCGCGTCCTTGATTTCGCCAATGCCGACGCCGAGGACGCCGAGGGCGATCAGTCCGAGAATGTAAGCGGTGACGTGGCCGCCGCCGACTTCGGAAGCGCAAAGCGCGCCGACGACGGCAATCGACAGGATGACGGCGATCTGCAACGCTCGCTTAAAGAGTGTCTTCATGGCCGATCAACCGCCGAAACAAAGAAGGGCAAGCGATGCCCGCCAAGGGAAGAGCCAGTCATCGCGTTGAAAAAGGTCCGAGCAGAGCGCGCAAGCGGCGCCGCGCTCGGCCGCCAAGCGGCTTCGCCAATTCGCTGCCATCATCGCCTTCGCCCCCACAGCCTCCGCGACGCAAACCCGCCGCCGCCGGCGACCGTCCCGCCGCCAGCTCGCGTCGAATCAGTCGCATTTTACACGAAATCGGGTAAATATTTTCGTTGCATCGCCCGCGCGGCGGGCGACGAATCCAATTAGGGTTAGGTCCAGAGGCTGAACGAAATTGGCGGCGACGAAATGTCGCGCGTCAAGGGAAAGTCGGACGCTGAAATGGCGAAAGCGGTTGGCCCTCAAATGATTGTGCCGATCAGTCCCGCGGTCGTCGCCGGCGACATGGTGTTCGCAACCTGCATTCCAGTGGATTTGCAGTCCGGCGCGTTCGTCAGCGGCCCGATCGAAAGGCAGGCGCGGCAAGTCTTCGAAAACCTGCGAACCCTGCTGCGAGAGGCCGGCGGCGGTCTCGAACATGTCGCGCATCTGACTATCCATCTTGTCGACTCGAAGGACCTGCCCGGCCTGAACGCTGTGTACAAAGAGTTCTTCACACGAGAGCCCTTTCCCGCCCGCGCGACGGTAATCGTTCGCGAGCTTGTCGGACCGCCGGATTTACGCATCCAGACGACCGCGCACGCCTATCTGAAAGACGATTGATTCTTTTCGCGGGCCGTTTTCTTTCTGTCTGACATTCTAGAAGACGCGCCGCGCGCGGGCTTAATCAGTTGTTAACCATATTGGCGATACTTGGTTAACGGCGGCGCGATTGAAAACGAGTCGAACGAAGGCTCGGCAATCTCGTCGCAGCGCTGGGGGTTCTCATCCGTTAGATCGGCGACGCCTGTCGGCCGAACGCCTGCGTTCGGCTAACGGCGCGCGTCCGATCGACAAGTTTGCGACGGGATCCCCGCGTGAGCGTGCGTCTCTGCGTCAAATCTGAAAATCCGCCGTCCCTGAGGAATGACGATGTACATTATCGTGGATGAACGCAGCGTTGTGACCGGCGGATACGCGTCAAGCTTCGACCGGGAGGGAATATCGTCGGCGGGGATCGATCCGATCGAATTTCGCGACTGGATCGGCAAAGTCAGCGAGACGGACGTGCGCGCAATCGAGGCGTTCCTCATTGGCGATTGCCGCGAGCGCGAAGTCTACCCGCGGCTCATCAGAGAGCGCTCTCGCGCGCCGGTCATCTGCTTGAACGAGCGCCCGTCGCTTGATCAGACGCTTGAGCTTTTCGCGGCGGGCGTCGACGACGTGCTCCGCAAGCCGGTCCATGTGCGGGAGATCCTGGCGCGCGTCGGCGCCATCAACAGACGCAATCAAGGCCAAGTCGATCATGTCATGATCGGCGAGCTTTGCGTGTATTTCGACGGCCGCGACCCAGAGATCAGAAGCGAACCTCTGCCGCTGCCGCGGCGCGAACGGCGCATTCTTGAATATATCGTCTCAAATCGCGGCCGCCGGGTCACCAAGTCGCAGATTTTCAATTCGATCTATGGCTTGTTCGACGAAAACGTCGATGAAAATGTCGTCGAAAGCCACATCAGCAAGCTGCGCAAGAAGCTGAAGCATCGACTTGGTTTCGATCCGATCGATTCGAAGCGGTTTCTCGGCTATTGCGTGGACAAGGCCTGCGCTCCTGCGGCGGCAAGCGAGAGCGCGAGCCCGCCGGCCCGCGAGTGGCTGGCCTTTTGGCCGCAGGGCTGGTGACTCCGGTTTGAATTTGCTGAGGCTTGGTCGAAAGGCTCAGTGAGCGGTCCGCGCGTGGATCATCTCGCAAATGACGTCCGCCGGGACGGGCCTTGAGAAGAGGTAGCCCTGCATTTCGTCGCAATTGTTGTCGCGCAAGAAGGCCATCTGCTCGCCGGTTTCGACCCCTTCGGCGATGACCCTTAAGTTCAGCTTCTGGCCGAGCGAGATCACCGCGG
>DATGHD010000177.1:0-12148 GCA_035308145.1 Roseiarcus sp.
AATCGACGACTTACAGCAACCTTATATCCTTGCCATAGATTGGCTAGCTCAAAGTCAATCGGTGAAGAGATTTTGACAATCTTTTGCTGAAGCTTCAAAGATAGAATAGTCCAAGAAGATGTTCGGGAGGACCATGACGGCCGCGCCGGCATTTCCCGCCATGTCGCTCGCCGCGGCGCATGCCGCGCTGACCGCGCCAGGCTCGATCTTCGAGATCGAGGAGCGCGACATCCGCGGCGTCAGGACGCGCGTATGGAAGAACGCGCCCCCGACGCTGCGCGAGGCTTTTGCCGCCGGCCGCATTCACGGCGAGAAGACCTTTCTCGTTTACCGCGACGAGCGCGTCAGCTTCGAGGAGCTCGCTCGCGCCGCATTGGCGATCGCCGCTGCCTTGCAGAGCGAGGGCTTGGAAAAGGGCGACCGCGTCGCCATCGCCATGCGCAACCTGCCGGAATGGCCGGCCGTCTTCTTCGGGACTTTGCTCGCAGGCGGGGTCGCAACGCTTCTCAACGCTTGGTGGACCGGACCGGAGCTCGAATATGGCCTCATCGATTCCGGCGCGAAATTCGCCTTTCTCGACGGCGAACGTTTCGACCGGCTCGGCGGCCTTTTGAACAACTGCCCGGATCTGGCCCGAGTCTTCGTCACGCGCGCCCGCGGACGCATCGACCATCCGCTCGCGCGTCCTTTCGAATCGCTCGTCGGCGAGCCCGAGACATGGGGCTCGCTTCCCGATCGTCCCTATCCGACGGTGGCGCTGGCGCCTGAGGATGACGCAACGATCTTTTATACATCCGGCACGACCGGCAAGCCGAAAGGCGCGCTCGGCACGCATCGCAATTCCTGCTCGACGATTATGGCCGGCCCCTTCTCCGCGGCGCGCTCCTTCCTGAGGCGCGGCGAGGCGCCGCCGAAGCCCGATCCCGCGGCGCCGCAGAAGTCGCACCTCGTCGCCATTCCTCTTTTCCATACGACTGGTTGCCAGGCCGGCCTTATTCCGGCGTTCGTCAATGGCTTCAAATTGGTGCTGATGCACAAATGGGAGGCGGAGCTCGCCCTGCAGCTCATCGAGCGCGAGCGAATCACGCATGCGGGCGGCGTGCCAACCATCGCCTGGCAGATCGTCGAGCATCCCGCGGCTGGGAAATACGACCTTTCCTCGCTCGAAGTGATTTCCTACGGCGGCGCGCCTGCGGCCTCCGAGCTGGTGCGGCGGCTCAAACAGCAATTTCCGAAATCTTCGCCTGGCTGCGGCTGGGGCATGTCGGAAACTTCGGCGACGTTCACCGCCCATTTGGGCGAAGACTATCTGCTGCGGCCCGACAGTTGCGGGCCGGCGCTGCCGGTCTGCGAGATGAAGGTCGTCGACGCGAACGGGCGCGCCCTGCCAACAGGAGAGGCTGGAGAACTCTTGGTCAAGGGACCGAATGTCGTCAAAGAATATTGGCGCAACCGCCAAGCGACGGACGAGACTTTTGTCGACGGCTGGCTGAGGACCGGCGACATTGCCCGAATCGACGAAGAGGGTTTTTGCACGATCGTCGATCGGGCCAAGGACATGCTGATCCGGGGCGGCGAGAACATCTACTGTGTCGAGGTCGAGAACGCGCTTTACGAACACCCGGCGGTCATCGACGCCGCCGTTGTCCCGATCTCGCATCGTACGCTGGGCGAAGAACCAGGCGCAGTCGTAACGGTCAAGCCGGGGGTGACGTCGAGCGAGAAAGAATTGCGAGCCTTCGCGGCAGAGCGCATCGCCGCGTTCAAAGTGCCGGTGAGGATCATCCTTCGCGACGAAATGCTGCCGCGCAACGCGGCCGGAAAAATTCTGAAGTTGGAATTGCGCCGGCTTTTCGCCTGATCAGCCTCCGCTTAAGTGATCGTCACGCCGCCATCGACGACGATCGCCTGGCCGGTCATGAAGGCGCTTGCTTTGGACGCGAGGAAGACTGCCGCGCCGGCGATATCATCCGGCTCGCCGATTCGTCCAAGCGGCGCGCGCGCGTTATGCCCGGAAAGATACGCCGGATTCTCCCAAAGCGCCCGGGCGAAATCGGTGCGCACCATACCCGGCGCAATACAATTGACGCGAACATTGTGCCGCCCGAATTCGGCCGCGAGATTGCGGGCGAGCTGGAAATCGGCGGCCTTCGAGATGTTGTAGGCGCCGATCGCCGTTGAGGCCCTGAGCCCGCCGATCGACGAAACGATGATGATTGAGCCTTCCTTGCGCTCGATCATTTGCGGCGCGACGAAGGAGATCAGCCAATGATTGGCGATGATGTTGTTGTCGAGGATTTTTCGGAACTGCTCGTCCGAAATGCCGCCGAGCGGCCCATAATAGGGATTGGACGCCGCATTGCAGACGAGCGCATCGACGCGGCCGAGCCGCTGGGTGGTCTCGTCAGCGAGACGGCGCAAATCCTCCTTCGAGGAAATATTGGCGGGAACTGAAATCGCGCGGCCTTCGCCGTATCTTGCGACGACCTCCCGGGCGACCTCTTCGCAAGGGCCAGGCTTCCGGGCCGAAATGACGACGCTCGCGCCATGCTCCGCAAGCCGCATGGCGATGGCGCGCCCGATGCCGCGGGATGAGCCGGTGATGATCGCGACCTTGCCGGCAAGATCAAAAAGCGTCATGAAGTCCTCCCTTACGACGTCAATTGACGGGCGCGGCTTTCCTCTGTCAATTGGCGACCGTAGCTGGCAGTGGGTCGGTTTGATTTGAGACTTAGCGCTTCCATCTCCTGGCCGTGACGCTCCAGCTCACTTCCTACGACCAATCGCTCCTCGGCGGCGAACAGGGATCGGCCGCCGCCTCAGCGATGAAAATTCTTGTCGCTTTCGCCGAAGCGATTGGCGCAGAGGCTTTGCTCGACATCACGCAAGCGCATGTCGACGGCTGTCTCTATCACGGCGAGGTCAGCCTCGATTTCGTCGAGCGCCTGGTTCAGGGCGGCGGTCGCGTGCGCGTGCCGACCACCTTGAACGTCGGCGCGCTTGACCTCATTCATCCTGAAATCATGCGGATCGGCACGTCGCGTGAGGCCCCTGCTCGCCGACTCATGGAAGCGCATGAAGCTCTGGGCTGCCACCCTTCCTTCACTTGCGCGCCGTACCAGACGCTGTTTCGACCCTCTTTCGGGGAGCAGATCGCTTGGGGCGAATCGAACGCCATCGTCTTCGCCAATTCCGTTATCGGCGCGCGCACCAATCGCTATGGCGACTTCATCGACCTTTGCTGCGCGCTGACCGGCCGCGCGCCGGCATGGGGCCTCCATCTCGATGAAAACCGAAGCGGCCGATTGCTCTTTCGCTTAAGCAACTTTCCCGATTCTTCGGTCGCCTCCGATTCCCTCTACGTCGCCGTCGGCCTCATCGTCGGCGAGCGAAGCGACGAACGCATTCCGGTCATCGAAGGCCTGCCGCCGCCGCGCGACGAGGACCAGTTGAAAGCGTTCGGCGCGGCCGCGGCTTCGACCGGCAGCGTCGGTTTGTTCCACGCTGTCGGCGTCACGCCCGAGGCGCCCTCTCTCGCGGCGGCCTTCGCCGGCGGGACGCCCGACGAGACGATCGTCGTCAGGCCTGCCGACATCGACGACGCTCTGAGACGCCTTTCCACCGTGCCGGAGGGCGCGCCAATCGCCGCCGTCTGCCTCGGCACGCCCCATTTCTCGCGGCGCGAGTGGGATCGCCTGTTGCGATTGCTCGACGCGACCAAAGCGCGCCGCTGCGTTCCGATCTATGTCAATACCGGACGAGCGACATTGCAAGGCCTCGAGCAGGACGGCTTGCTGCGCGATATCGATCGGTTCAGTCTCATTCCAGTCGTTGACACTTGTACCTATATCACAGCGATCCTCGAGCGCCTCGACGGGGCGGTGATGACCAATTCGGGCAAATGGGCGCATTACGCGCCAGGCAATATCGGCGTCGAGGTCGCTTTCGGCGACCTCGACGATTGCCTCGCCTCGGCCGCGGCCGGCCGCGTCACGCGCCTTCGCCGATGATGAGGCTCGGTCGCTTTCTCGTCGCGGGCGAAGCCAGCGGCTCTGCGCTTGTCCTTGCGGAACCTCTAAGCTTTTGGGGCGGGGTCGACGTGGGCACAGGGGCGATCATCGACAAGTCGCATCCCGACCTCGGGCGCAATATCGCCGGCCGCATCCTGGTGATGCCTTGCGGCCGTGGCTCGTCGTCTTCGTCGTCGGTTCTAGCGGAGGCGATCCGCCGCGGCGTCGGCCCGCTCGCGATCGTCATGGCGCGGCCGGATCCGATCCTGACCGTCGGCTCGATCGTCGCGCGCTCGCTCTACGATCTATGCTGCCCCATCGTGGTCGCGACTATCGAGGGCGTCGCGACTGACGATGAGGTGAAGATCACTGCGCTGGAATCCGCAGCGCAGATCGATGTTGCAGGCTCAGGACATAACCAGCCTTAGCGCCGGCCGCCGACCTCGTCGATATGCGCCAGGAGATCGGCGGGGTCCTCGTAGACGCGAAACGCGCCCGATTGCTGGAGCTCGTCCAACCCATAGCCGCCGCTGAGGAGGCCGATGCCCAAGGCTCGGCAGCGCTGCGCCGCCAACATGTCCCAGATGCTGTCGCCGACAACGAAAGCCGTGCCGATCGGCGCGCCGAGGCGCGCGGCGGCGGCGAGGAAGAGATCAGGATCGGGTTTGGCGTGGCGAACCTGATCGCGGGTGACGACCGGCGTTTTTTCCGGATCGACGCCGAGCGTCGCGAGATTGACCGCGGCCGTCTCGATCCGGCCGCTTGTGGCGATCGCCCAAGCAATGCCGGCATCCGAGAGGTACGCAAGCAATTCGCGCGCGCCAGGCAAAGGTCGAATGCCGCTGGCGTGGCGCCGATAAGCCTCGGCGTGAGCCTGGCGCAGTCGTTCCACCCGAACGTCGTTGATCTCCAATCCGGTTTCGCGAAGAAGCTGATTGGTGAACAATCCGCCGCTCATACCGATCTTACGATGGATGCGCCAGACCGAAAGCTCAATGCCTTCAGCGTCGAGCGCGTCCTTCCAGGCAAGGACATGTTGATAGACGCTGTCGACCAGCGTCCCATCGAGGTCAAACAGAAACGCCGGCTCGATGCGCATGCCTTCTCTCCGATCCAAAATTCTAAAGTCTGCCTTAGCCTGGGGGAACGCGGGACGACAAGTCGTGCTTGCGTCGATCGCTAAAACCCGATCGTGATGGTCACGATCGCGCCTTCGCGCGAGACCTCGGCGATCGCTTGATGCGATGGAGCCGCTGCATTCAGCGCGGCGTCGAGCTCAGCCTGATTGGTAATTGGCCGGCCGTCGATCGCCAACAGGACGTCGCCTTTGCGCAAGCCCGCCTGGTCGGCGGCGCCGCCATGCGTGACGGCGACGATAATCATGCCGCGATCTCTCTCGAGTTTCAGGACTTCCTTCGATCCAGGCGGAACGGGAGCGGCCGAGAATCCGAGGGGCTTGCGTTGCTGTTCAGCGGACTGCGTCCCCGAGGCCACAGCGGCGTCGATGAGATGCGCCGGCAGCGCGGCGCATGCGAGGACGACGGCGCCGACGACCAAGCATCGACGCCTATGCGCCGCCAACGAACCGATTGGCCGGTTTGCCGACGTTGACGTTCCGAATATCATCGCGAACGCGCGCCTTGATCGAGCTCGGGATAATGGCGGAATATTCCCGACTCGTTGAAAGGAATGCGCCGCTCGGAGGCAAGATAGCGCACAATCCTTGGCCGCTCGGCAACCGCGCGGCGCAGATTTGCGAGCGCCGGATATTTCCTTCCAAACGTCTTCATCGCGCGCGGAAAGGCGTAATGCAGTCCTTCGATCAGTTGGAATAATGAAAGGTCGACATAGGTGAGCGAGCCGCCCACGGCGTGCGCTTCGCCCTTGGGATTCTGCTTCAGCACGCGTTCAAAATAGCTCAGATATTTGGGCATGCGATGTTTGATGAAGCTTGCGGACCTCGCCTTGGCGGCGTCAACCTGATCCTCGTAGTAGAGATCCATGGCGATCGGGTGATGCGTGTCGTGGACCTCGGCGACGATGTCGGTGATCGACAATTGCAGGCCATTGGCGACGAAACGCAGCGCCTCGTCGTTCGGGGCAAGACCGAGCTTCGGGCCGAGATACATCAGGATGTTGGCGACATGCCCGATGATGAGATCGCCGTCCTTCAAGAAGGGCGGAGCGAAAGGAATGCGGGGCCCGCTGGCGCCGTCGAGAATCTTCATCATCGACGCCATGCCTTTCTTGCCGGGTTGACGAACGATGTCGACGTAGTCGGCCGCAGCTTCCTCGAGCGCCAACCGGACGAATTCGCCTCGTCCCTGTATGCCCGGCCAATAGTAGAGTTCATAAGCCACAATTCGCCTCCAAAGCCCATCTCGTTTTTTCGCCGGGCGGGTTCCTAGAGTTCCGCGCCGCCCGGCGCGTCATGAAAGCATCACGACCCGATCGTAAAAAGCTTCAAGCATTGATTGCTTTGATTTAAGCGTTGTTCGGCAGAATTTCGGCGCGCGGCGCGCTTGTCTTTTTGCGCCATTCGAAAATCGAATCGGTTGGCCAGTGTCGACAAGATGCGGCGCTTGATAAGCCGGAAAATCGCACGGCGTGCGGATTTTGCGATAAGCGGCGGCGCCGGCAAACGTCGGACTCGACCGTCGAAAACGAATGGGGAGAGGCCGTGAAACATCCCGCGAGAGCCAGCCACGCCTCGAACAACGCCCTGCGGCCAGGCGAAGTTCGCCCGCGCCCCAAGGCCAAGAACTCGCAGGCCCATCCCGGCGTCAGTCCGCTGCATCCCGTCACCCATCGCAACACCAGCTTTCAACCCCTGCCACGCCCGCTCGAATTGCCGCCGTATCACTATGACCTCGCCGCGAACTTCCCTTCGATCGGCGAAAACATAAAGGACAAAATGGTCTTTCATATCGTCGGGGACACGGGCGGCGTCCAGGATGCGAATTCCAGAGCAATGTCGCCGAGCAAATGATTGACCATTTGACGAACGCCAAGGGCGGTAAGCCGCAATTTTGCTACCATGTCGGCGATGTCGTCTACTTTACCGGAGCGAAGGACGATTATTACGCTCAGTTCTATGAGCCCTATGCTCATTATGACGCGCCAATCTTCTCCATTCCAGGCAATCACGACGGCGAGGTGGACGACCCAACCGCTCAGACGTCGCTCGACGGCTGGGTCGAGTATTTCATGCAAGCCCATCCCGACGTCGACCCGATTTCAAAGGACGCGCCTCGCGTCCAGTTGAATCTTCCCAACGTCTATTGGACGCTGGTCACGCCGCTGGCGACGCTCGTCGGCATGTATACGAACGTGCCTGAGCACGGATCGATCGACTCGACGCAGCAGCAATGGCTGACCAACGAATTTGCGACGGCGCCAGAAAACCTGCCGCTCATTCTGGCTCTGCATCATCCGATCTATTCGTTTGACGTCTATCACAGCGGCAGCTCAAAAATGGCGGACGCGCTCGAGAGCGCCATCCGCGACACCGGCCGCGTGCCCAATCTCGTTTTGTCCGGTCACGTGCATGACTATCAACGGATCGAGCAGACGATTGCGCCGGACGGCCCGACGCCGTTCATCGTCACCGGCAACGGCGGCTACCACAATCTTCATGCGGTCCACTCCAACCCGGGGTCCAAGGCCCCCGACACCGGCGCCATCCTTAAATACGCCTCCAACAAGACCTGGGGCTTCATGACGTTGACGATCGATAAGAAGACGATTTCAGGCGTCACGATCGAAGTGAACCGCGACGGCACGGTTGGAGGGGCGCACGACTCGTTCAGCTACTCAGCCGAGCCAGTTGTCCTGGCTGATCCGAAATCAGTGCCGACTTTGTGAGGAGCCGCGTCCGCGAAGGCGTCCGTGGAGTCAGTGGCCGTAGATATAGGTCCCGGCGGGCATGCCGTTGGTGTGTCCCAGCACGCCCGAGGTTCCAAAGTCGTTGCTCATGCTGTTGGCGCCGCCGGAATCCCTCGTGAATGTCTGGCCGGTTCCGACCCAACCGCCGCCATAAGTCGGCTCAGGGCCGGGATTGGCGATAAAGCCATTGTCGACGCCTAGGGGGACGCCGAGGGCCGGGACAGGCCGCCTCGCGTGATGATTGTCTGTTCGACCAGGCGGCCTGCGCCGCAACTGCGGTTGAAGCCACGAGGGCGACAATCAAAGCGCCGTTTGCCAACATCTTGGACATGTCGTCCTCCGACAGAGGCAACCGTAGTGCGACAACGTGGCCGATATTGGTTCGTTCCGCACGGCCAGCGGCGCCTCTGCTCAAGACCCGGTGATCAGACTTGGTGTCGGAGCCGGCCGACGCCGATCCGCCAAGAGCAGGCGCCCTCGATGGCGGCTTGGAGTGGCCATGGGATCAAGCGCATTTTCCCCGCTGGTTCTGCGCCCGCGGATGCTAGGATCGGCGCCGCCTCATCCGGCGAAGCGATGCTCCAAGACGCCCGCGACGCCAACATCCAAGGCGAACAGCCCGCCCTCGAGCGGATTTGCCCGAACCCGCTCGGCGGTCATCGTAAATCGCGCGGACGTCACGTAGAGCGTTCGCAGTTCTGGCCCGCCGAAAGTACAGCTCGTCGGCCAAGCGCAGGGAAGATCGATCAAGTCTTCCAGCGCGCCGCCCGGAGCGAAACGAGCCAATGCAGCGCCCTCGGCGACACGGCAGTTCCAAATGCGGCCGGAGGCGTCAAGACACGAACCGTCCGGAAATCCGCGATCCGGGCCGCGAGCGAAAACGCGGCGATTGATTAATTCCGCGGCGGCGAGGTCGACGTCATATTCGTAGAGCGTGTTGGCGAGCGTATCGGCCGTGACGAAACGGCCGCCCGGCGCCCAGGCCATCGTGTTGACGATGCCGATTTCGCGCGGCGTCAATTGCTTCGTCGTCCCGTCAGGGGCGATCCGGTAGATCGCGCCGGATGAGCGCGTGATGTCCTTGGGCTGACCCTCGGCGGTCAGGTTGTTCTGCATCGTGCCGACCCAGAACGAGCCGTCCGGCGCGACGCGGCCTTCGTTGAGCCGGTTATCGGGCAAGTCGGGCTCTGGCGTCGCCAAGGGTTCGAACGCGCCGCCCGGCGTCCATCGGTAGACCTCGCGCGTCAGGCCGACGATGAACCCCCCGTCGGCGCGCAAACCAATCGAGGTTGGAAAGTCCGGCGTCGGCCAAACGTCGTGAAGGCGACCCGCCGGGACAAAGCGATGGATGCGACGCCCGCCGATATCGACCCACCAGAGGGCGTTGCGGCGATCGTCCCAGACGATGCTTTCCCCGACGATATCGGCTGCTTCCAGACAGCATGCAACCATCGGCGCCACCAAACGCCTCCCTTGAGATGCTGAACAGCAATACCCAGACTTGACAAGCAGGCTTTTCTATAACCTCATACAGCTTTGAGCAATCCTGTCTAATAGGTCGATGGTTCCTGCTGCGAGCGCCCTCTCTGACGATCCCCTCGGCCAGCCAGGCGGCTTGGTCGAGCAGGTCATGACGGCCATCAAAGAGCGCATCCGCGCGGAGCGTTTGGGCCAAGGCGATCCTCTTCCGAGCGAAAACGCGCTTGCCCTCGAATTTGGGGTCTCGCGCGCCGTGGTCAGAGAGGCGTTTCGCTCGCTCGCCGCGCTGAAGCTCATCGACATCGGCAACGGGCGCAGAGCGCGCGTTTCGGCGATCGATCCCGCCGTTCTGGGCCTCGTGCTCGATCACGCTATCCATACCAATCAGATCACGATCCAGCAGATCTACGACGTGCGCCGCACCATCGAGATGCGCACCGTCGCGCTTGCCGCGCTGCGTCGCGGCGACGACGAGGCCGCCGCGATCCTCGCGCTCGCCGAGGCGATGGCCCGGGATTTCGCGATCCCGGCGCGCGTCATGGAGCACGACATCGCCTTCCATGAGGCGGTCGCGCGCGCTTCGCGCAATCCATTGTTTGCGCTCGTCGTCGGTTCGTTCCACATCGTCACGCGCCAGACTTGGGGCATCGGTTGGACGAGCCGCGCCAATGACGCCGAGCGAATGGCGAGCGTCGCCTGCCACGGCGCGATCGCGCGCGCGGTTTCGGAGCGTGATCCCCGCGCTGCCGGGGCCGCGATGGCGGATCATTTCGACCTTTCGGTCAAGGCGTTGCTCGCCGCCGGCATCAACTGACAAGAGCGTGAAAGTGAAAATCGCCGCCATCGAGACGATCCGCCTGAAGGAGTTGGAAAATCTCCTCTGGCTGCGCGTCTACGCCGACGAAGGATTGGTCGGCCTCGGCGAGACCTTCCTCCTTCCTGCGACGGTCGAGTCCTACGTCCACGAATATCTGGCGCCCCGAGCGCTTGGCCGCGACCCGTTGGCGATCGACAGGTTCTCGCGCGATCTTACCGGCTATCTCGGCTTCCGCTCGACGGGCGCAGAAATACGCGGCAATTCCGCCTTCGATATCGCGCTCTGGGACCTTTTTGGCAAAGCGACGCAACAACCGATCGCGCAGCTTCTCGGCGGCTTCACCCGGCCCTCGATCCGCACGTACAACACTTGCGCCGGCGCAAGTTATATGCGCACCGGCAAAGGGCAGAACGCGGCCAATTGGGGATTGGGGGCCTCCGCGCGCTACGACGATCTCGACGCCTTTCTTCACCGCGCCGGCGAGCTCGCCGAGGACCTCCTCTCCGAGGGGGTCACCGCAATGAAGATATGGCCCTTCGATCTCGCCGCCGAAAAAAACGACGGTCACTATATCAGCGCGGCCGAACTCAAGATCGCCCTCGAACCCTTCGAAAAGATCCGCCGCGCCGTCGGTGATCGAATGGATGTGATGGTCGAGTTCCATTCGCTGTGGCAGCTCCTGCCGGCACTAGACATTGCCCGAGCGCTGCAGCCTTATCGGACCTTCTGGCACGAGGATCCGATCAAGATGGACAGCCTCGCTGATCTCAAACGCTACGCGGCGGTCTCGATCGCTCCGATATGCGCGTCGGAGACTTTGGGGACGCGCTGGGCGTTCCGCGATCTCCTCGAGACCGGCGCAGCAGGCGTGGTGATGCTTGATCTTTCCTGGTGCGGCGGCCTTTCCGAGGCGCGGAAGATTGCGGCCATGGCGGAAGCCTGGCGCCTGCCGATCGCGCCGCACGACTGCACAGGGCCGGTCGTGCTCGCCGCTTCGACCCATCTATCCCTCAACGCGCCCAACGCGCTGGTCCAAGAAAGCGTGCGCGCCTACTATCGCACCTGGTACCAGGACCTCGCCATCGGCCTGCCTGAGATGAAAGACGGCCAGATCAGCGTCGGCCGCCAACCTGGGCACGGAATCGACCTCCATCCGGATCTTGGCAAACGATTCACTGTCGAGACCCGCACCACGGCGCTCGGAGACATCTGAGGAGCGCCCAAAAAAATCGTCAAAAAATATGCCGCGTTTACACCAGGGAGGACGTTCATGACCAAGCGTACAATCGCATTCAGCATATTGAGCGGCGCCAGCCTGCTCGCAATGTCGCTGGCGGCTGCCGGCCCGGCGGCGGCGGACGAACCGCTCAATATCGTCTATACCCACCATTCGTCGGCTTCGAATCCGTTTTGGCAGGCGGTTAAGAAGGGCTTCGACGACGCTTGCGCAAAGATACAAGCCAATTGCCAGATGATCTTCACTCAGACCGAAGGATCTGTCGATCAGGAAGTCGCCAACCAGCAGGCGGCTTTGGCGCGCAAACCGGACGCCCTGATCACCACACTGGTCGACAACAACGCCTTCGTCGCCAATCTGAAGGACGCCAAAGCCAAGGGCGTCATCGTGATCGCCTCCAACGTCGACGCGACGGAAGGTCCCGAGCTCGCGTTGCGTCAGGCCTTCGTCGGACAGAATTTCGTCCCGGCCGGCACGACTCTCGGCAGGCGCATGGCGGCCCTCTTCCCGAAGGACGGGCCGATCCGAGTTCTCGTCGGCGTCAACGCGCCCGGGCAGAACTGGTCCGAGCAGCGGGCTAAAGGCATCATGAACGGTCTCGAGGAGTACAAGAAGGCCAATCCAGGCCGCGAGATTGCGATCGACCGCTTGGACGTCAGCGCCGAAGGCGCCGTCGTGTCGGACCGCGTGGGCGCCTATATCAGCGCGCATCCGGACACC
>DATGHD010000178.1:0-5821 GCA_035308145.1 Roseiarcus sp.
GTTTAGCCTCGACGCTCATCGCTTCACCGACCAGCCCCTCACCTTACCTCTCCCCGTTCCGCTTCGCTGCACGGGGAGAGGGGGCCTCGGCGTCGCGCCTGTCCTTCATCAGCCCGCGCAATTCCTCCGCCGGGCGGAGGAGGTTGAGTTCGCTCGGCGCCGGCGACCCCTCTCCCCGCGAAGCGGGGAGAGGTACGGAGAGGGGCCGGTCGTTTAGCCTCGACGCTCATCGCCTCACCGACCAGCCCCTCGCCTTACCTCTCCCGTTCCGCTTCGCTGCACGGGGAGAGGGGACCTCGGCCTGTCCTTCATCAGCCCACGCAATTCCTCCGCCGGGCGGAGGAAGTTGAGTTCGCTCGGCGCCGGCGACCCCTCTCCCCGCGAAGCGGGGAGAGGGAGAGGGGCCGGTCGTTTAGCCTCGACGCTCATCGCTTCACCGACCAGCCCCTCACCTTACCTCTCCCCGTTCCGCTTCGCTGCACGGGAGAGGGGGCCTCGGCGCCGCGCCTGTCCTTCATCAGCCCGCGCAATTCCTCCGCCGTCGCGACGGGCAGGCTGCAAGCGGAGCCTCTGCAAAGGTACGCGGCCGGCGCGCCGGCGACGGGCGCGCGGCCATGTCCAGGTGAGCCCTCGGGCCAGTCGCGGCCGTCGAGGGCGCGAAGAACGCAAGTCGCGGGATCGGGCGAGGCGAGGGCAGGGGCGACAAGGGATCGGGCGCGAGCGTCGCCCGGCTCGCCGGCGACGACAATCACGCTGGCGCGCTCCAGGAAGTCCGCGGCGGCGAGCAGCAGCGGCGCATGGGCGAGCCGGTCCGGCTCGCCCGAGAAGGCCCGAATGAGGTTCTCGCAGTCCCGCCGCCAGTGTGCGTCGCCGGTCAGATGGTGGAGCCTTGCCAGCGCTTCGGCCATGAGGCCGACGCCCGACGGCGTCGCGCCGTCCTGCGCATGGCGCGGACGCACGTTCGGCAGATCGCCGGCGTCGCGCGCGGTAATGAAGAAGCTGCCGTCGGCGTCGCCGAATAGATCGCGCGCTTCATCGACAAGCGCGATCGCGCGATTAAGGCGCGAGCGCTCGCCCGTCGCCTCGAAGAGCGCAAGCGCAGCGCGCGCAAAACTCGCATAATCGTCGAGCATGCCGGCGGCGCCGATGCGACCGGCCCGCCAGGCATGGGCGAGGCGGCCGTTCACGTCGCGCATATGCGCATCGATGAACGCAAAGGCCGTTTCCGCAGCTTGCAGCATCGCCGGCGAAGAGAAGACCGCCGCGGCTTTGGCGAGCGCTGCGATCATCAGCCCGTTCCAATCGACGAGGACCTTGTCGTCGAGCCCGGGCTTCGGCCGCTTCTCGCGCAAAGCGAAGAGTTTTTCGCGCGATGCGGCAAGCCCGGCCTCCGCGGCTTCGTCGCCATGTGCGGCGAGGTTGCGGCGGAGGACGTTGCGGCGCTCCCAATTGCCTTCCGGCCTGACGTCATAGGCCGCTTTGAAGGCGGCGCTCTCAGGCCCTAGCGCGGCGTCGATCTCCGGCGCCGTCCAGGCATAGAACGAACCTTCTTCGCCCGCCTGGTCGGCGTCTTGCGAAGCGGCGAAGGCGAAGCTTTGCGCCTCGCCGACGCGCATTTCGCGCATCAGCCAGGCGAAGGTCTCGTCGGCCCGCGCGGCGAACAAAGGACTTGGCTCGTCGGCATGGACGAGAGCGAGCAGCTCCAGGATTTGCGCATTGTCGTAGAGCATCTTCTCGAAATGCGGCACATGCCATTCGGCATCGACCGAATAACGGGCGAAGCCGCCGCCGAGATGGTCGTAGATTCCGCCCTCGCAGAGAGAGACGAGAAGCTGGCGCGTCGCCGCGCGCGCTTGCTCATTGCGATCGCGAAAGGCCTCGTTCCATAAGAAGCGAAAGACCGGCGCATTGGGGAATTTCGGCGCGCCGCCGAGCCCGCCATGAACCGGATCGATCTGTCTGAGATAGGCGGCGGCGATGCGCGTCAGATCAGAGGGCGCAAGCGCTTCGCCGGCTTTTGATGCGGAAAGCTCGCCGAGAAAACTGTTGAGATTGGCGCCTTGCGCCAGCAAGGCGTCGCGCTTCTCGGCCCAGGCCTTATCGACGGCGTGAAGAACTTGCTGGAACGACGGCCTTCCCCAGCGCGGCTCGGGCGGCCAATAAGTGCCGCCGAAGAGCGGCGCGCCATCAGGAGATAGGAACATGGTCAGCGGCCAGCCGCCCTGCTGACCAAGCGCGCCAAGCGCGGTCATGTAGATATGGTCGATATCCGGCCGCTCCTCGCGATCGACTTTGATGTTGACAAAAAGCCGGTTCATCAGCGCCGCGGTCTCTTCGTCCTCGAAGGATTCATGCGCCATCACATGGCACCAATGGCAGGCGGCGTAGCCGATCGAGATCAGGATCGGCCGATCGCGCTCGCGCGCCTCTTGCAGCGCGCCCACGCCCCATTGGCGCCAATGCACGGGATTATGCGCGTGCTGAAGGAGATAGGGCGAGGTCGCGTCGGCAAGCAGATTGGCGGCGGGGAGCATATGCCGTCATAGCAAAGCTTGAGGACCATGGCCAAAAGGGGAGCTGATGCTTCTGGGCTGATGACGAGGCCTAAATAGCCTCGGCGCACGGTAAAATTCGTGTTATCCTTTCAGTTCTCGCCGAGGCCCAGATGCAACGCGCCGACCTATCTACGCTCAAGAAAATAATCTCCGAAGTCGCCAAGAAATCGGCGGTCGCGGGCGGAGTGACGGATATCGTCTTGGAGGCTGATAAGGATACCGACGGCGGCGATTTCTTGCGCGTAATACTGAAAATCAAAAGTCTTGAGCGGGTTTCACGGAGTGATTTGGCGGCTCTGACCGAGTCGATCGAGGATGCATCGGCGATGTCGATGAGCGATTTCCGAGCGTGCGCTTCGCCGAAGCTGCGTAATGGCGCGTTACGACGAGGAGTTGCTCGAGACCGCTCGACGTCTTCTCGCGCGTGAACCGGGTCGACGCGGACGACTATCCCGCGCTCGCATTCGCCGAAGCGTCTCGACATCATACTACGCGATATTTCATTCATGACCGTTTCGTTCCCCATCTTCGATCTTACCGCCTTCGAAAGAGCCGGCGCGGAGAAGCGCCGCGCGCTCGGCCGCGAGGTCGACGACATCTGCCGCTCGACCGGCTTTCTCGCCATCGCCCGTCACGGCGTGGCGCAAGAGACAATCGACGGCGTCTGGGGCAAGGCCAGGGCTTTCTTCGATCTCTCCTTCGAGGAAAAGGAGAAGGCCAAGGCGCCCTACAAAGGCTATCCTTACGGCTATCTCGGGCCGGAGCTCGAGGCGCTGGCGAAATCGCGCAATGTCGATACGCCGCCCGATTTGAAAGAGAGCTTTAATGGCGGCCCGGCCGCCACTCCGGCAGGCGTGACGGACACGGACGCGCTTTCCTTCTGCTACGCGCCGACGATCTGGCCGGAAAGGCCGGAGGGTTTCAAGGGCGCCTGGCGCGCCTATTATGGCGCGATGGAGGATTTGGCGGCGCGGATCATGAAAGTCTTCGCGGTCGCGCTCGAGCTCCCAGAGGACTATTTCGCGCCTTTCATCGACGCGCCTGTCAGCGCGCTTCGCGCGCTGAACTATCCGGAGCAGAAAGTTCCGCCCAAGGCCGGCCAGCTCCGCGCCGGCGCGCATACCGACTACGGCAGCCTGACCATCCTGTTGCCGCAGGAGGGCTCGAAGGGCCTCGAGATTTTCTCGCGCGAGGGGACTTGGATTTCCGTCCCGCCGATCCCCGGCGCTTTTGTGATCAATCTCGGCGATTTGATGCAGCGCTGGACCAACGACCGCTGGGTCTCGACCTTGCATCGCGTGGTCAACCCGTCGCCGGAAGAGGGCGGCATGGCGCGGCGCCAATCGCTCGCCTTTTTCCACCAGCCCAATTGGTCGGCCGAGATCAAATGCCTCGAAGCTTGTCTCGGGCCGGGCGAGAAACAGAAATATGGGCCCGTGCTCTCCGGTCCGTACCTGATGAGCAAATTCCGCGCGACGGTGACGCCGACCGCGGCGTGAACCCCCTCCCGTACCCTCCCCCACTTCGCGGAAGAGGGTCAGGGAGGGGGCGTTCGGCCCTACCTCAGCGCCTCGATCATCATCTTCTTGAACCGCGCCGCGTCGATCGTCCAGCACACGTCCGTCTTCACGCCGGCGTCGAGGGCGCGTTTCCAGGCGACCGCGTTATTCGCGTCATGGGCGACATTGAGCCGGTCGACGATGGTCATGCCCCGCGTCAATTCGCTGGCGCATTCGATCTCGACGAGATGCCGGCTCCAGGCTGTTCCGATCGACCGGTCGAGGGCCACGGCCATGGCGGTCGGATCGGCGAGCGAAAGACCGCTTTCGCCGGTCTGGGTGAAATAGGCTTCCTTCGCGCGTCCGTTGCATTCGATGGCGAAGCGCGCCTTGGCCGTGCCGAGCGCCCGAATGTCGGCGATCTCGGCGTCGCTGAGCACGCTTTCGCCCCGCGAGACTTGCCAGCCGACCATCTCGATCGGCAGGCCTGAGCGAAAAACCATCCGCGCCGCCTCGGGATCGACCCAGATATTATATTCCGCGGCCGGCGAGACATTGCCTTCACAGCAAGGCGCGCCGCCCATGACGACACAGCGCGCGACCTTGCCGACGATCGTCGGATCCTCGGCCACGGCCAGCGCGACATTGGTCAAGGGCCCGAGCGTGACCAGCGCCAGGCCAGGCGTGTCGTGGCAGAGGCGGATGATCGCCGCGACCGCGTGGTCGCGTTCGGCGCTCCGCGCGGGCGGCGGATAATTGCGGTCGCCCAAGCCGTCGCGGCCATGAAACCAATGCGCATCCTCGTGCGCGCGGGTCAGCGGCGCCGCGGCGCCTTTGAAGATAGGAACGTTCGCCCCGCAGACTTGGGCGGTATAGAGCGCGTTGCGGGTTGCTTGTTCGAGCCCGACATTGCCGGCGACGGTGGTCAAGGCCAGAACCCGAACGTCGGGCGCGGAGAGCGCCATGATGATGGCGACCGCGTCGTCGGAGGCGGTGTCGGTGTCGATGAGAAAATCGCGCATTGCGGCTCCAAGGGCTTGCCGGCATTCTAGGACGAGAGCCGGGCAGGGCGGAAAGGGGTTAGGTCGCGGCGGCGCGGGCCGCGCTAGGAATCTCCTTTGACGAGAATTTGGGCGCCCGCGCTCGGCCGGCGCAATTTTCGGCGCAAGCGCGTGGAAGAGCTGATGCCTTCCAAACGGCCAGGCCGCGCTCGCCCCCGGCGAAGCTCGACCGAGAGACGGGCTCAAACCTGAACCGGCCCGCCTTTTGCTCTATCTTGCGGCCGGAGCGGCGAGGACGAGATGGGCTGTCCGGCCTTGAAGGCCCCATAGCCATCGGACCCGCCAGGAAGCCCTGCGAGCGCATATGACCCTTTTGAGCGTCCATCACGTCACGACCTACGCTTATGGGCGTCCCGTCGAACTCGGCGACCACCAGATGATGCTCAGACCGCGCGACAGTTTCGACCAACGCCTGATCAGCGCGACGCTCGATATCGAGCCGAAGCCGGCGCGCTTACGCTGGATTCACGACGTCTATGACAATTGCGTCGCGCTCGCCTCCTTCGCCGGCGAGACGACGAGGCTCACCATCGAGAGCGAAAGCACGCTCGACCACACGCCGCATGGCGGCCCGGACTTCGAGATGGAGGATCGGGCGCGCGTCTTTCCCTTCGCCTATGGCTTTGAGGAAATGCCGGATATCGCCCGCGCGATGGAGCGGCATTTTCCCGATCCCGACGGCGCGCTCGACCGTTGGGTGCGCAAG
>DATGHD010000179.1:0-19740 GCA_035308145.1 Roseiarcus sp.
GGCCGGCGGGTGCTCGTTGCGCCAATGTTCGGCGATCTCGCGGCCCGTGCAGAACCAAACGCGGTCGCGATTTCTTGCGTGGTGGAGAAACTTGATCAGGCCGGCCGCGCGAGCCGGGCGGCCGATCAGCCGATCATGGAGCGCGATGCTCATGATCTTCGGCCGGTCAGCCCCTTCCTCGTACATCAGATCGAAGCAATCGATCAGATACCGGGCGAATTCGTCGGCCGTGCTGATCCCATTATTCTGGTCGAACCGATTGTCGTTGGTTTCGTATGAATAAGGCACGACAAGATGATGTCGACCGCCGACATTGACCCAGAACGGCAATTCGTCGCCGAGATAGTCGCGGTCATAGAGATAGCCGCCCTGCTCGACCAACAGACGGCGCGTATTGGCGCTGGGCCGGCCGCCGAACCAGCCGACCGGCGGCTGGCCTGTCAGCGCCACGATTCCCTCAGTCGCAAGCCGGATGTGCTGTCGCTCCTCCTTCTCGCTCATCGTCGTGTAGTCGATCCATCGCCATCCGTGGCTGACGATTTCGTGGCCCTCCTCGACAAAGGCGCGGACAAGATCGGGATAGGACCTGAGGCCCCTGACAACGCCGAGGACGCTGATCTTGACGTCAAATGTCTTGAAGATGCGCAAGAGGCGCCAGCAGCCGACGCGCGGTCCATATTCGAACGACGACTCGACCATGGGGCTGCGCGCCCCTTCATAGGCGGGAAAGCCGATGTCCGTCAGTATGCTCTCCGAGGATTTGTCGCCTTCAAGAAGCGAATGCTCGCCACCCGCTTCGACGTTCAGATTGAAATTGACCGCGATCCTCGCCTCGCCCGGCCATCGCGCATGAGGCGGGTTCCGGCCATATCCTACGAAATCGCGCGGCGGACCGAGATTGCTTTTGGCGGTTTTGCGAGCGCTCTTGCCGGCCCTGCCCGTCGCGCGCAATGGGCGTGAGGCGATGCGGCGACCCGATTTCATCGACTTTGCTCCGCGTTGCTCAGCGCTTGCGTGGCTGCGGCGTCGGGGCGAGACTAGGACCCGAAAATCCCCAAGCCAAGACGCATCGCCCGCCCACGCGGCGACGACGAAAGAGTTTGGACATCGTCAGTCGCGGTCCGGCGGATCAAAAGGCGAAAAAAATAATGGAGCGTAGCTGGCCGATCTTTCTTGCCGCTATGGCCGCCCCGGATCAGCCCGGCGCGACCCTTCTCGCTTTGCAGAACATTTTCCGCCAGGAGGTGGGCGCCAGGCTCTTCACGGTCATGACCTTCAACGCGTCGACCGGCCTTTCGCAGCGCGTCCATTCGAGCCATCCGCGGGAATATCCGGTTTCCGGCTTCAAACCGCTGTCGGTGGGCCTCTGGTCGCGGACGGTCATCGACAAGCGCCAGACCTTCGTCGCCAACACGATCGAGGCCATTGCCGAAGTTTTCCCCGATTACGAGCTCATCCGCTCGCTTGGCTGCGAGTCCGTCGTGAACCTTCCGGTGATTTTCGCCGACGCGGTCATCGGCACGGTGAATATTCTCGATGTCGCGGGTTATTACACGCCGGATCGGGTCGCGACGATCGAGAGCCTCGCGCCCTTTGCCGCCCCCGCATTGCTCGCCGCTCGGCTCGCCGGGCCGCAACCGGACGCCCGCAGGGACAACTCGCCATGACCAGCACCATCCGCGTCGCCACCGACGTCGGCGGCACCTTTACCGACCTTGTCTATTTCGAGACCGACAACGAGACAGGCCGCCAGTCGATCCGCACCGCCAAGGTCGATACGACGCCGCCGAATTTTGAAGAAGGCGTTCTCAATGTGCTCGTCAAGGGCAAGGTGGACATCGGGTCGGTCGCCTTCTTCGCCCATGGCACCACCGTGGTCATCAATGCGCTGACCGAGCGCAAGGGCGTCAAGACCGCTTTGATCACCACCGAGGGTTTTCGCGACGTGCTCGAAATTGCTCGCGGCAACCGGCCTGACTTCTTCAACCTCATGTACGAAAAGCCGAAGCCCTTCGTTCCACGTCATCTGCGCCGCGAGGCGCCGGGCCGCATCAACTACCGCGGCGAGGAGACGGCCCCGCTTGACCTGTCGGGCTTGCCCGCCATTCTCAAGGACTTTCGCGCCGAGGGCGTGCAAGCGGTCGCGATTTGCTTGTTGCACGCCTACGCCAATCCGACGCACGAACAAGCGCTGGCCGCCGAAGCGCGCCGACTATGGCCAGAGGTTTCGGTCGTCGCGTCCCATCAGATCACCCGCGAATGGCGCGAGTACGAGCGGACCAACACGACCGTTCTCTCGGCCTATGTGCAGCCGATCGCCGAAACTTATTTGACCAAGTTGGAGCGCGGTCTGGCGGCGAACGGCAACCGCGGCCAGCTCTATATCATGCAGTCGAACTGCGGCGTCGACTCGCTCGCGGCGACCAAGGCGATTCCGATCACGATGGTCGAGTCCGGGCCCGCCTCCGGCTTCTGGGGCGCCGCCGAGCTTGGCCGCATCATCGGCGAGCCGAATGTCCTGGCGCTCGACATCGGCGGCACGACCGCCAAATGCTCGCTGATCGAGGACGGTCGCGTCAGGATCATGACGGACTATTGGATCGAGCGGAGCCGGCGTTCGTCCGGCTACCCGGTCATGGTGCCGGTCGTCGACGTCATCGAGATCGGCAATGGCGGCGGCTCGATCGCCTGGGTTGACGACTTCGGCAAGCTACATGTCGGGCCGCAGTCGGCGGGCGCGCTGCCGGGCCCCGCCGCTTACGGCCGCGGCGGCGTCGAGGCGACAACGACCGACGCCAATATCGCGCTCGGCCGCATCAACAAGGACTATTTCTTTGGCGGCGAGATCAAGGCCGACATGGCCGCCGTTGACGCAGCCCTTGGCCGCGTCGCGCAAAAGCTCGGCGTCAGTCCGATCGAGGCGGCCCGCGGCATCGTGCGCATCGCCAACAACAATATGATCAACGCGCTGAAACTGGTGTCGCTCAACCGCGGCCACGATCCGCGCGATTTCACGCTTGTCGCCTTCGGCGGCGGCGGCGCCATGCATGCGGGCGCGCTCGGCGCCGAGCTCGGCGTCAAGAGGATCGTCATTCCGCGCGGCGCGCCGGTCTTCTCGGCATGGGGCATGATGATGTCGGACCTGCGTCGCGACTATTTCATCACCCGCTTGATCGAGACCGGCGGCGTCGATCCGTCGACGGTCGCCGCAGGGGTAAGCGCGTTGATCGAAGAGGCCGCCGAACGCGCCAAAGCGCAATTCGCCGCCGAGGGCGTCGTCGGCGAAAGGGTGAAGCTGACGCCGTTCGTCAAATGCCGCTACCAGAACCAGGAGCACTCGGTCGAAGTGGCGTTGGCTTACGGCCCAGTCACGCCCGAGACCGTCGCCGACTTGATCTCGCGATTCCATACGATTTACGAGCGCGAATATACGTACAGGCTCGACGCGCCCGTCGAGGTCGTCGGTCTGCACCTCGTCGCTTCCGCGGAGGTCGGCAAGCTTGAGATCGCGCCTTTGCCCAAGACCGGCGCTGCGCTGGCGACCGCGCTCAAGGGCCGCCGACTGGTGGACTATGCGACGGAGGGCGCGCATCAGGCCGACATCTACGACGCCGAAAAACTCGAGCCTGGCATGAGCTTCGCCGGCCCGGCCGTGATCGAAGACCCCGGCGCCACCGTCGTCGTCCATCCCGGCCAGACAGTCGCGGTCGATGATTACGGCAACTTCCATATCGAGAAGATTTAAGGCGAGGGCGCCGCTATGCAGCCGATCAAGGACCCCGTCACCTATGACATCATCCAGAATTCGCTGGAAGCGATCGCCGACGAGATGTTCGCGGCGATGCGCAAGACGGCGATGAGCGCGATCATCTATGAAGTGCTCGACCTTGGGACCGGAATCACCGATGCGACAGGCGAGATCGCTGCCTCGGGGGCGGGCATTCCCGCCTTCATCGGCGTGCTCGACAAGGCGGTGAAGGCGATCTTGCGCAAGCATCGCCCCGACAGCATCGTAGCGGGCGACGTCTTCGTCGTGAACGATCCTTACGACGGCGGCGTCACCCATCTCAACGACATCGTTCTCGCCATGCCGGTCGTGGTCGACGGCGCCCTTGTCGCCTGGACCGCGACCATCGCCCATTTCAACGACGTCGGCGGGATGGTGCCGGGCTCGCTGTCAACGGACGCCTACGAGATATTCCAGGAGGGATTGCGGCTGCCGGCGGTGAAGATCATTGACGCGGGCAAGGCGAACGACGCGCTGATCGCCGTCATGACGGCGAATTCCCGCCTGCCGGCCTTTCTGGAAGGCGACTTATGGTCGAGCATCGCCGCGGTGCGGATCGGCGAGCGGCGGCTGCTCGAGCTGATCGGCAAATACGGCCGCGACACGTTCCAGTCGGCGATCGAGCATTTCATGGATTATGGCGAGCAAGTCTCGCTGAAGGCGCTGCAGGCGCTGCCCAAGGGGCGCTTCGAGCTTGCCGAGGAGCAGGACGATGGCTCCATCTACAAGGTCGCGATCGAGATCGCGGACCAGACGCTGACGATCGATCTCACCGACAATCCCGATCAGGCGCGCGGGCCGAGCAACGCCAGCCGCGACGGCGTGATCGTCTGCGCGCAGATGGCGTTCAAGGCTTTATGCGCGCCAGAGGCGCCGGCGAACGGCGGCTCGTTCCGTCCGCTTCGCGTCCTCACCCGTCCGGGTTCGGTTTTCGACGCCCGCGAGCCGGGGGCGATCGGCTTCTACTTCGAAGTCGAGGTCAGGGTGTTCGATCTGATGCTCCGGTGCCTCGCCCCGCATATGCCGGACCTTCTGCCCGCGGGGAGCTTCGCCTCGATTTGCGGCACGGTGATCGGCGGACCACATCCCGACACCGGCCGGCACTATACGATCGTCGAGCCGCAGCTCGGCGGCTGGGGCGGGATGCGCGGACGCGACGGCAACAGCGCCGTGTTCTCCGGCTTTCATGGCGAGACCTTCAATTGTCCCGCCGAAGTGGCCGAGGCGCGTTATGGGCTCGCCGTCGACCGGATGATGCTGAATCCTGAACAGGGCGGCGAAGGACGCTGGCGCGGCGGCAAAGGCGTCGAAGTCGCCTATCGCGTGCGCGCCGACGGCAATTTCATGACCGTCGGGTACACCCGTTCGCGCGTTCCGCCCTGGGGCCTCGACGGCGGCGCAGACGGCACGCCCAACTATGTCGAAGTGATCCGCGCCTCGGGCAAGCGCGAGCGCTATTCGCTCGCCTCCGGCGTGATCGTCAATCGCGACGACGTGATCCGCATCGTCACCGGCAACGGCGGCGGCTATGGCGATCCTAAAGAACGGGATCAAGCCTCGGTGCGCGATGACATCAGGAACGGCTATATCACGCGAGATCGCGCCGAGGCCATCTACGCAGCCGAAGGCTGAGAGCCGCGAAAGCAAGACGGGGAATGGTTCAAATGACGTCGTACCTTTTCACCGGCGGCCGCGTGCTCGACCCGAAAAGAAGCGGGCTCCTCGAGGGCGTCGAGGTCCTCGTCGAGAACGATCGAATCAGGCAAGTCTCGGATCGGCCGATCGCGGCGGCGAGCGCCGAGCGGATCGACATTGCCGGCAAGGTTCTGATGCCCGGCCTGATCGACTGTCACGTCCATGTCGTGGCGGCCCTCGTCGATATCGCCGCCAATGCGATGGCCCCGTCCTCGCTGGCGGCGCTTCGCGCGGCGAAATCTTAAGAGAGCTGCTCATGCGCGGCTTCACCACCGTGCGCGACGTCGGCGGCGCGGACCATGGTCTCGTGCGGGCGATCGATGACGGCCTCGTCGAGGGGCCGCGGCTGGTGATTTCCGGCAAGGCGTTGAGCCAAACCGGCGGGCACGGCGACAGCCGCGCCCGGTCCAATGATCGTGAAGTGAGTTTCTTCGAAAGGGTCGGCGCGATCTCCCGTTTGGCTGATGGCGTAGTCGGCGTGCGGAAAGCGGCGCGCGAGGAGATCAAGGCCGGCGCGCAATTCGTCAAGATCATGGCCAATGGCGGCGTCGCCTCGCCGAACGATCCGATCCATGCGCTCGGCTATTCGCGCGACGAGATCAAAGCGATCGTCGAGGAGGCGGCGAACGCCGGGACCTATGTCGCCGCACATCTTTATACGGATGAGGCCATCGCGCGCGCCGTTGAATGCGGCGTTCATTCGCTCGAGCATTGCAACCTGATTGAACCTCACACCGCCAGGCGCGCCGCCGAAGCCGGCGCGATCGCGGTGCCGACCCTCGTCGCCTATGAAGCTCTCGCGTTGGAGGGCAAGAGCTTTGGCCTCGGCCCCGAGTCCGTCGCGAAAATCGAAACGGTTCGCAAAGGCGGACTCGCTTCGCTTAGCGTCATGCGCGCCGCTGGCCTGCCGATGGCCTTTGGCTCGGACCTTCTTGGCCAGTTGCAGCGCCATCATTGCATGGAATGGGAGATCCGCGCCCGCGTCTTGCCGATCGCCGAGATCATCGCGTCAGCGACGATCGTTGGCGCAAAACTCTGCAAGCTCGAAGGGCGGATCGGAACGATCGCGCCGGACGCCTATGCCGACCTCTTAGTTGTCGACGGCGATCCCTACCGCGACATCGGCGTCCTGCAACAGGACGGCGCGCATATGGCCGCGATCATGAAGGGCGGCGTGTTCTATAAGAGGAAACTTTAGGCGCGGTCCCCCTCTTCCGCTTCGCGCGGAAGGACTGGCTCTGGCCTCCCCCAGCCGCCGCCTTGCGCCGTGATGATGCGCACGATGTCGCCCGCCGCAAGCGGCAATCCCGAGACCAACGCATGCGTTTCCCGGTCGCCGCGACGCCGATCAATTTCGACGCGATTGGTCGTGCCCGGCGCGCCGCCGGCAAGGCCCCAGACCCTTTGTCGATGCCGCGAATAGCCGATCGACAGCTCGGTCTCCGGTCCGCCAATGGCGAATTCCTTGACCAGGCCACGGCCGCCGCGATGACGGCCCTCGCCGCCCGGCTCGTCGTTCAGTGATAATTGTCGGTAGTTCAAGCCGTAACGCGCCTCGGCGATCTCAACGGGGCAATTGAACGTCTCGCCATGGCCGGAGGAGAACTGGGCGTTGACGCCGTCGCGCGTCGCGGTCGCGCCCCAGCCGCCCATCTGCGGCTCGACCATGGTGAAGCGCCGTCCGGTGTTTGGGTGTCGCCCGGCGATGACTGTGCCGCAGATTGAGCCGAAATGTCCGGCGGGAAAACGATCCGGCGCGGCCTTCGCGAGCCCATGCCACAACATATCGGTGAGGCGGGCGCGCACTTCGAAATAATAGCCCTGCGGCGCCGGCTCTCGCGGATCGAAGATCGAGCCTGGCCGCGTCAACACCTGCAACGGCCGAAACGAGCCCGCATTGCACACCGTCTCCGGAGCGGTCGCGGCCTTGAAGATGAGCTGCGCCGCGATCACCGCGCCATCGCGGCTGGCGTTCAACGGATCCGCGCGCTGGTCCGGCGCATCGCGGAGATCGACGATGAACTCTTCGTTCGTGATGTCGATAGCAGCGCGCCAAATCGTCCCGTCATCCATCGGCTCCTCGAGCCTGAGCCGGCCCTTAGGCAAGCTGGCGAGGCCGTCGCGCGCCTGGCGCTCGGCATAGTCATAATAGTCAATGAGGGCTTCCGCGAAGACCTCCGGCCCGTATGTCGCCGCCAGGCGCTCGACGCGCTCCGCCCCCTTCCGCACGCTTGCGACGGCGGACCAAAGGTCGCCGGTTAGAAAATCAGGCAGGCGGCTGTTCGCCGCCATGATCTTCATGACCTGGTCGATCGGCCTGCCGGCCTCGAATAGTTTGATCGCGGGAAGCCGCAAGCCTTCGGCATGGATATCGCGCGCGTCGACCGGCATTGAGCCAGGAACTGCGCCGCCAACGTCATTCCAATGACCGATGTTCGCGGTCCAGGCGATGAGGGCGCCGTTGGCGAACACCGGCATGGCGAGCACGACGTCATTGAGATGGGTGACGCCGCCGTAGTAGGGATCGTTGGTCACGAAAATATCGCCCGCGGCGATGTCGGCCAAAGGGGTGAGTTCGAGAAGCCGCTTGACGGTCTTGTCGAGCACGCCGACGAAGCCTGGAATGCCGGCGCCTGAACTGACGAGATTGCCCGTCGCATCCGTCACGCCGGTGCCGACGTCGAGCACCTCGTAGATGATTGGGCTCATGGCCGTCTTTTTGAGGATGGCGAACATCTCGTCGGATGCGGCGGCGAGCGCCTGCTGGATGACGTCAAGAGTGAAGGGATCGGCCGGGCGGACCCGGCGCGAGAAACTGGTGAGGTTGCGCTCGCTGGCCCTCTGCATGTCCGGTTCCGCCTCACGCCGCGTCAAATATTTCGCTCCAGCCCCGCCAATCTCGCCGTCACGACGGCCTCGACGCGCTCGCCCCAGCGTCCAAGGCTTCCAAGCCGGCGCCGATCCACGCGACATTCGCTTGCCGCACGTGTCCCCAATTGTAGAAGGCGACATCCTTCACGCCCATCTCGCCGAGAGCGCGCAGGGCGGCAAGAAATTCGCCTTTGGACTCGAGGTCCGGATACGCCGGGCGGACGATCCCGCGCAACGATCCCTTTCCGCGCAGGCGCCTGCGAACATCGAAGACATCGGCCTTCACGCGGCTCGCGCCCGGCTCATAAAAGCAGGCTTCCATCACGCCCGCGGCTTCCGCCAGCGCCGAAAGATCGCTGCCCTCGTACCAAGCGCCGGCGCTCGGCCGCGCGACCGATGGAATAACTGCGACCGTAGCGTCCCTCCTTACCGACTCACGAATCGTCCGCACCAAGGACGTCACCACCGCGCAGCGCCAATCAAGAAAGGCCTTCAATTCGCCATCGGCGCGGGTGTCCGCGAGCCAGAAGGCTTCCGCCATATCGGCAGGAAAATCGACGTCGCTTGAAAGATACGCATTGATATCGTCGGCGACCTGGTCTCTCAGGCGGTGAGCGTCGATCCCGGCCGCCTTGGCTCCCTTCAAGCAATGCGGACAAAAGCAAAGCCCCAATTGGTTGTCGAGCCAGCGGTTGGGACGGTTCAACGCAAATTCGTGATGATACCCATGCGCGTAAGGGAGAAATCCCGGCGTTTCCAATGACACGCCGCTGACCGGATAAGTTTCGGTCACGTCGCGGGCGAGGCCGGTCGCATAAGCGCGCGCATCAGGCGCGGCAGGACAAAGGCTATAGACATAGCGGTCGCCGAAGGCGTTGACGACCGTCGCGTCAGGATGCGCCGTCCCGACCAGCGTGTTGTGCAGCAGCACCAGCCATACGTTGACGCTCATCCGCTCTTGATCTGCAAGCTCCTTGAGAACGTCGCGTTCTTTCAGAATCGAATTGGCGACCGGCTTGATCGGGCCGTATCGGCGATGGTCCGCCCGGAAATAGACCGTGCCGTCTTCGGGAAAATAGACGCGTCCTGTCTTGCCATGAGGCCGCAGGAACTTTCCCGCGTGATAGCTGCCCGCCATCGAGATCGTGTTGAGGCCCAGCGCCTCGAATTCATCCATCACTGAGGCCGCGCCCGCCTCGGCGATGTCCCAGGCGTAAGCATAGATGGCCCTATAGCTCATGAGCGTGTTCTCAATTGCGGAAATATAAGTCGTCGCTGGAAGTGCTTTTCGGGAGAAGCGGATTTCTCTTCAGAGATCGCGCATTTTTAAGTGAAAGCAGGCGCCGCGCAAGGCCGCGGCGCTTCGGCATGTCGCGCTTGCCCAGCCTTCGCGTCTGACGCTAGATTTGGCGGTCGGCAGGCGTCAGGCGCGCCGTCCGCGGCTAAGCGAAGGGCAAAGAATGAGGACCAAAATCGAGATCATTGGCGCCGAGTCGCGGGGACAGGCCAATCTCGCTTTGCCGTTTTCGCCGGCCATCCGCGCCGGCGATTTCGTCTTTGTCTCAGGCCAGGTGGCTTTTGACGCCGACAAGCGCATCGTCGCCGGCGGCATTGAAGCGCAGACCCGGCAGACCTTGAAGAACATCGCCGATATCCTGGCGCTCGCCGGATGCACGCTGGCTGACGTGGTCAAGTGCACCGTCTGGCTTGACGATGCGCGGGACTTTGCCGCTTTCAACAAGGTCTATGGCGAGCATTTCCCCGAGCGGAAGCCGGCTCGCTCGACCGTCGAGAGCAGGCTCATGATCGACGCCAAGATCGAGATCGAGGCGATCGCTTATCGGCCGCTTGCCCCATGAGTTATGATCTTGTTCTGAAGAACGGCCGCATAATCGATCCTGCTTCCGATTTCGATCGAAAGACTGACATCGCCTTCGCTAACGGCAAGGTCGCGGCAGTCGGCGACAATTTGCGCGAAGCGAAAGAGACGCGCGACGTTGGCGGCCTCATCGTCGTTCCCGGCCTGATCGACCTGCACACGCACGTCTACTGGGGCGGCACTTCGCTCGGCGTCGACGCCGACGAGTTCTGCCGCCGCAATGGCGTGACGACCAGCGTCGATACCGGCAGCGCCGGGCCAGGGAATTTCCCCGGCTTCCGCAAGCACGTTATCGAAACGGCGGAAGTCCGCATTCTCGCTTTTTTGAGCATTTCGTTCGCCGGGATTTACGCTTTTTCGCGTCGCGTGATGGTCGGCGAAAGTCAAGATATGCGGTTGATGGCGCCGGAAGACTGCGCAGAAGTCGCCGACGCCAATCGTGACGTGATCGTCGGAATCAAGGTGCGCATCGGCCGCAACGCCGGCGGCGTGTCGGGCATTGCCCCGTTGGAAATCGCATTGCAGGTCGCCGATGAGGTCGGCCTGCCGGTCATGTGCCATATCGATTTCCCGCCGCCGAACTATGGCGACACAGTTGCGCTATTGCGCTCAGGCGACATCTTGACCCACGCCTTTCGACCGTTTCCCAATGCGCCGCTCTCCGCGCAGGGAAAAATCCTGCCGCAAGTTCTCGACGCGCGCGAACGCGGCGTTCTCTTCGACATCGGGCATGGCATGGGCTCTTTCGCCTTCAAGACGGCGCGCTCCATGCTGGCGAACGGCTTTCTCCCGGACACGATCTCGTCCGACGTGCATGCGCTCTCGATCCATGGGCCGGCCTTCGACCAGACGACCACGATGTCCAAATTTCTCTGTCTCGGCATGAGTCTCGTCGATGTCGTCCGAGCCTCGACGATCAACGCGGCAAGGGCGCTGCGCCGGCCGGAGCTCGGCTCGTTGTCTCTTGGCGCTGTCGGCGACGCGACCCTTCTTTCCGTCGAGGATGGGCGCTACGATTATGTCGACGTGGTCGGCGAGCATCTGACGGGCGCCAAGCGCATCGTTTCGAAGGGCGTGGTGATCGGGGGGCGTTGGTGGCATCCATGATGCGCTATGACGGCAAGGCGGCGATCGTTACCGGCGGCGGCGCCGGCATCGGGCGCGCGACCGCCGATCGCCTGGCGAGCGAAGGCGCGGCCGTGGTGATCATGGACATGCGCGTTGAAGACGCCGAAGCGTCGGTCGAACATATCGCGAAGCTCGGCGGCCGCGCATTGGCGGTCGCCGGAAATGCGACGCAGGAGCATGACATCGCCGTCGTCATCGAGCGCGGCGTCGCGGCTTTTGGCGCGATCAATCTTTTGGTCAACAATGTCGCCCTGACGCTTAAGGCGACATTGTCGGAATGCACGCCGGACGATTGGGATCGCGAGTTCGAAGGCACGCTGAAGACCGCTTTCCTCTTCAGCCGCGCTCTATTGCCGTCCATGGTCAAGCAGGGCGGCGGCGCCATCGTCAACATCGGCTCGGTCAACGGATTCACCTATGTCGGCAACCCCGCCTATAGCGCGGCGAAAGCCGGATTGATCAGCCTCACGCAGTCGATCGCCGTCGAATACGGGCCGCGTGGGGTAAGGGCCAACATGGTCAGCCCAGGCACCATTCGCACGTCGACGCGCAGTTGGACGAAACGTCTGGAGCGCGATCCGCAGATTTTCGAGAAGCTGGCGCGATGGTACCCCGTCGGGAGGGTCGGCCGGCCGGAGGACATCGCCGCCGCCGTCGCTTATCTCGGATCGGACGATGCAAGTTTCGTCAACGGGGCCAATCTGGTGGTCGATGGCGGCTTGACCGCCGGCCAAAGCGTCATGGCCGATGAGTTGACGGTGGAGCGCGATGTTCCGCCCGACTATCGATCGAAAGCGTCACGTTAGCTTTGGCTTGCGACTATCCCGAGGACGCCACGGGACTTTATGATCCGCCGAACGGAAGTGATCGTCTAGTACCATTTTTCTCCCGAAGAGGAAGGTTTCGATTGAGGCGACGGTGGCCTTGGTCGCTACAAACGAGATGCAGACAGAGGGCGCATTTGCTCATTGTTTGCATGGCGGAGCGCAAAATGCTCGCCAAGCAATCAATGAGGACGTCGCGCTGAAATCAGCGCCTGTCTTCAAGCGTCCGAGCCGGGGCAGGACGATGCGGTTGGCGCTTCATCGCTGATCAACGGAGTAACCATTCATGGGCGTGCTCGATCTCTTTCGTCAGGATGGCAAGCGCGCGCTCGTCACCGGCGCCAGCCGGGGTCTCGGGCGGTCCATGGCGCTCGCGCTCGCGGAAGTCGGCGCCGACATCATCTTGACCGGCCGAACGCAAGGGACGCTCGACGCGACCGCCGCGGAAATTCGGGCTTTGGGACGGAAGGCCTGGACGATCAAAGCCGATATGGGCGAACCGGCAGAATGCGAGACGGCCTTCGCCAGGGCGATCAGCGAAATGGGCCCGATCGACATCCTCATCAACAATGTCGGCAACCGCGAGGAGAACGTCCCCATAGTCGACGAGAAGCTGGAGACCTGGCAACGCATGATCGATCTCAATCTGACCAGCTGTTTCCTCGGCGCCAAGCTGGTCGGCAAATCGATGCTCGATCGCGGCAAGGGCGGCCGCATCATCAACATCGCCTCGATCAGCGCGATCATCGCCAATCGCGGCATCGCCGGCCGACACTATGAGACGGCGAAGGCGGCGGTCCTGCATTTCACCCGCTGCGCGGCGGCCGACTGGGCGCCGTATGGGATCACCGTCAATGCGATCTGCCCCGGCTTGTTCATGACCGACGCGAACAAGCGATGGAACGAGACCCGGCCGGACGTCATCCAAGCCATTGTCGCCCACATCCCGATGGGACGCACCGGCGAGCCTGAGGAGATCGGGCCATTGGCGGTCTATCTCGCCAGCCCCGCCGCCGCCTATGTCACCGGCGCCGCCTATGTCATCGACGGGGGCTATACGCTCTGGTAGCCGTCAGGAGCGTTATCCCTTCACCACGCCTTCCGCCAAGCCCTTGAAGAAGAGCCTTTGCGCGAAGGAAAAGGCGAGGATGCCCGGCGTGACCACGATGACATAGACCGCGGCGAGATTCGGCCAAGCCCAGTAACCTTGGCCGCCCTGGGCGGCCGCGAGGACGACCGGCATGGTGCGCTTCGCCTCGTCGTCGACAAGGGTCAGGCACAACAAATACTCGCCCCAGGCCGCGACGAAATTGACGATGAATATGACCACGAGGCCGTTGCGCACCATCGGCACGCCGACCGTCCATAGCGTTCGCCAATGGCCGGCGCCGTCGATCCGCGCCGCTTCGATCAGCTCGTGCGGAACAAGCTGGAACATGCTGCGCATGATCAAGATGCTGATCGCCAATTGAAGCGTCACATAGGGCAGGATCAGCCCGCTGGTCGAGTTGATCAAGCCCAGCCAATGCTGCGTTTCGTAAATGCTGATCAGCGAGACGACGCGCACGGGGAAATAGAGCGAGACCAGAAGCGCGGTCACGACCAAGCCGGCGCCGCGCGGCCTCAAGTGCACCAACGCATAGCCGGCGAGCACGGCGCAGAACGTGGTGATCAGCACCGTCGCGGCGGTGACGTAGATGCTGTTGAACAGATTTACCGGCAGCGTCGCGATCCGCTCGAACACGTAAGTATAGTGAGTGAAGTCGAAGGTTCGCGGCCAGAAATCGCCGCGCATCGCGTCGGGAAGCGACTTCACCGACATCACGAGCACCCAGGCGAGCGGCGCCAGGATGATCAGCATGAAGAAATTGATCACCGCGTGGCGGACGATGGCGCTCCGGTTCTGCTTGAACCAGCCCGGGGCCGGCGTCGACCCGGCGATCGACCCTGAGGCGATGGGACCACGATGGACAGCTTCGACCGTCATGGACGTTCAGCCTTTGGGACGGAAAATTCGGAGCAGGATGACCATCACGAACATCATCGCGATCGCCCCGATCATGCCGATCGCCGCCGCGTAGCCCTGCCGCCAAAGGCCGAGCTTGAACGCCTGGTCGTACATGAAGATCGTCCAGGTGTAGGTCGGCGAGGCGCGATTGAATCCGCCGAAAATGAGATATTCGTCAATCACCGCCATGGCCGTGCCGAAGCGCAAGACCACGAGAATCATCATGATCGGCGCAAGACGCGGCCGGGTCACATGCCAAAAGACCTGCCATTCATTGGCGCCGTCGATGCGCGCCGCTTCCGGCAGGTCCTTGGGGATCGCCGCCAAGCCGGCAATGAAGAAGATCGTGTGGTAGCCGAGGCCCCACCAGACTTCCATGACCGCAATCGACGGCAAGGTCAGGGGCGTCCCGCCGAGCCACTGCGGCGCGTTCTGCAAGGTGAACAGGCCGGTCGTGTCGACGAGGAAATGATTGATCGGACCGGCTTGATAATTGTACATCCATTTCCACAGCACGAAGACCAGCGTGCTCGGAATTACCGCCGGAATGAGCAGCACGACGCGATAGACGGTCGCCAAACGAGGATTCGCCACCCGATCGACGAGGATCGCGAGCAGCAGCGGCAGAATGATCGTTCCCGGCAGGAACATGATCGTGAAGATCGCCGCGCGCCATAGGCTCGACCACAACAATGGGTCGCTGAGGGCGCTCTCGTAATTGTCGAACCAGACCCAATGCGACGGCGCATTGCTCAAGAACTGGTAGTCGGTGAAGCTCATCCACAGGACGCGGAAGATCGGATAGACTTGGTAGCCGACGAAGAAGACCACCGCCGGCGCCAGGAACAACCACGCGCCGATGCCCTGCCCGATGAGGGCCGCGTGTCTCCCCGCCCGATTCGCGCGTTGCGCCCCGCTGACGCTCACGCCCTGTGATGCAATCGTATTCGCCATCGTTACGCTGATGCAATCGGCGCGCCATGCGCGCCATCTCGTCGGCCTGGTGACAATATATTGCTCGCTTTTTGCACGCCCCTGCCGGAAAAGGCGGCTAAATGGCGACGCGGCCGCGGCGCCAAGCGCCGGCGGCCAAGGACCAGAGAGGGTCCTCTCTGGTCCTTCGCTCGATCGGCGACTAGCCCTTCTTCATCTCGGCGTGAACCGCCTCGACAACCTTCTGCATCGCCACTTTCGGATCGGCCTCCTCGCCCTTGAGATAGGTCTCCCAAATGGGCTTGCCGATCACGAACTGCTGCAGGCCGAACAAGTTGTTGGTGATCGCCTTGGCCTTGTCGAGTTGGCCGCGGACCAGACCGACGAAGGGGGGCATCCAATCGGGCTTGTTGGCGTCCCACGCCGTGTAGATGGACTTGTACGGAGGCAGCTGGCCCGGATGACCGCTCTTGGTGCCGACGATCGAGTCCTTCCAGATCTGTTGATCATAGGTCAGCGCCTTGATGTACTCCGCCGCCTTTTCCTTGTTCTGACCATATTTGAACAGCGCGCAACCTGTCGTCCAGAACACCGTCGAACCCTCGCCGTTCTTGAATTTCGGCAGCGGCCCGAGATGCAGCAGCTTCGGATCGTCCCAATTCGCCGCCATGCGCAGCGGCGCATTGAAATACTTGAAGTAGAGGCCGACGCGCTGGGCCGCGAAGGCGACTTCGTCCGGCGTTCCGTTGACGCCGGCGTCCGACGCGCCCTCCAGGAGGATATCGGGGTTGCCGAGCGCCATGATCTGCTTCAGCAGCTTCAAGGCCTCGATCGCCGGCTCGCTGGTGAAGTCGAACAAGCCCTCCGGCGTATACACATTCGTGCTCATGCTGTGGGTGACCGGCGCCAGCGAGCGCCAACCATGGGCGTCGAATGTCGCGCCCCAGGGCGCCGCCTTGGAGTCGACGATCTTCTTGGCGGAAGCCAGAAAGTCGTCCCAAGTCGCGGGAGCGGCGTCGGCGACGCCGGCCTTGCTCGTCAGGCCCGAATGCCATCCCGTTCCGATCACGTCGAGAAGGAACGGCCAGCCATAGAGCTTGCCGTTGATCGTGTTCTCTTCGCGGATCGACGGGATGATGTCGTCGATCACATCTTTCGGGATGTAATTATCCCACGGCTCGATGACGTCGGCCTTGACGAACGCCGACATTTCCACGAACGGCGTTTGGCCAACATAGACGTCCCAAGTGCTTTGCTTGTTTTTCGCCTCGGCCACGAAACGCTCGATGCCGAAACCCTCGACCGGCGCGATCTGATAGTTGATCCCAGGGAACTTGGCGTTGACCGCGGCGATGCCGGGATGAAGATCCTGGATCCACTGATAGAAGGTCGGCGTCAATGGCCGGTCGGCGGCGAACGCCGTCCCGAGGCTCGTCTTCGCCACGGCGCCTACGCCGGCAAGGCCGAGGCCGGCGAGCAGACTGTTCGTCAGGAATGTGCGCCTGTCGATGGTCCCTCTTTGCAACTGCCGCAGACCTTCCTGCTGCAGAAGGTATTCTTGTTCCTTACGTACGCTCATCGTTTCGCCTCCCGAATTGGCCCGGCTCCGTCGAGAAATTTCGCTCAATGCGGCAGCGAAACTGTCTCACAAATCCGCTGGCCTCGCAAGGACATAGGGCTTCTTCAGCCGGGCGGCGGGCGTTCGATCCAGACTCGCGAGATTCGGTTTTTTTGTAGCGCCGCCTCGATAAGAACCGCGGCGGCGGCCGCCAGATCGTTGGCGTCCGCTTAACGAGCCGCCGGGACGCCCGCTGGCTCGCGTCGCAGATCGATGTCCGCTCGCTGAAGCTCGGCCAGAAACGCGCGGGCGTCGATGACGTCCCGCGTCGCCTCCCCGCCCCGAACGCCGGCAATTGCCGGCTCGACGAGCGTGCGAAGCTCGGCATCCGCCTTGGCGCCGCGCCAGAGACGGGCGAGTTCGGTCGTGGCGCGGAGTTCGTAAAGCCGCACCTCCTGTTCGCGCGCGATTGCGATCGCGTCGCGGAAATAGGACTCCGCTTTTGTCTTGTCCGGCGTAAGACCGGCAAGCGCGATTCTGCCCTGAATGCGGCGGATATTGGCGAGATGGTAGCGCTCGCCGGAGGCTTCGACGAAAGCGAGACAGCGCGCCATATAGGCTTCGGCGCCCGCGACGTCGCCGATCGCCAGCGACTCTTCGGCGAGCTTGGACATGAAGTCGGAATCTCCGATGCGTCCCCCGAAGCGCTGCGAAGCGATGACCGCGGCATTCGCCGCGGCGATTCCCGCGGCGTCAGGACGTTGGGCGACGCGCGCCAATGCTTGATACACGGCGCCGAGCAGACGGAACTGCTCGACCTTCTTCTCAGAGCAGTAGGCGACGAGTTCGGCGCTGTGGCGCTCGCAAGCCTCATGATCGCCAAACGCAAGATCGGGCAAGACCGACGTAAAGAAAATGCAAAAGGCCACAGTCGGGGCATGCGTATGTTCGGCCAGCTCGGCTTGTACTTGTTCGCCGACCTTGGCGGCCTCGTCGAGGCGGCCGAGGAAAGTCAACGCCCAGAGCTTGTAACAGAGGATGGCGAGCCCCGGATCATTGCCAAAACGATAGCTGAGCAGGCGATGACGGGCGGGATCGCGGTAACGCTCGGCCGTTTCAAAATGCTCGAACGCCTCGCGATTGCGCCCCATGAGAACGAGCGTCGTCCCGAGCAGTCGATGGCCGACCAGCTTGTAGGCCGTATTGTCCTGCCGCGCCGCAAATTCGACGATCTGGCGGGCGAGCGCATGCGCGGGCTCGATCCGCGCTGCGAAGAAATTGCCCGCGCAGAGGCCATAAAGCACGGAGAAGTGCTGCAGATCGTCGCCGACGCCGGCGTCAAGGAGGCGCTTGGCCTCGGCCAAGGCCGCCATCGTCTCCTGCGCGTCGTAACCCTTGAGCGGCAGCAGAGCGTTGGCGCGGGCCAGTTGCAATGCGAGCTCCAAGGATTGTCGCGACGGCCCGTCCTCAAGATTTGGAAGCTGAGCCAATCCCGATTCGACATGGCGATTGGCTTCGACGTAAGCCGAGCGCGACAGCGCTTGCTCGGTCGCCTTCAGCCAATAGCGTGCCGCGGGGTCGCGCAGCGCCGCTTCGGTAAAGTGATGAGCGATGATTGCCGGCGTGGTCCCGGCGCTGTCGGCGAAACGTTCGCAAAGCGCGCGCGCAATGTCGGCGTGAATGGTTTGTCGTCGGGCCCGCAGGAGCGACTCGTGCGCTGCGTCCTGGACGAGCGCATGTTTGAAGGCGTAAGTGGCCTCCGGATCCTCGCCGAGGCGGTAGATCAATTCCGCGGCGACCAGTTGATCGAGCGCCGCCTCCAACGCCGCCCCGGAAATCGGCGCTACCGCCGCGAGCAATTTTTGCGAGAACTCCCGGCCGATCGCCGCGCCGATTTGCGCGATCTCTCGCGCCGTCGCGAGGCGATCCAGTCGCGCCATCAAGGAATCGTGCAGCGTCGAAGGAATCGCCAGCGAGGTCAGCGTCGTGCGCAGGACCCATCGGCCGTCTTCCTCGCGCAAAAGTCCGCATTCGAGAACGGCCTTGGTCAGCTCCTCGACAAACAAAGGCACGCCATCCGTCTTGGCGACCACCTGCTCGATGACGTCATCCGGCAGCCTCTTGCCTCCGGTCAAGCCATCGATGATCGCGAGCGAATGACGCCGCCCAAATCGATTCAGCGCATGCGTCGTGACATGCGGCCGCCCCACCCAGGGCGCAACGAATTCCGGACGGAAGGTCGTCACAAGCAAGACCGGGAGCTTCTGCAGCCGCTCGATGAAGCGGCTAAACAAATCGAGCGAGGAAGGATCGATCCAGTGCGCGTCTTCGAGGACCGCAAGAACCGGCGTGTTCCTCGTCAAGCCGTCGAACAGAGCCATCAGCGCGTTAATGGCGCGCTCCTTGGCTTCGCTCGGCGCCATTTCGACGGCGGGGTATCGCTGCCCGGTCGGAATAGAAAAGAGGGCGGCGAGGACTGGCGCGATCGACGCAATATCGAGCCCGGCGCGCGCGACCAACGCTTCGAGCTTGTCCAGCCGAGCGGCCGCCGACTCGTCGTTCGCAAAGCCGGCTTCGCGCCAGATCGGTCCAAGAACCGGAAAGAAGGCTTCGTTGGCGTGATGCGGCGAGCATTGAAAGTTCATCGCGACATAGCGATCGCCGGCGATTCGTTCGCGCAAATTGGCCAGGACGCGCGACTTGCCGATCCCCGCTTCGCCGGACAGAAGCACGACCTGTCCCTCGCCGTTTTGCGCATTTCGCCACCGCTCGACCAGCAGCGCCACGTCCTCTTCGCGCCCCACGAACGGCGTCATCGCTTCCATCCGCGAGGCCTCGAAGCGATTGACGTCGACGCTCTCGCGTCGAACCACCCAGACGCGCATCGGCTCAGGCAAGCCGCGGATGATCTGGGGTCCAAGCGCCTCCAGTTCGAATATTCCGCCGAGCAGGCGGCGCGTCGATTCGGAGACGACGACAGTTCCCGGCTTTGCGAGAGACTGAAGGCGCGCGGCGAGGTTCGGCGTTTCGCCGACCACGTTGCGCTCTCGCGCATCG
>DATGHD010000180.1:0-11721 GCA_035308145.1 Roseiarcus sp.
GATGCTGTCGCGCCCCGAGATCCACGGGCTCGACGCCGAATTCATCTGGACGCTGGGTCCGGCGGCGCTCGCTCTCGTCGCGCTGGTCGTGGTTGGACGCCTTTTGCTGAGGCCCCTGTTCCATTCGGTCGCTTTGGCCAAGAGCGCCGAACTCTTCATGGCCGCCTCCCTTCTGGTGGTGCTGGGCGCCGGACTGATCGCCGCAGCCAGCGGCCTCTCGATGGCGCTCGGCGCCTTCATCGCCGGCCTGCTCCTCGCCGAGACGGAGTTTCGCCGCGAGATCGAGGTGACGATCGAACCGTTCAAAGGCCTGCTGCTCGGCTTGTTCTTCGTCTCGGTCGGCGCGGGTCTCGATATCTCTCTGTTGGTCGCCTCGCCGCTGCCCATCCTGGCGATCGCCGTCGCGACCGTGGTCCTCAAAGTCGTCGCCGTCCTTGGCATCGGCGGCGTCTTCAAGGCGCCTTGGCGCGTGACGCGCGAGGCGGCGCTGCTGCTTGGGCCGGGCGGCGAATTCGCCTTCGTGATGATCGGCGCGGCGGTCGCCGGCGGCGTGATCGCGCCGGTCGCCGGCCATATGGCGATGGTCGCCGTCACGGTGACGATGTTGACCATTCCGCTCATCGCCCGCGTCGCCGAATGGCCGCGCGATTCTGCAGCATCCGAGGCGCCGGCCTTCGATACGCCGCCGGAGGATGGCGGCCAGGCGCGGGTGATCATCGTCGGCTACGGCCGCGTCGGCGCTCTGATCAGCGACATGCTGGCGCGTCACAACGTCGCCTATATCGCCGTCGATTCCGATCCGAGGCTGATCGCCAGGGCGCGCGACGAGGGCCGTCCCACCTATTTCGGCGATGCGACGCGGCCGGAATTCCTCCGCCGCTGCGGCATCGAAACGGCGCGCGCGTTGGTCGTCACCATGGACGCCCCGCGCTCGAACGAAGAGGTGGTCAAGATCGCGCGCTCGCTTCGCGCGGACCTTACGATCGTCGCACGGGCGCGGGACGCCGCGCATGCGACGGCCCTTTATGGGCTCGGCGTCACCGACGCGGTCCCTGAGACGATCGAGGCGAGCTTGCAACTCTCCGAGGCCGTGCTCGTCGATATTGGCGTGCCGATGGGCTATGTCATCGCCTCGATCCACGAGAAGCGCGACGATTATCGCAAGCTTCTCATCGCCTCCGGCGCGCAGCCGCGGCCACAAGCGGCGAAGCGCACCAAGGCCGCTGCAAGCGAAACGCCCCCGGCGAAGCGGGGGTAGGGTACGATTGGCGTAAGCGCGCCTCGTCGGGACCACGGCCCGTCATGGCCGGGACAAGCCCGGCCGTAACGCGCGGAGGTCTTGTGTAAACGCCTCCAGCTCGCTTGGCGAGGTACGGTGAGCCCTACTCGCCCGTCGCGTCGGAAACGCACTTCTTGGTGAAGCTGGTCTTGGCCGCGCCGGCGAGCTTCTTGTCCGCCGCCTGGCTGTCGCACGCGGCTTTGGCGTCTTTCTCGCATTTGGTCATGAAGCTGGTCTTGGCGGCGCCGGCCAGCTTCTTGTCGGTCGCCTGGGCGACGCAGGTTGCGTCGGCGAGCGCGAGGGTCGGCGCGCAGATAAGCGCAAGAGCGAGCGCAGTCCTGATAATCGTCCTGGTCATGCGAATTCGTCTCCTCCTTAAAATTGCCCCTTGGCCCGCATGAGCTTAGCCGAAGGTCGCCCGAAGCGCGAAATCGGCGCGCGACGGCTCTGCTTGCGGCCGCCGCTTTTCCTTCGTATGCGCTTCAAAAGCGGATGCCGCCCGCGATAGAAAGAGCGCCCCAAAATGTCTCACCCCGCGCTGACCAAAAATTCCGTCGCCGTCATCACCGGCGGAGCGTCTGGCATCGGCCTTGCCGCGGCGATGCGCTATGTCGGCTTAGGCATGCGCGTCTGCATCGCCGATCTCGGCGAAGACCGTCTTGCCGCGGCAAGCCAGAAGCTCGCGGCGGCCTCGCCCGCGGGCGCCGCCGCGGTCATGGCGGCGCCTTGCGACGTCAGCCGCCGCGATGAGCTCGAGCGCCTGGAGGCGGCGGTCAACGAGCGCTTCGGCGGCGCCGATGTTTTGATGAACAACGCCGGCATCGGGCCGGGCAGCAACGCATTCGGGCCGCAGGAGAATTGGGAGCGCATTCTCGCGGTCAATCTCTGGGGCGTCATTCATGGCGCTCAAGTCTTCGGGCCCGCCATGATCAAGCGCGGCCGGCCTGGCCTCATCATCAACACCGGATCGAAGCAGGGCATCACGACGCCGCCGGGCGACCCGGCGTACAATGTGTCGAAGGCCGGCGTAAAAGTCTTCACCGAGGCCTTGCAGCACGAGCTCCGCAACATGCCCGGCTGCAAGATCAGCGCGCATCTCCTGATCCCGGCCTTTGTCTTCACCGGCCTCACCGCGCAGGGCCGCGCCGAGAAGCCGGCGGGCGCCTGGACGCCGGAGCAGACGGTCGACTTCATGCTCGAGAGGCTGGCGGCAGGCGACTTCTATATTCTCTGTCCCGACAATGAGACGCCGCGGGCGCTCGATGAGCGCCGGATGCTTTGGGCGGCCGGCGACATCGTTGAGAACCGCCCGGCCTTGTCGCGCTGGCATCCCGACTATGCCGAGGCGTTCAAGGCCTTCGCGGCGAAGACATCGTAACGCGGCTCAATTCGGCCAAGGCGGAACCGATTTAACCTCGCCCGGCTTCATGCCCCGGAGATGCTTCAGCACGTCCGCATAGCCGGCGTCGCCCAAATGGTAGGTCAGCGTTCCTTCGCCGATCATGCCGTCGCCTCGGGCGACCAGTTGCAGGACGATCGTTCCGTCGGGAAGCAGGCGCGCGACGCCAATGCTTTCGGGGATGGGCTGCGGCGACGCGAGCGACGCGGACGCAAGGCACGCCATCGCAAGAAGAAGAGCGAGCTGGGCCGATCTTGCCATTTTCGCCATTGCGCTTTTCCCCATGCCGCTCCAGCAAAGTTCCAAGGTCAGTCTAACCGGCGCGACCTGGCCTTGCATCCGCCTTGGGCGGGCTCCAAATGTTTCGCTTGAGCCCTCGCCGCCGGAGCCCGCCATGCCGCAGACCAACAGCCGCTTCTTCGATGACCTGTCCCGCCTGATGAACGACGCTGCGGGCCTCGCCGACGGCGCCCGGCGCGAGGCCGAAACCCTTCTCCGCAGCCAGCTCGAGCGGCTGCTCGCCGGCATGAATGTGGTCACTCACGAAGAATTCGAAGCCGTGCATGAGATGGCCGGTTTCGCCCGCGCCGAGAACGACAAACTGCGTGAAAGAGTCGCGGCGCTGGAGGCGCGGATAGCGCCCCTCGAGGCGCGCGTCGCGAAACTCGAGGAGGCGAGCCGCGAAGAGCCATCGACTTGATTCGGCTGGCTGATTCTGTGGACGCCGGTTTACGGACAGTTTACGCGACGCCGCGAATCCGATTCTTTTCCGCCCATGTTCGAGGGACTCGCCGGCGATTATAGTCGTTGACGGGGTGATTCGGCCTCCTGCCGCTTCGGCCCGCCGCTTTTGTCAAAGAGAGCGTCGTCGCGCGTCCCGCTCAACCCCACGCCGAAGGGTCAGGAATGACGCCGAGCCAGAATGTCGTCGCCGATCGCGCTGAGCATCCGGTCGACGTGGTCGAACGTTTGGCCTCGCTGAATGAATGGGCTTTCGACCGGGCCGACGAAGACGAGATTTCGATCCTCGTCTCAGGCGCCTGGGCCAATATGAGGTCGCCTTCACCTGGATGCCCGAAATCGAGTCGCTGCATGTCGGCTGCTCCTTCGATCTCAAAGTGTCGGCGCTACGCCGGGCCGAGGTCGCGGCGCTCGCCCAGATGATCAACGAGCAATTATGGATCGGCCATTTCGACCTCTGGAGCGGCGAGAATATCGTGATGTTCCGCCATTCGCTGGTCCTGGCCGGGGGCGCGCAGGCGAGCGATGCGCAATGCGGCTCCATCGTGCACGCGGCCCTGACGGCGTGCGAGAACTATTACCAAGCCTTCCAATTCGTTCTCTGGGCCGGCAAGAGCGCCAGAGAGGCGCTCGACATCGCCATGTTCGAGACGCAGGGACGGGCGTAGGGGCTCCTTAGCCCGACGATGAACGACGAGCGCGCGCTCTTTATGGTCATGCGTCCCCGTTAAGCTAACAATTGATGATGGTCAACAAACAGCTTACATTGCCCGCTTGTGATTCGGAGCTTCAAGAGCAAGGGCCTCGCCGAGCTTTGGGAGAAAGGCCGGAGCGGGCGGATCGACGCGAAGATGCATCCGCGCATCTTGCGTCGCCTCGACCGGTTGGACGCCGCAGCGCGGCCGGAAGAAATGAACGTCCCCGGCTTTGATTTTCATCCCTTGCGGGGCTTCAAACCGACGCGTTACTCGGTCCATGTGAATGGGCCGTGGTGCATAACTTTCGAATTCGAAGACGGCGACGCCTGCCGTGTCGACTTCGAGCAATATCACTGAAGGAGAAGGTCATGGCGCATGCCGCCAAGCGCGATCCCCAGCGCTGCCCGACCCATCCCGGCGCTTTGTTGCGTGAGGACATCATTCCGGCGACCGGCAAGACCAAGGCCGAGATCGCGCAGCTTCTCCGCATTTCCCGTCAGCATCTCTATGACATTCTGCGCGAGCGCAAGCCGGTGTCCCCGGTCGTGGCGGTTCGGCTCGGCAAATTGTTCGGCGACGGCGCCGGCGTTTGGGTGCGCATGCAGGCGGCTTACGATACGTGGCATGCGGAGCAGGAAGAGGACGTGAGCAATATTCCGACGCTTCGCGCCAGGGCGGCTTAGGCATAGACTTTCGCGACGTGAGGTTGGAGTCGAAAATACGTTGCCGGGTCGCGACCTATGGCAATGGTACGGGCACTGGAGCGCCGACGGGGCAAACGCGCGAACTTGACATTGAGGACCCAATCGGCCGCGCCGTCCTTCTCGGTTGAAAACAAAATCTTGACGCCTCCCCTGCCGGGGAGCGGAGAGCAAGCATGACAACCTGGCCGCGATCCTTGGCTCTGGTCGGCGCCGGCAAGATGGGCGGGGCGATGCTGCGCGGGTGGCTCGCCGGCGGCCTGCCGGCGTCCGGCGTCGCCATTCTCGAGCCCGCGCCGGCGTCGGATATCGTCGAACTCGCGAAAGCGCGGGGCTTTGCGCTTACGCCGCCGCCTGAAATGAAGCCGGAGGTCGTGGTTCTCGCGGTCAAGCCGCAAATGCTGGACGCGGCGGCGCCGGCCATTGCTCGGCTCGCGCATGAAGGCGCGCTCGTTCTTTCGATCATCGCCGGCAAGACGTTCGCCAATTTGCAAGCGCGGGCGCCAAGGGCGCGCGCCTTCGTGCGCGCCATGCCGAATACGCCCGCCGCGGTTGGCCGCGGCGTGACCGGGGCCGCCGCCAATGCGGCGGTCAACGCGCGTCAGAAGGAGATCGCGCAAACGCTGCTTTCGACCGTCGGCCTGTTTGACTGGCTGCCGGACGAGGGGGCGATCGATGCGGTCACGGCGCTGTCAGGCTCAGGGCCGGCCTATGTCTTTGCGCTTGTCGAGGCGCTGGCCGAGGCCGGCGCGGCTCTCGGTCTTCCAGCCGACCTCGCCATGCGCTTTGCGCGCGGAACGGTGGAGGGGGCCGGCGAATTGATGGCCCGGGAGCCCGGCGTCCCGGCGGCGCAATTGCGCCAGAACGTGACGTCGCCGGCCGGCACCACCGCCGCCGCTCTCGCCGTGTTGCAGGCGAGCGACGGGCTTGCCCCGCTTATGCGTCGGGCCGTCGCCGCGGCGCATAAAAGGGCCGGCGAACTGGCGGGGTAGCGCCAGCGCGACAGGGGAGTCCTCCGCGCCGTCGGTCGGCCTTGCTTCTTGGACAAGTCGCGGCGAGCCTCCTACATTAATAATCGCGACGGGGACCAAGGAGGATTGCATGGCGAAGGACAGCGATTCCAAGGCCGGTCAACCGAAAAGCGGCGACGCCCGCGGCCGCATCATCGACGCGCTGCTGGCGCTTTCGGCCGAGCAGCCTTTCGAGGATATTTCGATCAGCGCCATCGCCGCCGAAGCCGGGGCGACGCTCGCCGATTTTCGCGACGCCTTTCCCTCGAAGGGCGCCGTGCTCGCCGGCTTCTCGCGGCGCATCGATCGCCTCGTTCTTGAAAAGCCAAGCGACGAACTGGCCGGCGAGGAAGCCAAGGATCGCTTGTTCGATGTCTTGATGCGTCGGCTCGACGCGATGGCGCCCTATAAGGAGGGCTTGCGCGGCGTATCAAAATGGCTGCGGCGCGAACCTTTGGCCGCGCTCGCGATCAATCAGGTCGTCGTCAATTCCATGCGCTTCATGCTCGAGGCGGCCGGGATCGAGAGCGGCGGCGCGGTCGGCGCCTTGAAGCTGCAGGGTCTCGCCTTCGCCTGGGCGCGCGTGCTCGACGTCTGGTTCGATGACGACGAAGCCGATCACGCCAGGACCATGGCGGCGCTCGACCGCGAATTGACGCGCGGCGAAAGGATCGTAAGACGCGCCGAAGATTTTGACCGGCTGGCGTCGCCGCTCAAGGCGCTCGGGCGCGCCGCCTTCGAGACGCGCCGGCGGGCGAGAGACGCTTTCCGCGAGAGCCGTCGCCGCCACGACGGGGAGAAAGACGAGCGGGCGCATCGGTTGTGACGAGCCCTGTCATTTTCGGGCGGGCCGGCAGGCCTGACCCGGAATCCCAAGCTGACGTCGCGCTTTCCATCTGCGTCTGATAGGAGACGCGCCGGGCCCGAGCGTCGCGGCGCGTTGGTTCCCGATCATTCGCTTCGCGAATGTCGAGAATGACACCCGCCGCTTTTTTCAATTTCCTCAAATTCGATCGTTCGCGGCAATATCGCGCCAGCCACATCGATCGAAAGACCGGCGCAAAAGCCCGATTCAACGCCGCTTAACCACGCATTTTAGGCGACAGGCAGGCCCCACCCGCGCACTCTCCGCCAAACGCGCAAAGGCGCGAATGAAGAGGGCGACGGGCGATGGAACTGGAGCGAAATCTTGTCGCGATGGGCGGCGAACAGCGCCCGGCGCCGCTGCCGGGCGCGTTCGAGCCGCGCCGACTTGTCGTCAATGATCCGCGCGCCGATGGGCGGCGACGCGAAATCACTCTGGCGCGCGGCAGAGTCGAGATCCAGCGCAGCGTCGCGGGCGTGCGGATGAACATTTCGCTCGCCGCCAGCGCGTACCGCGGCGTGGTCCTGCGTCTGCGCGACGCAACGAACGAGCGTTTCGCCTATGAAGTCGAGCTCGCTCATCAAGATCCCGACCTTTGCGTCACGCTGCTCGAAGCCGAGGATGACGACGAGGTCCAAGCCGAATGGCGGCTTTGGGCGCGGTATTTGGGCTTGCCGACTCTCGTCGAACGTGAGGAAGGCCGCGCCGAACCGGACGCGCCGCGACTGGGCGAAATCACCATCGCCGATCGCAAGCCGCGACGGCGCGGCGGCGCAATGGCGCGCCGCCGGGCGCGATTCTTGACGCGGCGCAAGATGGGGCGGGGCGCGACAGGGCTTTCGCTCGCCGGATCGCGCGAGATTTTTCCCGGCTCGAAAGAAGGGCGATAATCGCTACCGCCATTGCGAGGAGCGAAGCGACAAAGCAATCCACTCGAAGGGCGGCGCCCTATGAATGGATTGCGCTCGCAATGACGGTTTTAACCGGCAATTCGCCTGCGCAGAGTACAAACGCGCGACGTTCTCACCTGAACGGCGGTTCGTCGAAGCTGCGGAGCTTGCGCGAATGGAGCGCCGCGCGCTGGTCGCGCAGGAGCTCCAGCGCGGTAAGGCCGATCTGCAAATGCTCGCCGACGGCCCGCTCATAAAAGGCGTTGGCCGCGCCGGGCAGCTTGATCTCGCCATGCAACGGCTTGTCGGAGACGCAAAGCAGCGCGCCATAGGGCACGCGCATCCGGAAGCCCTGCGTCGCGATCGTCCCCGACTCCATGTCGACCGCGATGGCGCGCGAGAGGTTGATGCGCCGCCTCTCTTGGGTCCAGCGCAATTCCCAATTGCGATCGTCATTGGTGACGACCGTGCCGGTGCGTAAGCGCCGCTTCAACGCCTCGCCGCGATCGCCGGTCACCTTGGCGGCTGCTTCCTGCAGCGCGACTTGAATTTCCGCCAGCGCCGGGATCGGCATGTCGAGCGGCACGGATTCGTCGAGAATATGGTCCTGGCGCAAATAGGCGTGGGCGAGCACGTAGTCGCCGATCACTTGCGACTGTCTTAAACCTCCGCAGTGGCCGACCATCAGCCAGCAATGCGGCCGCAAGACCGCCAGGTGATCGGTGATCGTCTTGGCGTTGGCGGGTCCAACGCCGATGTTGATCAGGCTGGCGCCTTGGCCGTTCGCTCTGGTCACGTGGTACGCCGGCATCTGGAAGCGATGCCAAGCCACCGCCGCGATGCGCGCCTCGGCCTCGGCTTCGGGCATCTTGGCGTCGATCGTAACATTGCCGGGCAGGATGAGCGTCTCATAATCGCCTTTCGCGCGGATTTGCTCCAGGCCCCAGCGCACGAACTGATCGACGTAGCGATGGTAGTTGGTCAAGAGAACCCAGGATTGAACCCAGCGCCAATCCGAGCCGGTGTAGTGAACGAGACGGCGCAGCGAGTAGTCGACCCGCACGGCGTCGAAGAGAGATAGCGGGCGTGGATCGCCGGGCCTCAGTTCGTAAGTCCCGTCGGCGATCTCATCGCCCATCGCCGCGAGCAAAGGCACGGGGAAAAAGCGCGCGAGCTCGGAAGCCGTGGCGCCGCCGCGTCCCAATTCGTCGCCGGTCTCGAAGACGTAAGGATAGGGAATGATCTGCGAGCCGACGCCGACTTCCAATGTCGCGCCGAATTCATCGACCAGCGGTTCTAGTTGTTCGAGCAGATAGGCGCGAAAGGCCGCCGGCTGGGTCAAGGTCGTCGTGTAAACGCCGGCTTCCGGAAATTTTGCAAAGGCGCGCCGGCTGCTCGGCTGAACGCCTTCGGGCCGATAGTGCACCCGCAATTGCGGATAGCGGAATTTCTGAGTTGTCTCCCGTGGCGGCGGCGCGCCGTCTTCCAGAAAGCGCTCGACGGCGCTGCGCAGCGCGCTCGCGGCGTCCTCATAAAGCTCGGTCAAGCGATCGACCGCCGCGGCGGGCGTCGCGGCGCGTTCAAAAGCATGATGGTTGTTCAACAGGCGATCCTTCAAGAGACGCTAGCGCGCGGCGATGCAGGCGATCTCCACCGAAAATTGCGGCGCGGCGAGCTTGGCTTCCACGGTCGCGCGGGCCGGCGTATTGCCCGGCGCGACCCAAGCGTCCCAGACCGAATTCATTTCGGCGAAAGTCGCAATATCGACGAGCCAGATGTTGGCAGAGATGATTTTCGTCTTGTCGGTTCCGGCTTTGGCGAGCAGGCCGTCGATGATCGAAAGAATCTCCCCCGTCTGCTCGCCGACGCTCTTCCCGGCCGCCTTGTCGGCGACCGTGCCGGAAACGAAAACCGTGTCGCCGTGAACGACCGCCTGCGACATTCGCGGTCCGACGCCGATGCGATTGATGCTCATTGGAATGGTGACCTTATCGTTGACGCTAATGGATCATCTCAAGCGGGCGATATGCCGGGCGTGGCGCCCATGAAATCGCGCTTGCCCAATTCGACGCCGTTATGGCGCAAGATTCCATAGGCGGTCGTCAGGTGAAAATAGAAGTTGGGCAGCGCCAAGTGAAACGCGTAGTCGGCGCCCTTCATTTTCATTTTGTTGGGGCCGAGCGGGAAGACGACCTCCCGCGTTTCGCCGGCGTCGATGTCCTGCCGCTTGAGGCCGCGCAAATAGTCGAGCGTCTTGGCGATACGCGCCTTGAGCTCGTCAAATGACGTCTCATGGTCCTCGAATTTCGGCGGCTCGGCGCCGGCCAGGCGGGCGCCGAGATTCTTGGCCCAATCGCAAGTCGCCTGAACTTGTCGGGCGAAGGGGAACATGTCAGGCCGCAGCCGCGCCGTGGTCAAAGCCGAAGCGTCGATCTTGCGGCCTTCGGCATGCGCCTTGGCCTTGTCGATGATCGCCGAAAGCGAGCCGAGCAATTGCTCGAAGACGGGAATGGTGGCCTCATAGATCGACATGGACTTATCGCCTCCGGCGCCTTCGGCCGCCCTTTGGGGCCGATTGGCGCGCAAAATGCACAGAAAGCCGGTCCGGTTCAATGGCGGCGGACGAAAATTGCGCGCTGACGGCCTCTCACGTTACTTTATAGCCGCGGCGCCGAATTGACGGCTTCCAAAAATCGGATCGGAGAGCGCAGCTTGACCACGCGCGCCGATGAATCGCGAGATTTAGCGCTCATGAAATGGGCGCGAGCAATGGCGTGCGGCGACGTTGCGACAGCTTTGCGAACGCTGGACGCGCAGCCCAGTTTGGCGCAGGCCGCCCTCAAGGAAGCGGCGACGCGGCAAGCCGCGAAGGCATACGACCTCGACGAGATCGGCCATTATCTTTATGCTGGCGACACCGCGCTGCATATCGCCGCGGCTGCCCACGAACCTACGATCGTACGAAAATTGATTGCTCTGGGCGCGAACATTCGCGCGAGGAATCGCCGCGGGGCTGAGCCGCTTCACTACGCCGCCGACGGGATGCCCGGCTCGCGCAGATGGGATCCGAACGCACAGGCGGCGACTGTCGCCTCTCTCATCGAAGGAGGCGCTGATCCAAACGCCGCCAACAACGACGGCGCAACGCCGCTGCTCCGCGCCGTGCGCACGCGTTGCGCCGACGCGGTGAGGGCGCTTCTCGACGGCGGCGCCGATGTGAAGGCGCCAAACAAGCGGGGCTCCACGCCAATGCAGCTTGCCTCGAGAAATACCGGTCGCGGCGGCTCGGGTTCGCCGGAAGCAAAGGCTCAACAAGATGAGATCGTGCGCCTCTTGAGCGAGCGCAGCGCGGCGGCGTGAGGCGCTATGCGGACTACAAAACTCATCCATGTCGTTTCCTGCCATGCCGAGGGCGAAGTCGGCGACGTCATCGTCGGCGGCGTGCTTCCGCCGCCCGGCGAAACGATCTGGGAGCAGTCGCGCTTCATCGCGCGCGACGAAACCTTGCGCAATTTTCTGCTCAATGAGCCGCGCGGCGGCGTTTTTCGGCATTTCAACCTGCTGGTGCCGCCGAAAAATCCCAGAGCGCAAATCGGCTGGATCATCATGGAGCCGGCCGACACGCCGCCCATGTCGGGCTCCAATTCGATTTGCGTGGCGACGGTTCTGTTGGAGACGGGGATCGTCCCGATGGTCGAGCCCGAGACAACGCTGACGCTCGAAGCGCCAGGCGGGATCATTGAAGTGACGGCGTCATGCCGCGCGAGCAAGGCCGAGCGGATTTCGGTCCGCAACGTCCCGGCTTTCGCCGACAAGCTCGATGCGCGGCTCGAAGTCGCGGGGCTCGGCGCCCTCAAAGTCGACACCGCCTATGGCGGCGACAGTTTCGTGATCGTCGATGCGCATGAGCTCGGCTTTTCGATCGCGCCGGGCGAGGCGCGCGATCTTGCCGAAATGGGGATCAAGATCACCAAGGCGGCGAATGACCAGCTCGGGTTCAGACACCCGGAAAATCCGGAGTGGGACCATATCTCGTTCTGTCAATTCGCCGCGCCGGCAGTTCGCGAGAAGGGCGCTCTTATCGGCGCCAATGCAGTTGTCGTGCGCCCAGGCAAGATCGATCGCTCGCCGACCGGCA
>DATGHD010000181.1:0-8712 GCA_035308145.1 Roseiarcus sp.
CGAGGCGATTGACCTTCGCGCCCGTCTTGCCGTGGCGAAAAGGCCGGCCGTCTTGAAACTCCTGGCGCTGACTGGCCTCGCCTTGCTCGGTCCTTTCGCCGCGAACACCTATCTCGGCGTCCTTTTGGGTTCGGCGCTCGGCGTGACCGGCGCTCCCCTTGCCGGCGTCCTGATGATTTTCGGGCTGATGGGCTTTGGCGGCAGCCTGTTCGGCGGCTACGGCGCCGATCATTGGCCGAGGGAGCGTTTCATCGCCGTCATCCTTGCGGTTCTTATCGCCGCCTTCGCCTTGCTGTCGATCGGCCCGCTGTGGGGCGGATTCTGGGGCGGCGCGGCGCTTATCATCGGCCTTTCGCTCTGGGGCCTGTTCGGCTGGGCTTTCCCGATCACGCAGCAGGCCCGGCTTGTCTCGCTCGATCCGCCGCTCGCGCCGATCACTCTCTCGCTCAATACGTCCACCCTTTATCTCGGCGCGGCGATCGGCTCGGCCTTGGGCGGCTTTACGATCCGCCAATGGTCGATCGGCGCGGTCGGATGGATCGCCGCGGCCTCTGAGCTCGCCGCTTTGGCCTATCTTGTCACAACTGACGCCCGGCTGACCTTCGCGAGAAGCCCGCGAGCGGAACGTATTCCCTGCCCAGAGGAAAAACCGGCGGAGGCCGCGGCGGCGTAAGCTCGCGCACCGTCTTACGAGCGGCGCAAGGCGCGCTGGATCCGATCCTGGCTCACTGGGCTGCGCGGCGCTCCGCCGGTCAGGGCCTTCATCGCGCCGCCGGTGCGGGTCTGGTTGCCGATCGCGAAATCCTCCGCCTCCGACAAAATGAAGGCCTTCATGGCGACCGCGACGCCGATGAAAAGGAAGGAAGAGAAAATCGTCGCCGCGGCCATCCATCCAAGGCCATCCTCTCCCATCCCGGGCGACAGAAAGCCGAGGCAGACGATCGCGGCGGCCGCGCCCAAAAGAGCGATCAATCCATTCAGCGTGCGGCCGAAAGCACGATCGCCCAGAATGAGGTGAACGACCAAGCCGAGCACGAAACTGTAGAGAAGGATCAGAACCGACAGCGAGCGCATGTGGCGCGGCGACAACGCGGTCCCGGTCGTATTTTGAAGGAGGCCGGCGAGCTTTTGCGTGATCCAGCCGGGTTGCTGCGGCTGCGCGGGCGTCGCGCCGGCGGAGGCGCCGCCCGGCGAACCGGAAACCAAGCTGCCGTAAATCACCCGCACGAAAAAGACGGTCGCGACCGTCAGGACAAGTCGCAAAATGCGGTTCATGGCGAAGCCCCGATGTATTTCGCGGACCTTGCCATCGGAAATCCTTCGGCGTCATCAATTGTCCAGAAAAGAGCCTCAAGAAACGCCGCGATGGTTTCCGCTTCGCTGACGGAGCGCTGAGCTTTTTCCGCTCGGCGGCGTCACGCCGCCTGGGATACGGCCGCCGCGGAAGGGCTGGCCTCGAGCGCAAAAAGCTCGACCGGGCTCTTCTTGCCGCGCAATTGGATCGGGCCGAGGGCGCGCGCGGCTATGCCGGGCGGGACCTTCAGCTGATTGAGCAACGCCGCCGAAACGATGACCGGCGCCCCGATGTCGCGGGCGGAGTCGACGATCCGCGCCGCCGTATTCAGAGCATCGCCGAGCAGCGCGATCTCTTTCTTGATCGTCCCCATCTCGCCGACGACCACCGGTCCGCAATGCAGGCCCGCGCGAAGATCGACCTGCAAGCCGAATTCGCGCTCATAGAGCGGGCCAAGTTCGGCCAGTCGGCGGATCGCGCCGAAACAGGCGCGCAGGCACCGCGCCTCCTTGAGGCCAGCGGCGAGCGGCCAGGTCACGATCAGCTCGTCGCCGACATATTTGTGGATCTGGCCTTTCCAGATCACGATCGGGCCGGTGAGGTCGCCGACGAAGCGATTGAGCAGGCGATGGAATTGGACCTCGCCCAGGCGCTCGGCGGCGGCAGTCGAATTCTTCATGTCGATCATGAGAAAGATGCGTTGCTCGACGCGCGGTTGAAAGTAACGGCCGGTGACGAAGCTCAACAGAACATTCTGGCCGAGCAAGCTGTTCAAATCGAACAGGAAGCTGACCACGAAACTGATCGCGATAAAGTACAGGAGATCTCTCAGCCCAATTTCGAAACCGCCGAAGCCCGGGATGGGCACGAGCCGTTGGCCGATCCAGGCGGCGAACAAGAACACGCTGAGGTAGATCAGCGATTTTAAGGCCACGTGCGCCAGAAAGGGCGCGCGGCGAACGCCGCTACGCCGGATCGGCGCTTCGAGAACAAAGATGTTGAGCGAACTCAGAAGACCGCCAATGACGCCGCCGATCAGCAGCCCGCGCTCGAAGCCGTAGACGCCGGCCCCTCCGGCGGCGCTCGTAGCAAAGTAGCCGCATGTCGCTCCCGCGAGAGCGCCGATCAGGGTGATCCTGAGGATGAGGGGAACGGCGATGCGCGTCCGGTCGTCGATGGCCATCGTTGCGGCAGGAGCTTTTTCGGGCGGCGACTTAGCCCCAAACCGAGGGCGTGGCGAGAAGGACGAAGGCTATCGCAGACCGGCGAATTTGCCCAGCTTGATGGGCGGATTGTTCTTTATTTGTTCTCGCCGCCGCGCTAGGCTTCGCCGAAGCGTGATACTGTTTGGCGCCAACGAGAAACAGGGCGGGATCGGCACATGAGTTCGTCGGAATTGTCGCCGGGTCGAAAGACAAACGGCGCGCCGAAGCCGTCGGCCGATTCCAGAGCGAAGCCCGGCCCGCGTCGCCAAGCCCGCGCCGAGCTGATTTGGGAAGGCAAATACGATGCCGGGCATCCACGTCTTGTCTCTACCGCTGCAAGAAAGACGTGGATGGCCGGGTCAAGCCCGGCCATGACAGAGTGGTGAGGCGACTTGAAAACGACGCGTTATTTCGAGGAGCACGTGTTGCGGAAGCGTCCCTATATTCGACGTGCTTGGTGCGAGGAAATACTTGCTGCCCCGATACGGCCGCATGCGGTTCTGGGGCCGTATCGCGCAAGCGGGTGAGGCTAGGCCGCGATATCTGCGCGTCGTCACACTGAAGGACGGCGAAACGGTCCACAACGCCTTTTTCGACCGAAATTTTCGCAAGGAGCGACCATGAACCTGCACTATTCGGAGACGGACAGCCTCTACATCGAACTGAAGACCACGCCGGGCGCCGAGACGCGAGAAATTGCCGAGGGTCTGCTGGCAGACTTCGACGCCAAGGGCGATGTTGTCGGTCTCGACATCGACCACGCTTCGCGCAAGCTCGATCTCTCCAAGGTTGAGACGATTGCGCTGCCGCCGGCGACCGCGGCCGAATGACGGGCGCGATCGGAGAACCAACAATGGCGCGCAAGCGCAAGCAGGCTGCCGATCAGCCCGACCTGCTGGACGCACGGGTAGCGACCGCGCCGTGCGTGCCCGCCATCCGCGAGAAAGTGAAGGCGTGGCGGGAGGGCGGCTGCAAGGGCGTCAGCGACACCACACGAATCCTGCTGAACTACTGGTTCTCCACCGACCACAAGCTGCCAGATGGCCGCGGGTTCAAGTATCACCCGTTCCAGCGCGAAGCGATCGAGACGCTGATCTATCTCTACGAAGTCGCGAAGATGAGGCGGCACAAGAGTTTGATCGAGACTTTCGCCACCCGCAGCGACCTGCGGCTGCTGCAATTCGATGATTTCGCCCGCTATGCGGTGAAGATGGCGACCGGGAGCCGCCGGGATCGAAAACCGAAGGAGCCAAGGAGCCGAGCGCGCACCAGACTAGCCGCGGAGAGACTTGAGTTCCGGCCCCGGAGACGCGATTTCTAGTAGGGCGGCTTCGTTCTCTCGCGCTGAGCCTTGGCGGCCTCCAGCCACCATACAAGGTCATCAGCGAAGCGGCCGAACGCCCGTGAGAGCGCTTGCCCGGCCTCTCCGATCGGCTCGCCGGCTTCGTCGAGCGTCTCCGCTAAGGGCCCCACGGTCAGCGTGCTGGAGATCACGACCATGCCCATTTCCGACAGAGTGTTGCGCCAGGCATAGCTGGAGCGTGTTCCCGATAGTCGGCCGAATGAATAGCTCGCGATCGCGGCCGGCCGCCAGAACCATTCTTCCAGGAAATGGTCGGTCAGATTCTTGAGCCCCGGCTGAACTCCCCAGTTGTATTCGCCGACGACAAAGAGAAAGGCATGGGCCGCGCGAATCTTCCCGGCCAGATTCTCCATCGCCGGCGGCGCGGCGCCGGGCTCATACTCCTTATACATGCGATCGAGCATCGGGAGATTCACCGCTTTCGCATCGATCAGCTCTACGTCGTGGCCGCGGCTTTGCAGACCACGAAGGAGATACTCGGCTAACCGAATCCCGCGACGTTCGGATCGGTATGATCCATAGAAGATCAGGATTCTGTGACCCATCACTCGGCGCGATCGGCGTTACGCCGCTCCCCCAAAGCCCCTACTCCACGTCCTCCACCTCGACCGTGCGGCCCGACAGCCGCTGCGCCAGCGAGGCCTCCATGAATTCGTCGAGATCGCCGTCGAGCACTTCCGATGGCGCGCCGGAGACATGGCCGGTGCGGAGGTCCTTGACCATCTGGTACGGTTGCAGCACGTAGGAGCGGATCTGATGGCCCCAGCCGATGTCGGTCTTCGAGGCGGCGTCGGCGTTGACGGCGGCCTCGCGCTTTTCCAATTCGCGCTCGTAGAGCCTGGCGCGGAGCATGTTCCAGGCGGTGGCGCGGTTCTTGTGCTGCGAGCGTTCCGATTGGCAGGCGACGACGATGCCGGTCGGAATATGGGTGATCCGCACCGCCGATTCGGTCTTGTTGATGTGCTGGCCGCCGGCGCCTGACGCGCGGTAGGTGTCGATGCGGCAGTCGCTTTCGTTGACCTCGATATTGATACGATCGTCGACCACCGGATAGACCCAGACCGAGGCGAAGCTCGTATGGCGGCGCGCGTTGGAATCGAAAGGCGAAATCCGCACCAGGCGATGCACGCCGGATTCGGTCTTGAGCCAGCCATGCGCGTTATGGCCCTTGACGACGATGGTCCCGGATTTGATGCCCGCCTCTTCGCCGTCCGTCTCTTCGATCAGTTCGACGTTGTATTTCCGGCGCTCCGCCCAGCGCATGTACATGCGCAAAAGCATGCGCGCCCAATCGCAGCTCTCGGTGCCGCCGGCGCCCGAATGCACTTCGAGATAGGTGTCGTTGGCGTCCGCTTCGCCTGAGAGCAAAGCCTCCATCTGCCTGCGTTCGCCTTCCGCTTTCAGGCCGCGGAGGATCGCGACGCCCTCTTCCTCGCTGGCCGCGTCGCCCTCGGCCTCGCCGAGCTCGACCAGGGTCGCCGCATCGTCAAGCTCGCGCTCGAGCTTGGCGAGCGATTGCAGCCGGTCGTCCAGCAACGTTCGCTCGCGCATCAATTGCTGCGCGGCCTCAGGATCGTTCCAGAGCTTGGGATCTTCCGACTTGGCGTTCAGTTCGGCGAGGCGACGCTTGGCGGCGTCGACGTCAAAGATGCCTCCTCAGCAGCCCGATGGACTGCTTGATCGTCTCGACCAGGGTTTCGGCTTCTGCGCGCATTGTGAGGCTCTTACGGATAAGGAGTTGTGTGGTGGCTCATTCGAGGTCAAGGACGCGTGCCGGCTCACCTCATATGAGAGACTCCGATGGAGGGCGGACTTTCTCATTGTTTGCATGGCGGAGCGAAAGCGCGAGATGAAATCGAAGTCAAGGAGACGCGAAGCGTCCCCGCCTCCGGCGGCGCCCCTTCGGGCCGTCCTTGAGTTCGAATTCATCTCGCGCAAAATGCTCGCCAAGCAATCAATGAGAACGTGGCGCTGAACCAGCGCCAGTCTCAGATGTGTTTGAGCCAGGGCGCGACGCGAAGCGCCGCCAGAGGCGGCGACCGCTACGCGGTCGTCCTTGACTTTCAATTTCTCTCGCGCACCGCTCCGCCAAGAAATCAATGGGGACATCCAACTCGGTCGTCCTCTCACATGTATTGAGCCAGGACAGTTTGAATTCCTTTCGCGCAAAATGCTCGCGATGCAATCAATGGAGAGTCGGCGCTGGGATCAGCGCCAGTCTCAATGTGTTTGAGCCAAGAAAGATAATGGCGAATTCTCCATTCGCCATCCGCGGCTCGCGCGGTCAATAAAGCCCGCCGGTGCCCGAGCCGATCGCCCTGTCGATATCGGGCGTCACCGTCAGCACGCGGGCGGAGGCGTCGGGCGCTCCCGCATCGCCGGCATAGCCTTCAGGCGGGCCGGTGCCGGGCTTGAACGCCTCGAGAATGGAGCCAGCTCCGGTCGAGCGCATGCCGCTATGAACGTCGACCGAGACCAGCTTGATGCCGGGCGGCACGCGGAACGGCGGATCGGGCTTGTCTTTCAAGGCCATGCGCATGAATTCGCGGAAGATCGGCGCCGTATAGAGCGCGGCCTGGGCGGAGCCGCCGAGCGAGCGCGGATGGTCGTAGCCCATGAAGACGCCGAAGGCGAGATCGGGCGAGAAGCCGACGAACCACAGGTCCTTGGCTTCGTTGGTCGTGCCGGTCTTGCCGGCAAGGTTGCGCTTGAGCTCGGCGATGGCGATGCCGGTGCCGCGCTGAATCACGCCCTCGAGAATGTGGGTGACCTGGTAGGCGGTCAGCGGATCGATGACCTGTTCGCGCTTGTCAATGAGCTTGGGCTCGTCCTGATTGGCCCATTTCTCGGCGTCGCAGCTCTGGCAGATGCGGTCGTCGTGCTTGTAGATCGTGTGGCCCCAGCGATCCTGGATGCGGTCGATCAGCGTCCCCTTGATGCGCTTGCCGCCGTTGTCGAACATCGAATAGGCGGTCACCATGCGCAGCACCGTGGTCTCGCCGGCGCCCAGCGCGTAGGAAAGGTACGTCGGCAAATCGTCGTAGACGCCGAAGCGCTTGGCGTATTCGACAATCAGCGGCATGCCGACGTCGCGGGCAAGGCGCACCGTCATCTGATTGATCGAATGCTCGACGCCGAAGCGCAAAGTATGCGGGCCTGAGGATTTGCCCTCGAAGTTTTCCGGGCGCCAGATTTGGCCGTTGCCCTGGTCGATCTCGATCGGCTCGTCGAGTTCGATCGACGACGGCGTATAGCCGTTGTCGATGGCGGTCGCGTAGACGAAGGGCTTGAAGGACGAACCCGGCTGGCGCATCGCCTGCGTCGCGCGGTTGAATTCCGATTGGTCGTAGGAAAAGCCGCCGATCATCGCGAGGACACGGCCGGTGAAGGGGTCCATCGCGACGCAGGCGCCCGAAACGTCCGGGATCTGGCGCAGACGGTATTCGCCGTCCTTGCCTGGGACCGGTTCGACATAGACGACATCGCCTGGCTTCACCACTTTGTTCGGCCGCCTTCCGGTCCATTTCGTTCCGTCTGCGGTAATCGAGCCCGTCTGGCGAGCGGCGCCGATTTCTCCGGATTTGTCGCGCTCCGGCTGCAAGCCGATGCGGGCTGAAATGTCGTTGGAGTCGAGCACGACCGCGAGGCGCCAGGGCTTGACGTCGCCAAGCTCCGGTATATCGGCCAAGACGACGCCCCAATCCTGACCGAGATCGACGGTCCTGACGACGCCGTGCCAGCCATGCGCCTCGTCGAACTGCACGAGGCCGTCGGCCAGGGCCTTCCGCGCCATCAATTGCAGTTTCGGATCGAGGGTGGTGCGGACCGAAAGGCCGCCCTCATACAATTTCTGTTCGCCGTAACGCTCCAAAAGCTCGCGGCGCACTTCTTCGGCGAAATAGCCGGCGGCGATCGAATTGGGAGTGAGCACGCGCGGATTGACGTTGAGCGGCTCGGCCCTCGCCTTCCTCGCCTCATCGGCGGTGATGTAGCCGTCCTCTTCCATCCGCCCGATCACATAATTGCGGCGGTCGACGGCGCGCTCGCGATTGCGGAACGGATGCAGCGCGCTCGGCTCTTTTGGCAGAGCCGCAAGATAAGCCATTTCGGAGATCGTCAGCTCGTTGACGGACTTGTTGAAATAGTCGAGCGCGGCGGCGGCGACGCCGTAATTGCTGAGGCCGAGATAGATTTCGTTCAAGTAAAGCTCGAGGATCCTATCCTTTGAATAGGCCTGCTCGATGCGCATGCTGAGAAGGATTTCGCGGATCTTTCGATCGAAAGTGCGCTCATTGCTGAGAAGAAAGTTCTTGGCCACCTGCTGGGTGATCGTCGAAGCGCCCTGAACGTGCTTGGAGCCCTGAGCGAAGATGATCGCGGCCCGGATCATGCCCTCCGGATCAAAGCCGCGGTGGGTGTAGAAATTCTTGTCTTCGGCGGCGATGAAGGCCTCCTTGACCAGAGGCGGAATCGCCGAGGATGGGAGGTAGAGCCGCCGCTCATGGAAATATTCGGCGAGCAAACTGCCGTCGCCGGCGTGCACGCGCGTCATCACCGGCGGTTCGTAGTTCTGCAATTGCGTATAGTCGGGAAGGTCCTGCTCATAGTGCCAAATGACCGCGGCGACGACCGCGGAGGCGACAACGAAAATGATCGCCGCAGTGGCGAATATGAAGCCAACGAACCGGGCGATGCGCCTCACCATTCAACCACGCCTTCCCTCCGCGGCTGTGGCGAATTGAACCAATCGCTCCAGCCGCTCTCGGCTGAGTCGGTCAGCCGGTTTCGATAGGACAACCCATTTGTGTTGCGAAAGCGGCGGAACTCGAGGCCGCTCCTCGCTTGCTCAA
>DATGHD010000182.1:0-6670 GCA_035308145.1 Roseiarcus sp.
GAGGGCAATATCCTCGAGGAAAAGATGATTCGCGTCGCGCCGACCCAGACGACGCTGGTCGTCCAGCGCGGCATGGACCGCGAGTCCTATTCCTGCGCGCCGCAATGCATGCCGGTCGTGGAACTCGGCGACGGGCCCGTCTTCGCCAGCGCGTCTGCTCAAATCACCGCGCGCAATACGCTTGCCGCCCCCAGCGCCCCGGCGACGCAATCGATCCATTGAGCTTGCGAGGTCTTGCCTAATTGGGCTGGAGCCTATAAATAGCAGGCAGTTGGTTTCTCATAGCCTCTCATCGTGAGATAAGAGGATTTTTGAGAGTGGGCCCCGGCCGGGACCCGCTCTTTTTTATTGCCGGTGACGCCCAATGGCCGAGCCCCAATTGGCGCTCGAAAAGACTGAAGCGCCCGAGGGAACGCGCGACGCTCTCGATGAGCCGCGTCTGATCGAAGAGAGCGGCCCGGCGCTTCGCGTCGGCGCCATTGTCGCGCCGACGTTGCGCGACCTTGGTCTGAGGCTGGTGCGGGTGAAGATTTCGGCTGCCGAAGGCTGCACCGTACAGATCATGGCCGAACGCGCCGACGGCGCGATGAGCATCGACGATTGCGAACAAGCGAGCGTCGCCTTATCGCCGCTTCTCGATGTCGAAGATCCGATTCGCCAGTCCTATCGGCTGGAAGTGTCTTCGCCTGGAATCGACCGGCCGCTGGTCCGCGTCAGTGATTTCGAACGCGCGACCGGCCACGAAGCCAAAATCGAGATGGAAAGGCTGATCGAAGGGCGAAAGCGCTTTCGCGGCCTGATTGAGGGCGTAGAAAGAACGGACAATCCGCGCGCGCGGCTTCGATTCGTCGGCGCCGACGGCGTCGTCGGGCTTGTCGATCTGCCGATCAAGGACATGGCGGAGGCGCGGCTGGTCCTGACTGAAACGCTGATCCGCGAGGTTCTGCGCCGCGAGAAGGCGGCCAAGAAAAGCGCCAAACGGGCGTCGAAAAATCGCGGCGCGCGCGCGCCCGACGATCGGGACTGAAACTTAAGATGAACAGCCGACGCGGCAACGGCGTCGGCTCGAACGAAGAGAAGTTGAGGAGATACTTAATGGCCGTCAGCGCCAATAGGCTTGAACTCTTGCAGATCGTCGACGCGGTCGCGCGCGAGAAATCGATCGATCGCTCGATCGTCCTCGCCTCCATGGAGGACGCGATGCAGAAAGCCGCGCGCTCCCGTTACGGGCAGGAGACGGAGGTGCGCGCCGAAATCAATCCCAAGACCGGGGAGATCAGATTTTCCCGGTTGCTGCTGGTCGTCGAGGAAGTCGAAAACGAGGCGACGCAAATTTCGCTGAATGAAGCGCGAAAGAAGAACCCCGCCGCGCAGATTGGCGATTGGATCGCCGAATCGCTGCCGCCTTTCGACTTTGGGCGCATTCCGGCGCAATCGTCGAAACAAGTGCTGGTGCAGAAGATCAGAGAGGCCGAGCGCGACAAGCAATACGACGTGTACAAGGACCGCATCGGCGAGATCATCAACGGCATCGTCAAGCGCGTCGAATACGGCAATGTCGTCGTCGACCTTGGCGGCGCGGGCGCGGGCGAAGCAGTGGTCAGGCGTGATGAACTGATCCCGCGCGAAATGTTCCGTCCCGGCGATCGCATTCGCGCCTATGTCTACGACGTGCGTCGCGAGCAGCGAGGCCCGCAGATTTTCCTCTCGCGCACGCATCCGCAATTCACCGCCAAGCTCTTCGCGCAGGAGGTGCCCGAGATTTACGACGGCATCGTCGAAGTGAAATCAGTCGCGCGCGATCCTGGCTCGCGCGCCAAGATCGCCGTCATCTCGAACGATTCCTCGATCGATCCGGTCGGCGCCTGCGTCGGCATGCGCGGCTCGCGCGTCCAGGCGGTGGTGAATGAGCTGCAAGGCGAGAAGATCGACATTATTCCCTGGTCGGCGGACCATGCGACATTCATCGTCAACGCCCTTCAGCCCGCCGAAGTGATGAAGGTCGTGCTCGATGAAGATTCGACTCGGATCGAGGTGGTCGTGCCTGATGATCAGCTTTCGCTGGCGATCGGCCGGCGCGGCCAGAACGTGCGTCTTGCCTCGCAACTGACCGGCTGGGACATCGACATCCTGACCGAAGCCGAGGAATCCGAACGGCGGCAGAAGGAGTTCGTCGAGCGGACGAATGTTTTCATGAGCGCGCTCGATGTTGACGAAGTCGTCGCCCAATTGCTCGCTTCGGAAGGCTTCCGCTCGGTCGAAGAGCTGGCCTATGTCGAGCCGCGCGAGCTTGCTTCAATCGAGGGTTTCGACGCCGACACCGCCGCAGAAATTCAGTCGCGCGCCCAGGCGCATCTGGCGAAGATCGAGGCCGAGCAGGACGAGAAGCGCAAGGCGCTCGGCGTTTCCGACGATCTTAAGCAGATCGACGGCGTGACCACCGCCATGCTGGTCAAACTCGGCGAAAATGACGTCAAGACCCTTGAGGATCTCGCCGGCTGCGCCACTGACGATCTTGTCGGCTGGACCGAGCGCGGGGAAGGGGAGCCCAAACAGCACCCGGGCTTCCTCGACGGTTTCGACCTTTCGCGGGAGCAAGCCGAAGCGATGATCCTGCGGGCGCGGGTGCTCGCCGGCTGGATCGAGGAGCCAGCGCCGGCGGCGCCGGCGGCTGAAGCGACGCCGGCTGAGAGCAGCGAATAAGGCAGGGCGGATCGGAGGCTGGTTTGGACGAGCGCCCGCGCGCCGGCGAGGACGGGCCGGAACGGACCTGCGCCGTCACCGGTCGAAAGGGCCCGCCGGAAACGATGATCCGCTTCTGCCTATCGCCGGAAGGCGTGGTCGTTCCGGATCTTCGCCGCAAGCTGCCCGGTCGCGGCGTCTGGGTGTCGGCGCGCCGCGCGGCTGTCGCCGAGGCCGTTCGGCGACAGGTTTTCTCTCGCGGTTTCAAGGCCAAAGCATCGCCTCCGGCCGATCTTGTGAGCTTGGTCGAGCGGTTGATCGAAGAGGATGCGCTTCAGTCTTTGTCGATCGCCAATAAAGCGGGCCTAGCGGTGGCGGGAACGGCCAAAATCGAGGCGGCGATCCGCGCCGGGCGCTTGGCCGCCTTGATCCACGCGCGCGACGCCTCGCCGGACGGCGTCGCCAAGCTGGAGCGTTTCGCCAGGGCGAACCTTCGCGAGGAAGGGCTGGCGCCGCGGATCAATCTGTTTTTATCCCGCCAATTGGATTTGGCATTGGGGAGGACAAATGTGATACATGCAGCGCTCGGCGAAGGCGAGGCGAGCGCGGCGTTCCTTTTGAGAGCGCGGCGGCTCAGCGCCTATTTGGCCGCGGATTCGGAAATCCCGCCGGGCGCGGCGAAAAATCAGGGCGGCGAGGCCGCGATCGGTTGAACGGGTGTCCCGGGCTAAGCCCGGCGCGTGGAAGGACGAATGAGCGATACGAATAACACCGACAAGACTCTGAGCGTTGCGGCGTCGAAGACGTTGCATTTGCCAAAGCGGCCAGTCGAGCAGGGCATGGTCCGCCAAAGCTTTTCGCACGGGCGGAGCAAGGCGGTCGTCGTCGAAAAGGTGAAGCGTCGGATTCCCGGCGTGGGCGAAGCGCCGGCTCGTGAGGCCGGGCCGCCGGTGACCCTGAAAAGCGCGCCGCCGCCCGCTGGGCCGGTCAAGGCGCCGTCTGCGCCGGCCGCGCCGACGCCGCCAGCTAAGACAGGCGTGGTCCTGCCGACCCTCACCGCCGAGCAGCGCGAGGCTCGCGCCAAGGCGCTGGTCGGCGCGCGGGCGCGCGAAGAAGAGGATCGCCGCCGCCAGGAGGCCGAAGCCAAGGCGCGTTCGGAACGCGAGGCGCGGGAGCGGCAAGAGCGGGAGGCCGCCGAAGCGCGCAAGCGCGACGAGGAGGCTCGTCGCGCCCAGGATGCCGAAGTGAAGCGCAAGACCGAGGAGGAAGCTCGACGGCGCCTCGCAGGCGAGCCAGCTCCGGCCGCCGGGGCGACTACGGCGCGGAAGCCGTTGACGTTGACCAGCGTGCCGCCGGCCGGTCGCGCGGCAATTGTTCCGGAGGAAGACGAAACCGCCAAACGGCTCATTCGGCGCCCCGGGCAGCCGACCAAGGTGGTCCTGCCCCCGCGTCAGCCGCGCAGCGGCGAGCAGAGAAATCGCGGCCGGCTTACCGTCACCAACGCGACGTCGGGCGAAGAGGAGCGCGTCCGCTCCATCGCGGCGTTCCGTCGCCGGACTCAACGCCTCAAAGGCCACGGGCTCGACGAGCCCAAGGAAAAGCTGTCGCGCGAAATCGTCATCCCTGAGACGATCACCGTCCAGGAATTGGCGAGCCGCATGTCGGAGCGCGCCGTTGACGTCATCAAGCTCTTGATGAAGCAAGGGCAGATGGCGACGGCGACGGATGTGCTCGAGGCGGACACCGCGCAATTGATCGCGGAGGAAATGGGCCACACGGTCAAGCGCGTCGCCGAATCCGACGTCGAGGAAGGTCTGTTCGATCATCCGGACATCCAAGGCGCCCTCGAGCCGCGTCCGCCGATTGTCACGATCATGGGCCATGTCGACCACGGCAAGACTTCGCTGCTGGACGCCATTCGCCACGCCAACGTGGTCGCGGGCGAAGCCGGCGGCATCACTCAGCACATCGGCGCCTATCAGGTCACCGCCCCGAACGGCTCCAAGATCACCTTCATCGACACGCCCGGCCACGCCGCCTTCACGGCGATGCGCGCCCGAGGCGCAAGCGTCACCGATATCGTCGTTCTGGTGGTCGCGGCGGATGATGGCGTCATGCCGCAGACGGTCGAAGCCATCCGGCACGCCAAGGCCGCCAAAGCGCCGATCATCGTGGCGATCAACAAGATCGATAAGCCGGACGCCAATCCCGAGCGTGTCGCAACTGAGCTTCTCCAACATGAAGTGCAGGTCGAGAGTTTCGGCGGCGACACGTTGGCGGTTGAGGTCTCAGCCACGAAGCACACCAATCTCGACAAACTGCTCGAAGCAATCGCGCTTCAGGCGGAATTGCTCGATCTTAAGGCTGACCCGAGCCGCCATGGCGAGGGCGCGGTGATCGAAGCGCGACTCGACCGTGGTCGTGGCCCGGTCGCAACCGTGCTGGTGCAGCGCGGCACTTTGCAGGTCGGCGATCTCGTCGTCGCCGGTTCGCAATGGGGTCGGGTGCGCGCCTTGATCGACGACAAAGGCGCAAATGTCGAGGCGGCGGGCCCGTCAACGCCGGTCGAGGTTCTTGGGTTCTCCGGCGCCCCGGAAGCGGGCGACCGCGTCGCCGTCGTCGAAAGCGAGGCGCGGGCGCGCGAGATCACCGAATATCGCGAGCGCCAGAAACGCGAGAAGCAGGCGGCGCGCGGCGCGCCGGTGCGCACCTCGCTCGCCGACATGATGAGCCAGTTGAAGACGGCCGGCCGCAAGGAATTTCCGATCGTCATTAAAGGCGACGTGCAGGGCTCGGTCGAGGCGATCGTCGCCGCGCTGGAAAAGCTCGGCAATGACGAGGTCGGCGCGCGGGTCGTCCATTCCGGCGTCGGCGGCGTCACCGAATCCGATATCACCCTCGCCGAGGCCTCGACGGCGGTGGTCATCGGCTTCAACGTGCGCGCGCATAAGGAAGCGCGCGACCTCGCCGAGCGGCAAGGCATCGAGATTCGCTACTACAACATCATCTACAATCTCGTGGATGACGTGAAGGCGGCGATGTCCGGCCTGCTCGCGCCGACGTTACGCGAAGAGATGCTGGGCAACGCGCAGATTTTGGAGATATTCACGATCTCCAAGGTCGGGCATGTCGCGGGCTGCCGCGTCACCGACGGCGTCGTCCAGCGCGGCGCCAGCGTTCGTCTCATCCGCGACAATGTTGTCGTGCATGAAGGCAAGCTCTCGACGCTCAAGCGCTTCAAGGACGAGGTCCGCGAGGTCCAGGCCGGCCAAGAATGCGGCATGGCCTTTGAGAACTACCAGGATATGCGGGCCGGCGACGTCATCGAATGCTACCGCGTCGAAGAGGTGCGCCGCACGCTCTGACGGATCGCGCGCGGCCTAAAGGCCGCGCCGCCTCGGAAAACCTTGGACGGCGCCCCGGCGCCGACGTCATATGCCTCATCCCAATCAGAACAGCGGCGCGCCCTCGCAGCGCCTCTTGCGAGTCGCCGAAGCGGTGCGCCACGCCGCCGCCGAAGCGCTGGCGCGCGGCCATTTCGAGGAAAAAATCCTCGGCGCGGTCACCATCCGCGAAGTCAAAATGTCGCCCGACCTGCGCCAGGCGACGCTTTACGTCATGCCGCTCGGCGGCAGGGCGCGGGCGGAAGCGCTCGCCGCCCTCGAGCGCAACAAGAAAGCGCTGCGCGCCGAGATCGCCGCGAGGGTCAATCTCAAGTTCGCCGCCGACCTCCGTTTCGTTCTCGATGAGAGTTACGACGCGCAGGCGCGCATCGACGAACTTTTGCATTCACCGCGCGTCGCCCGCGACCTTAAGAACGCTGAAAGCCCTGATGAGTGATGCGAGCGACAGCGCAAAGCCGCATCGTCAGCGCCGCTCGACGCGGGTCGAGATCAATGGCTGGGTCTGTCTCGATAAGCCGGTCGGGCTGACTTCGACGCAGGCCGTCTCGCAACTGCGCTGGCTCTACAACGCCAAGAAGGCTGGT
>DATGHD010000183.1:0-2632 GCA_035308145.1 Roseiarcus sp.
TCTTGGCGTTGTCCCAAGCGCCGCCGCCAGAGGTCATCGAGATGGCGACGAAGAGGCCGTTGACGATCACGCCTAGCAAAGAGGCACCGAGGGCGGCGAATGCGTCTGCCTTCGAGCCTGAGATCCACAGCGCGCCAAAGAAGACGACGAACGGCGCCAGCACCGGCAGCAGCGACGGCACGATCATTTCGCGGATCGCCGCCTTGGTCAGCATGTCGACCGCGCGGCCATAGTCAGGCCGATCCTTGCCGTCCATGATGCCGGGCTTTTCACGGAACTGGCGGCGCACTTCGAGCACGACCGAGCCTGCCGCGCGGCCGACCGCCGTCATCGCGATACCGCCGAAAAGGTACGGGATGAGACCGCCAAAAATCAGGCCGGCGACTACGTATGGGTTCGACAAATCGAACGAGACCTGGCCGACGTCCTTGAAGTAGGGAAACTTGTCGGCATTGGCGGCGAAATATTTCAAGTCGTTCGAATAGGCGGCGAAAAGAACCAATGCGCCAAGGCCGGCTGAGCCGATGGCGTAGCCCTTGGTCACCGCCTTGGTCGTGTTGCCGACCGCGTCCAGCGCATCCGTCGACTGGCGAACCTCCTTCGGCAGGCCGGCCATTTCAGCAATGCCGCCGGCGTTGTCGGTGACCGGCCCGAATGCATCGAGCGCGACGATCATGCCAGCGAGACCCAGCATCGTCGTCACCGCAACGGCAATGCCAAACAGGCCCGCGAGTTGGAAGGCCGCGATGATGCCGCCAATGATGACCAAAGCCGGCAAGGCGGTCGATTCAAGAGACACCGCCAGCCCCTGGATCACGTTGGTGCCATGGCCGGTGACGGAGGCCTGCGCGATCGAGACCACCGGCCGCTTGCCGGTGCCGGTATAATATTCGGTGATGACGACGATCAGGCCGGTGACGATGAGGCCAACGATCCCGCAGATGAAGAGATTTGTTCCGGTTACGGCGGCGTCGGAGACTTTTCCGATCTCGCCCCAGCCGATGACGAATTGCGTCGCCACCGCCAGGCCCACGATCGACAAGAGGCCGGTGACGATCAGGCCCTTATAAAGGGCGCCCATGATCGAATTGTTGGCGCCGAGCTTGACGAATTGCGCGCCGATGATCGAGGTCACGATGCAAGCGCCGCAAATCGCCAGCGGGTAGAGCATCGCGCGAGCCAGGAACGGGCCGCCGTTGAAGAAGATCGATGCGAGAACCATGGTCGCGACGACGGTCACCGCGTAGGTCTCGAAAAGATCGGCGGCCATGCCCGCGCAGTCGCCGACATTGTCGCCGACATTGTCGGCAATCGTCGCCGGATTGCGCGGATCATCCTCCGGAATTCCGGCTTCGACCTTGCCGACAAGATCGGCGCCCACATCGGCGCCTTTGGTGAAAATGCCGCCGCCGAGACGGGCGAAGATCGAGATGAGCGAAGCGCCGAAGCCGAGGGCGACGAGCGCGTCAACGACGGCGCGGCTCGCCGGCGAATGACCCAAGAAAAGAGTCAAGATTAGATAGTACGAGGCGACGCCGAGCAAAGCGAGACCGGCGACCAGCATGCCGGTGACGGCGCCCGACTTGAACGCGATATCGAGACCGGCCCCAAGCGATTTGGTCGCCGCCTGCGCGGTTCGCACGTTCGCGCGGACCGAGACGTTCATGCCGATGAAGCCGGCGGCGCCGGAAAGGATCGCGCCGATCAGGAACCCGATAGCCACTTCGAACGACAGGAGAAAGCCAAGACCGATAAAGACGACGACGCCGACCCCGGCGATTGTCGTATATTGTCGACGCAAATAAGCTTGCGCGCCCTCTCGCACGGCGGCCGAAATTTCCTGCATCCTTTGCGTGCCGGCGTCGGCGGCCATCAATTGGCTGATCGTGAACCAGCCATAGGCCACCGAGAGCAGCCCGCTCAGGATAATCAACCCAATGATCATTTGTGCTTGGTCCCTTTGGCCCCGCGCCGCTTCGCCCGCTGGAGGGATCTCGGCGTCAAAAACAGCTTTTCCGGGCGCCCTCTTGCCAGAAACGAGGGGCGCCTGCAACGCAGCGGCGCAAAATCGCCGGGCTTTCAAGATTTTGGCATGGCGAGCCCGCGCTGATGCGTCAGATTCCGCGGGCGATTTAATAATTTCCGCGCAAGGAATTATCTGACGCCAGCGCTGTCACCGGTCCCGTTCAGAACTTCGGCTCGTCGAGCCCGTTGGCGCGGCAGGCCGCGATCAGCGTGTTGGCCATCAGCATGGCGATGGTCATCGGCCCGACGCCGCCGGGAACCGGCGTAATCGCCGCGGCGCGCGCCGCCGCCTCCGCAAAGGCGACGTCGCCGACCAGCCGGGTCTTTGGCTTGCCCAACGCGTCGAGCCCTTCCGCGGCGACGCGATTGACGCCGACGTCGATAACGATGGCCCCCAGCTTGATCCAGTCGCCGCGGACCATCTCCGGTTGACCCACCGCAGCGACGAGGAGAGCGGCGCGCCGCGTCACCTCGGCGAGGTCGCGCGTGCGGGAGTGCGCGATTGTCACCGTGCAATGACGGGCGAGCAGCAATAGCGCGACCGGCTTTCCGACGATGTTGGATCGCCCGATGACCACCGCCTCCATGCCGGCGAGCGTGCGCCCGA
>DATGHD010000184.1:0-5147 GCA_035308145.1 Roseiarcus sp.
GGAAAATCTCACCGCGGTCGCCTTGCCGGGCGCGTGGACGCTGGAGCGAGTTTATTCAATCTTTCCGCGCCTAAAGGAGCGCCGAAGAAACGGCGGCGGCCAATTGTCCGGCGGCGAGCAACAAATGCTAGCCATCGGCCGCGCGCTGATGCTCAACCCGCGCGTTCTGCTTCTCGACGAGCCTACCGAGGGCCTGGCGCCCGTTATCGTCGAAGAGCTTTTGGCGATCTTGCGGCGCTTGTCGCGCGACGAGGGCCTCTCGATGATCATCGTCGAGCAGAAGGCCCACAAAATCCTGCCTTTCACCGACGAGGCGATCATCCTCAATCGCGGCGCCGTGGCGCATGCGGCGCCAAGCGCCGAACTCATCAAGGACCAATCCCTCCTCGACGCCCATTTGACCGCGACCAAGGCTTGAAGGCAGGGTCGACGCCCGGTCTGGCGCCGAATTGCGGTCAACGGTGGGCGCCGAGGTTTGACAGTCCCATCGCTATTGTTATATCTGATAACAATAGCGATGGGACGCCGCCATGACCGCCGTTTCCGTGGCCAAATCGCCGCCGCCCGTCTCGATTAAAATCGACGGCGAGATCGCGATCATCCGTCTTGACCGCCCGGCGAAGCGCAACGCGCTGAACGACGAGAGCGTGCTCGCGCTCGAAACGGCGTTCCGAGGACTGCCTGAGCGCGTCAAGGCCGCCGTGCTCCATGGCGCCGGCGAACATTTCTCGGCCGGGCTCGATCTTTCCGAACTCATCGAAAAGAATTTGTCCGAGGCGATCGACCATGCTCGCTTTTGGCACCGCGCCTTCGAGGCGATCGAGTTCGGGAGAATCCCGGTCGTCTCGGCGCTCAATGGCGCGGTCGTCGGCGGTGGGCTGGAATTGGCCGCGGCCACCCATGTTCGCGTCGCCGAGAAGTCGGCCTTCTATGCGTTGCCCGAAGGACAGCGCGGCATTTTTGTCGGCGGCGGCGGCTCGGTGCGGCTGTCGCGGCTCATCGGCGCATCGCGTATGATGGAGATGATGCTGACCGGCCGCGTCTATCGCGCCGAGGAAGGCTATCAATTCGGCTTCTCGCACTATGTCGTCGCCGAAGGCCATGCTCTCGCCAAAGCGATCGAGCTTGCCAGAAAAATCGTCGGCAACGCCGGGCTGACGAACTTTGCCTTGATCCAGGCGCTGCCGCGCATCGCCGATGGCGATCGCGCGAGCGGCTATCTGATCGAGTCGCTGATGAGCGCGATCGCGCAAGACGACGCCGAAGCGAAATCGCGCATGCGCGACTTTCTCGAGAAGCGCGGCGCAAAGGTCGCGCCGCAAGACTAACGCGGGGAGGACCGATATGGCGCCGGCGCGCGTCGCGCCCACCAAGCCTCGCTCCCTCAGCGACGCGCCGGTCCGTCGGTTTGCGATCGGCTCCAACGCGGCCCGCTTTGAGGAACGGGCCGACGGCGCGCTGTTTGTTCGCCCGGTCGCGCGGCTCGGCCGCTATCCCGAAAAGCTGACCACCCGCTTCGCGCATTTCGCCGCTCTCGCGCCGGATCGGATCTTTATGGCGGAGCGCGATAGCGCCGGCGCGTGGCGCAAGATTTCCTACGCCGAGGCGTTCGACGCCGCCAAGAGGATTGGGGCGGGCCTGATCCGGCGCGGCCTTTCGGCCGAGCGACCGGTGATGATCCTTTCGGGCAATGATCTCGAGCATGCGCTATTGGCGATCGCCTGTCTCCATGTCGGCGCGCCTTACGCGCCGATCTCGCCGGCCTATTCGACCATCGCTACCGACCTTTCGAAGCTCAGACATATCGCCGGGCGCCTGACGCCGGGCCTCATCTTCGCAAGCGACGGCGCGGTTTTCGCGCGCGCGCTCGAGGGGCTCGCATCTCATAACGCCGAGATCGTCGTCGCGAGGAATCCTCCCTTGGGCGGCGCGACGCTTTTCGCCGATCTCCTCGCCGGCGCCGCGGACGAAATAAATGTCGCGCAGGCCCACGAAGCGATCAAAGGCGAGGACGTCGCCAAGATCCTCTTCACCTCCGGCTCGACGGCTTTGCCCAAGGGCGTGATCAACAGCCAGCGGATGTTGACCGCCAATCAGGAGATGATCGCCAACTACTTTCGTTTTCTCAAAGAGGAGCCGCCGGTCCTGGTCGATTGGCTGCCGTGGAGCCACACGTTCGGCGGCAATCATAATTTTGGGCTGGTGATCTATAATGGCGGATCGTTCTACATTGACGAGGGCCGCCCGACGCCAAAGGGGATCGAAGCAACCGTGCGGAATTTGCGTGAGATCGCGACGACCGCCTATTTCAACGTCCCCAAAGGCTTTGAAGAGCTGGCGCCCCGCCTCGCCGCCGATCGGCCTTTGCGCGACATTTTCTTCTCGCGCCTCAACATGAATTTCTTCGCCGGCGCCGGGCTTTCCCAGCATGTTTGGGACGCGATCGACGCCGCCTCGGTCGAGGCGCTCGGCGCGCGGGTGCTGATGATGACCGGCCTTGGCTCAACCGAGACAGGGCCCTTCGCGCTCGCCTGCGCGCCGGAACATTGCCAATCGGGCTATCTCGGCTTGCCGGTTCCCGGCGTCGAACTCAAGCTGACGCCCGTCGAAGGGAAGTTCGAGGCGCGCGTGCGCGGCGCCGCGATTACGCAAGGATATTGGCGCGATCCGGCCGCCACCGCCAAAGCCTTCGACGAAGAAGGCTGGTATCGCATGGGCGACGCCTTGCGGTTCATCGATGACGCGGATCGCGCGAAAGGCTTCAAATTCGATGGCCGCATCGCTGAGGACTTCAAGCTTTCAACCGGCACTTGGGTCAGCGTCGGGCCCTTGCGCGCCAAGATCGTCAGCCATTTCGCGCCGCTGGTTCGCGACGTGGTGATCGCCGGACTCGACTACGATGACATCGCCGTTCTCGTCTTCCCCGACATCGACAATTGCCGCGCGCTTTGCGGCGATCATTCCGTGAACGATGTGAGCGCAATTCTGTCTCATCCGCGCCTTGTCGACGAGTTTCGCCGCCGGCTCGATGAGTCGGCCGCGACCGCGACCGGCTCCTCCAATCGCGTCAATCGGCTGTTGCTGCTTGACGAGCCGCCGTCGCTCGACAGAGGCGAAATCACCGACAAGGGTTCGATCAATCAGCGCGCCGTTCTCGGCGCGCGTTCCTCCTTGGTCGAGGAACTCTATCAGCTCCCGAGATCGCCCCGCGTCATCAGCGCGGGCGAGACCTGAACCCGCGTCCGAGAAAGTCGGCCTGAAGATAAGCGAGCGCCACGTCGATGTCCCTTCACATCACCCGCGGGCTGACGATCGAATGGGGTCATTGCGACCCGGCTGGAATCGTCTTCAACCCCCGCTTCTTCGAATTCTTCGATTGGTCGACAGCCTTGCTTCTGCGCCAGGCGCTCGGCGTCGACAAGGCCGATATGCGCGCCCGTTATGGCGTCGCCGGCGTTCCGCTGGTCGACACCCGCGCGATCTTCCGCCTGCCTGCCCGCTACGGCGACTATATCGAGATCGTCTCCTCGGTCGCTAAAGTCGGGCGATCGAGCTTTGAGGTCGAGCACAAGTTGTTCAACCAAGGCGCGCTGGCGGTTGAAGGCCATGAGACGCGCGTCTGGGTGATCGAAGAAGCGGACGGCCGGCTGAAGAGCCAGCCGATGCCGAAGGAAGTCGTCGATCGGCTCACTGTGTAAGCCCTCGGCTCATGGCGCGGCCATGAGAGGCTCCAAGGGGCGCACGATCGTCCCATTGTCGTAGTCGCGGCTGAAAAGATCGATGCCGATTTCTTCATTGCCGTTCGGGTGAACCAGCACGATCGAGCCGGGACCTGGTTTCTGGCCCTTGGCGAGCCACGAATCGGCGCCGATCGAAATCAAATGATGGCGCCGCACCGCCTCCATGAGGGGCGACGACGAGACGAGGCCGGGAAAGCGGAAAAACATCGAAGGCGTCCCGCCATTGGCGACGAGCAGACGCTCGGTCTCCAAGATTTCGAAATCCGGATCGAGCCCCTCAGTCAGCATGAAAGTCGCATCGTCCGATCGCCCCTTCGCGTAAGGGTGATGATAGGTGTGGTTGGTCCAGACGATGTCCAGGGCGCCGGAGGCGGCTTGTTGGCGCAGCCACTGGAAATCTCCCGCATGATGTTTCAGCCATAGGCCGGAGATTGACAACGCCACAGGCGTCGCCGGGCCGTTGGTCTTAAGCTTTTCAAAGAACCGGCGGTCGAGCGGCCGCTCGCTCGGGCAGAGGTCGCCGGTGATGAAATCGCCGGGCGCGGCCCCATGCTTCAGCCCGGCGTTGATGAGGAAAGTACGATGAGCGATTCCCGGCGCCTCGGCGGAGCGGGCGACCGCGCTCATGAAACGCGTGGCTTTGAGCGACGCTTCGTCCGCTGGTTCGCAGCTCCAGCACGTCGCGTTCTCGATCCGTGTCGTCAACGCGTCGGGATCGACCAGCAGCAGCAAGAATTTGGCGCCGATGGTCATCGCCCGGATCCCGATGCGCTGGTCGTCGCCGCGGCGGCACGTCAATAGCGTCGAGCGAAAATCCGAAACCGCGTCCGCGGCGATGAGGCCGTCGATCGTCTGGGGCGGCGTGTAAAGGCAAGAATCGTCGGCCAAGGCCGCTGATGCGCATCCGATCGCCGCGCAAGCGAAGGCGGCGGCGCGCACGAGGATCGACTGGAGCGCAGGCAGGCGAATGATGCGGCAAATCTCCCAATCATTGCGCGCGAGCCGCCGTTCACCGCGCTTGCGCGTGATACTCGCGGTTTGGCCGCATATCGACGGCCGAGGCCATCCGATTCGACATATTGAAGAAACTTGCGACCGCGGCAATGTCCCAGATGTCGCGGTCGGAGAAGCCGGCTTCGCGCAAAGCCTGCCGATCGGCCTCTTCGATTTCCTCGCTGGCCTTGGTCAGTTTCGTGGCGAAAGCGAGCATCGCGCGCTGGCGCGTCGAAAGTTCCGCGGCGCGCCAGTTCATCACCATCAATTCGCCAAGCTCCGGAACGCCCGAGATCTGGCGCACCGCCGCGCCATGCGCCGTGAGGCAATAGTAGCAGCGATTGTGGGCCGAGACCGCGACCGCGATCATCTCGCGCTCCAGCTTCGAGAGGCCGGAGGGCGCGAGCATCAGAT
>DATGHD010000185.1:0-4347 GCA_035308145.1 Roseiarcus sp.
GTCATGATTTCAGGTCGGCAAATAAGCAGTCAGTTGAATATCAGACCATTTGTCAATGCACAGCGCATACCTTACCGAAACCGTCGCGGAACACCCATTTTCCATTTTCAAAGCTTACAAGGGTGCGTCGCTCGGCTTCGGAGACCTGAACGTCCGACCAAATGATCATCTTATCTGAGAAGCTAGCTGCGTGCGCGACAGTGAGAAAAGCGTAAGCTAGTCTCTCCTGATCTGCGGCTTCCACTTTGATATATCGAACCCACTTAGCCAGAACATAGCGGTCAGCAAAGTTGGAAAGTATCGCTACATTGTCTGCAAGGCCTCCCATTTGAACCGACGGATAAACAATTCCAGCGACGTACTCGGAGCTGGCGCGCCCAGCCCTCGGTAAGAAATGGGTGACGCTCCGTCGAACAGCAGTTCAGTGATAGCGATCGTCTCCTTGTACCTATATTCCGCGTCCTCAGGGACATCTCCGGTGAACGCGAGCGACATGCGGCTTCGTAGGCGCCTATTCCGATTGGTTTCGTTCTGTATAGGGTTTAGCAGCGATACCCTCTGTTCGGGAATCGGCGCATTCATTCTCCGAAGCGCATCCTCATGGTATCCCAGATTGTGCATCCATAGGGGCTCTCAGAGAGCCCATTCGGCCAACGCGACCATATCTCCCGCCTTAACGCGTAACTCACGAAGGACCGGGAATTCACCCAAGCTACAATAGAAGATGGGGCTTCCGACGCGGTTCGCCCGACCAAGTCTCTTCACCAACTCTGGATTCGGGTAGTAAATCTCGCCTAAGTCGGCACATCCTTAATAGCTACTTTGTAGCCGCCGATCCTTCGTCTGAGATAAGCCTTCAGAGAATCAATCGTTCGTATCTGAAGTTGACCGTCTGCGAAAAACTCTGTCGCCTCGCCGAGGCGCATGACGGCATTGCTCGCCCATGCGCCTCTATCGAGAAATCTCATCTATACGCCCTCAGCTACACCCCGTCGTGCTCCCGCATGTGTCGCACTTCAAGCACGTCCCGTTGCGCACCATCGTAAAATTCCCGCATTCCGGGCAGGCTTCGCCGACGTACCCTTTCATCCGCGCCTCGGCGCGTTTTTCGGCGGCGGCGGCTTCCGGCGCCGAGAAGGCGACGCCGGCGAGCGTCGCCGGGCTTTCCTCCTCGTAGGCTGCGAGGTCCCCCTTCAACGCGGTGGCGCCGTGGCTGGCGTAGCCATGCGCGGGCGCAGCCGCGCCGGCGCGGCCATGGCCCGCGACGTCGTCCCCCGCCCCGCCATGCACCAGCATCAGCCGTTCCGTGCCTTTTGAGCGCACCAGGCCCTTGGAGATGACCGAGGTCGCCGCGGTCTCCGCCGCCGGCGCCTTGCCCTGGTCCTCGCCGCCGCCGAGCGCGTCATGGCCGAGGTCGTCGGGCGAAACATGGGCGAGGTCGTTGCGACCGAGGTACGAAATGGCGAGCTCGCGGAACACATAGTCGAGAATGGACGTCGCGTTCTTGATCGCGTCATTGCCCTGGACGAGGCCGGCCGGCTCGAAACGCGTGAAGGTGAAGGCCTCCACATATTCTTCCAGCGGCACGCCATATTGCAGGCCGAGCGAGATGGCGATGGCGAAATTGTTCATCAGCGAGCGGAAGGCCGCGCCCTCCTTATGCATGTCGATGAAGATTTCGCCGAGGCGCCCGTCGGCATATTCGCCGGTATGCAGATAGACCTTGTGGCCGCCGACGACCGCCTTCTGAATGTAGCTCTTGCGGCGATTGGGCAGGCGCTCGCGCTCGCGCTTGCGCTCGACCCGTTCGATGATCCGCTCGACAATCTTCTCGGCAACCTGGGCAGCCCGCGCCGGCGTGTTGGCGGCGACGATCGCCTCCACCGCCTCGATCTCCTCCTCATCGTCATTCTCGATGAGCTGGGCGTTGAGCGGCTGCGACAATTTCGACCCGTCGCGATAGAGCGCATTGGCTTTGAGGCCGAGCTTCCAGGAGAGCATATAGGCTTCGAGGCAATCCTCGACGCTCGCCTCGTTCGGCATGTTGATCGTCTTGGAGATCGCGCCGGTGATGAAGGGCTGCGCCGCCGCCATCATGCGGATATGGCTTTCGACCGAGAGGAAGCGTTTCCCCAAGCGGCCGCAGGGGTTGGCGCAGTCGAAGACCGGATAGTGCTCTTGTCTCAAATGCGGCGCGCCTTCCAGCGTCATCGCGCCGCAGACATGGATGTTGGCCGCCTCGATGTCCTGCTTGGAGAAGCCGAGATGCGCGAGCAGATCAAAGCCGGGCTCATCGAGCTTCTCCGCCGGAACTTTCAGCGTTCCGGTCAGGAAATCGGCGCCGAGCGTCCATTTGTTGAAGACGAAGCGGATGTCGAAGGCGCTGGCGAGCGCCGCCTCGACCGTGGCGAGGGTCTTCTCGTCGAAACCCTTGGCCTTCAGCGTCGCGTGATTGACGGCAGGCGCCGCGCTAAGCGAGCCGTGGCCAACCGCATAGGCCTCGATCTCGGCGATCTGCGCCTCGTTGTAGCCGAGCGCCCGCAAGGCCTCGGGCACGGCGCGGTTGATGATCTTGAAATAACCGCCGCCGGCGAGCTTCTTGAACTTGACCAGCGCGAAATCCGGCTCGATGCCCGTCGTATCGCAATCCATAACGAGGCCGATCGTGCCGGTCGGCGCGACGACCGAGACTTGCGCGTTGCGATAGCCGTACTGCTCGCCGAACGTCAAAGCCTCGCGCCAGACCCGGCGCGCCGCTTCCGAGAGGCCGGCCCAGCGCGCGCCCGCCTTTTCGAGCGAAGCATGGTCGAGCGGCGTCGGCGCAACGGAAAGGCTTTCATAGCCCGCCGCTTCGCCTTCGGCGGCGCGGGCGTGATTGCGGATCACGCGCAGCATCGCCGCGGCGTTTGCTTTGTGGCCGGGGAAGGCGCCGAGCTTGGCCGCCATCTCGGCCGAGGCCGCATAAGCGCCGCCGGTCATGATCGCCGAGAGAGCGCCGCAGATCGCCCGGGCCTCGTCCGAATCATAAGGAATGCCGCAGGACATCAACAGCCCGCCGACATTGGCGTAGCCGAGGCCGAGGGTGCGGTAATCGTACGAAAGCCGCGCGATCTCCTTGGACGGGAACTGCGCCATCGTCACCGAGATTTCGAGGACGATCGTCCACAGCCGCACCGCGTGCTCGTAGGACGCGACATCGAAAGTCTTGGTCGCCGGATCGAGGAATTGCAAAAGGTTCAGCGACGCCAGATTGCAGGCCGTGTCGTCGAGGAACATGTATTCCGAGCACGGATTGCTCGCCCGAATGGGTCCCGAGGCCGGACACGTGTGCCAATCATTGACGGTGGTGTGGAACTGCAAGCCGGGATCGGCCGAGGCCCAGGCCGCATAGCCGATCTTCTCCCAGAGCTCGCGCGCTTTCAGCGTCTTGTGGACCTTGCCGTCGAGCCTTCGCGTCAGCGTCCACTCGCCGTCATTTTCCACCGCCTGGAGAAAGGCGTCGGTGACGCGCACCGAATTGTTGGAATTCTGGCCGGAGACGGTGAGATAGGCTTCCGAATCCCAATCCGTGTCGTAGGTGTCGAACTCGATGTCGCGATAGCCTTGGCGCGCGAATTGGATCACGCGCTTGATGAGATTATCCGGCACTTCGTCCCGGCGCGCGGCCTTCACCTCGCGCTTCAGGGCCGGGTTCTTCTCGATATTGAAGCAATCGTCGCCCGGCCCCTCGCAATTGACGCAGGCTTTGAGGATCGCCTTGAGGCGCTTCTTGACGATCCGCGACCCCGTGACGAGAGCGGCGACCTTCTGCTCCTCCTTCATCTTCCAGTCGATGAAGGCCTCGATATCGGGATGGTCGATGTCGACGACGACCATCTTGGCGGCCCGGCGCGTCGTGCCGCCCGACTTGATGGCGCCGGCCGCGCGATCGCCGATCTTGAGGAACGACATCAGGCCGGAGGACTTGCCGCCGCCGGAGAGTTTCTCGTTCTGGCCGCGCAGCAGCGAGAAATTCGAGCCGGTCCCTGACCCGTATTTGAATAGGCGCGCCTCGCGCACCCAAAGGTCCATGATGCCGCCGTCGTTGACGAGATCGTCAGCGACCGACTGGATGAAGCAGGCGTGCGGCTGGGGATGTTCGTAGGCGGACTTGGACTTCGTGAGCTTGCCCGTCTCGAAGTCGACGTAATAATGGCCCTGGCTCGGCCCATCGACGCCATAGGCCCAGTGGAGACCGGTGTTGAACCATTGCGGCGAATTGGGCGCGGCCATCTGGCGCGCCAACATGAAGCGCATTTCATCGAAGAAGGCGCGAGCGTCTTCCTCGGCGTCGAAATAGCCGCCCTT
>DATGHD010000186.1:0-12936 GCA_035308145.1 Roseiarcus sp.
CATAGGCAGCGTCGACCTTGCCCGCCGCGGCGAGATCGGCGGAGATCAGATCGCGCTCCGCGTCGATGTCCGGCGCGATATGATGGGTGATCTGGCCGGTGTAGTGGCTGACCCCGACGCCGCGGTCGAATGTCGCCGCGCCGAGCCAGACCGGCAACCCGTCGTCGCCGGCGTCGAGGACTTTCCAGAAGCGAACGTGGTGGCGCGTGTCGGCGCTGCGTCCGGCCGCCTTCTCGAAGGCGAGGTCCTCGCGCCGGCTCTGATAGAATAGATTGCTCACCGGCGCCTGCAGATACGGCCGATCGAACAACACGCTGCCGGCGATCTTGAGGCTTGATTTCAGCGTGACCGGATCAGCCGGCGACCAGCCGGCCGCCTCCATCGCGCAAATCACGTCCTCCTCGCTTCCCTCGAGGCCGACATTGAGGGCGTCGCTTTGAATGCCGAGGGACGTCGCGGTGGTCATCGGCAGGGCGTCGAGCCCCTTCTGCCGCTCATGATGGCGCCATGCCGCGGGAATGAGCCCATAGGCGAGGGCGAGATAGGCGGCGGCCAGGATCACAATGACGAGGGCGCCCCGCCGCAACAGCGAACGTCGCCCCGCCTCCTGTCGCAAGTTTGGCATAGTCATCGCGGTTTCGAGATATCTACACCAGAAACATGGCTTATAACGTGGGTGGCGGCGCGAGGAAACGATTGCTTTTTATGTTTCATGATTGATTTTCATGAAACGAAAATATATATAATGTTACCGCCAAGGGTTCCAATGACCGCCACAATTCACATCCCTTCACCTGCGGGTCTGTGCTCTGGGAGGTTTTCCTCCAAGGCGGTCACACGGGCCATCGCAGGCTCTGAGCCGCTGATATGACTAGCGCGGTTTCAAAAATTATCGACTCGCTTCGGGAGCGAGGCGGCCTCAAAAGCGTTGACGTTGCCAACATTGCGGCGGTTTCGCCTGCCACCGTCTCTCGATGGACGTCTGGGACCGCGCATCCGCATCCAAAAACGCAATTGATCATCTCCGATCTGCGGTACGTCGTGGATCGGTTGTCGGAATTTTATTCGGCCGAAGAGACGCGAATTTGGCTTTACTCGAAGCATCGCCTTCTCGGCGGGGCTCGAGCGATCGATCTCATCCACGAAGGACGGACTGATGAAGTGCTTGGCGTTATCGAGAGCTTAGATCAAGGGTCCTACACATGAGATGAGTGGGCCGGCCACGCGCGTTCACGACCGAAACGTGCTCGATATTTTAGAGTCTATTGGCGCCCAACCATTGGATGCCCAAGCTTGGCGGATCACGCGTGAGGGGCGCGACGCCACAAAGGGATCAACGGCGGGGGGCCGCTGGAGTCCCACTGGCGAGCTCGAAGTTCTTTATACGAGTAGCGAAAAGGACGGGGCAATCGCAGAAATCGGACACCGACTTTCCTTGGAGCCGGTCTGGCCGAGCAAGCTCTTCCACGAATTGCACGAACTCAGGATCCGCGTCGAACGCGCGCTCCATCTTCCTGACTTCAAGATCTTGCAAGATCTTGGCGTGAACACGGAGCGGTACGAAAGCTATGAATATGGAGCCACTCAAGCAATAGCCGCCGCTGCTCAGTTCTTGGGCTATGAAGCGCTGGTTGCTCCCAATGCGCGCCACCCAAGCCTTAATCTTGTTGTTCTGACCGAGAACCTTGAACCGACAGCTTTATTGGAAGTCATCTCGACAGAGCGCGTCGACTGGTCGGCTTGGCGCCGACAAAGCCGAACCAGGCGCCAATCAGCACAAGATCGAAGGCCGAAACAGATTGGCTCTCGCTTGCGCCAAAATGCCAAGCGTCAATTGGCAAGATCAGCGGCGCATGGCGCCCACATTCACCGCGGCGCGTTGCGGCGGTCGAGGAAGTCGCCGATCCGCTCCAGCGCGCGTTGAATGTTGGCGGTCGAATTGGCGTAGGAGAGGCGGATGAAGCCTTCGCCATGGACGCCGAAATCCGGGCCGCCGATCGTGGCGACGCCGGCTTCCTCGATCAGCGCCGAGGCGAGAGGCTTGGCCTTCCAGCCGGTCGCCGCAATATTCGGGAAGGCGTAGAAGGCGCCCTTGGGCGTCGCCGCGCGCACGCCCTTGAGCTGGTTCAAACCCGCGACGACGACGGCTCGCCGCCGGTCGAATTCCTCGACCATGGCGCGGACCTCGTCTTGCGGCCCCTGCAAGGCGGCAAGGCCGGCAAACTGGGTCGGCGCGTTGACGCAGGAATAGGAATTGACGGCGAGCTTCCGCGCGTTCTCGTAGAGCGGCTTCGGCCAGACCGAATAGCCGAGCCGCCAGCCGGTCATCGCATAGGTTTTCGACCAGCCGTCGAGCAGGATGAGACGGTCGCGGATTTCGGGGTACGCCAGCAAGGTCTGGTGCGCGAGCCCGTCGTAGGTCATCTGGCCGTAGATTTCGTCCGAGAGCACCGCGACGTCGGGTGAGCGAGCGAGACCGGCGATGAATTTGTCGATCTCCGGCTTCGGCGTCACGCCGCCGGTCGGGTTCGCCGGCGAGTTGAGGATGATCAGCCGCGTACGCGGCGTGATGAGCGAGAGGACCTCCTCCGCCGAAAAGGCGAAGCCGTTTTCCTCGCGCACCGGAATCGGGATCGGCGTCGCGCCGGTATATTCAATCATCGAGCGATAGATCGGAAAGCCGGGATCGGGATAAAGGATTTCCGCGCCCGGCTCGCCGAACATCACGATCGCCATATACATCGTGACCTTGCCGCCCGGGACGATCATCACCAGGTCGGGCGAGACGTCGACATTGAAGCGCCGCTTCAAATCGGCGGCCACCGCCTCGCGTAAAGGCAATATTCCCGTCGCCGGCGTGTAGCCATGATGGCCGTCGCGCAGCGCCTTGACCGCCGCCTCGACAATATGGGCCGGCGTCGAAAAGTCCGGCTGGCCGATGCCGAGGTTGATGATGTCGCGGCCTTGCCGCTGCAATTCGCCGGCGCGGGCAAGGACCGCGAAGGCGTTCTCCTCGCCAAGGCGCGAGAAGGCGGAAATCGTATGCAGCATTTTAGCGCTTCCTCTTTTGCCGCGCCTATCTGCCGCGAAGGCGGGCGTGGATCAAGGGCCTGGCCACCCAAGCAGAGATGGAGCGTATCCTTCCAAGACTGCTTGAACTGAGTTGAGGCTTCATTTCGTTGGCGTACGGATGATCGCTGCGGCCTACCCTCATCCGGCGCTTCGCGCCACCTTCCCCCTTAAAGCGGGAGAAGGGATTCGCCCGGCGTCGCGCGATGTCCGCCGACGTTGATCAAAGAGCGCCGCTCGCCCCTCTCCCGCTTTAAGGGAGAAGGCTGGGGCGAGGGTAATCCGCATGCAAATGATCAACCAAATGATGCTTGCCTGGCGACTTTGCGCTTCCAAAGACCGCTGCTTCGGCGGACCTGGCGGTATCGCGACCGCCGACCAGCCTTGCGCGGCGCGCGCTGGCCGAGGCCAAGCGAAATTTGCTACACTTTCCACAATACGAACATCAGATCAGGAGACGCTCATGAACGTCCGAACAGCCGAGCGCGCCGCGACGGCGCTGCCCTTCAGCGCCAACATTATCGGCGGCGCAAGCGTCGGCGCGGCGGATGGCCGCGTGATCGACGTCGTTTGCCCATCCGATGGACGCCCCTTCGCGCAGATCGCCCGCAGCGGGCCTGAGGATGTCGATCGCGCCGTCAAAGCCGCGCGCAAGGCCTTCGAGGGCGACTGGGGCAAGCTCACGGCGACCGAACGCGGCCGCCTCCTGGTCAAGCTTGGCCAGGCGATCGCCGACCATGCCCCTGAGCTTGCCGCTCTAGAGTCGCGCGACACCGGCAAGCCCCTGAAACAGGGCAAGGCCGACATGGTGGCCGCGGCGCGCTACTTCGAATTCTATGGGACGGCGGCCGACAAGCTGCACGGCGAGACGATCCCCTTCCTCAACGGCTACACGGTCGCGATCGTGCGCGATCCGCATGGCGTCACCGGCCATATCGTTCCCTGGAACTATCCCGCTCAGATTTTCGGCCGATCGGCCGCGGCCTCGCTCGCCTGCGGCAACGCCTGCGTCGTGAAGCCCGCAGAAGACGCCTGCCTCAGCGTGATCCGGATTTCCGAGCTCGCCCGTGACGTCGGCTTTCCGGACGGCGCCTTGAACATTGTCGCTGGGCTCGGCGGCGAGGCGGGCGCGGCGCTTTCCGCTCATCCCGACGTCAATTTTCTCTCCTTCACCGGCAGTCCGCCGACCGGCGCGGCGATCCAGGCCGCGGCGGCCAAGAACAATGTCGGCTGCACGATGGAGCTCGGCGGCAAGTCGCCGCAACTCGTCTTCGCCGACGCCGACATCGAGGCGGCGGCGCCCGTCCTCATCAACGCGATCATCCAGAACGGCGGTCAGACCTGCTCGGCTGGATCGCGCCTGTTGATCGAGCGCAAAGCTTACGACGCCTTCTCCAAAAAGATCGCCGAACGTTTCGCCAAGGTGCGCGCCGGCGCCCATGAGAAGGATCTCGACATGGGCGCGATGATCAACGCCAAGCAGCGCGCGCGGGTCGAGGGTTTTCTGGCGGCGGCCAAGAAGGACGGGATCAGGATCGTCGCCGAAGGCGCGGTGGACGCGGAAGCGCCGAAGGGCGGCTTCTATGTCACGCCGGCGCTGTTCGGCGACGTGCCGCGCGACAACATCCTCGCCTGTGACGAAGTCTTCGGCCCGGTTCTCGCCATGCTGCCTTTCGACGACGAGGCTGACGCCATCCGCCTCGCCAACGGCACGCCCTACGGGCTGATCGCCGGGGTCTGGACGGGCGACGCCAAGCGCTCGATCCGCGTCGCGAGGGCGATGCGATGCGGCCAGGTCTTCGTCAACGGCTATGGGGCCGGCGGCGGCATCGAATTGCCCTTCGGCGGCGTCAAGAAATCAGGCTATGGCCGCGAAAAGGGCTTTGAGGCGCTGCACGATTTCTGCGCGACCAAGACGATCATCATCAATCACGGGTGAGGGTCGGCTCTGCGGCATGATCTGTCTCTAGTTGCGCGGCGCGCTGCGGCCGCGGGCCCCGGCGCGCCGCTGAAATATCGTCGTGAGGCTCGCCAGCAGCACCGCGAGGATGCCCGTCAGGAATATTCCATCGAAGGTGCCGGCGCCGCCGATCGAGGCGACCGGCGCGCCGAGGCCCCGGATCTTGCCGAGGTTCAAGAGATCGGCGCCGATCAGCGTGCCCATGCTGCCGGAAATATAGGCGAGGGGAGCAGCCTGGCGCCAATCCAGCACGATAGCCGTGATGGCCGTCGCGATGGCGGGTACGAAGACCGGCAGCGCGATGCCGACGCCGCGCACGGGCTGCGCGAGCCAATGGGTGACGAAGGCGACGCAGGCGATGGCCAACAAGCCGCGCGCCCATAAGTCGGTTCTGATGAGAAGATAGAGCGACACCAGTCCTGGAATCACCGCGCCGCCGACATTTACGGCGACGATGGTGCCGGGCCAGTCGACGACGACCGGAACCGCGTAGCGCATGCCATAAAAATCGACGAATTGCCCGGAAACAATTTGCCGCTCCGGCAGGTCGATGACCGGTATGTTGAAATAGCTGCCGATCAGCGAGCCGAGCAAGACCAGCATCGACGCGCCGGGGCTGAGGCCGATCAGCGTATAGGCGTAGCGCACGGCCCTGATCTGCAAGAGCAGAATGAGGAAAGCCAGCGCAATGACGAGAAACGAGAAGAACGGCAGATCGAGCGGAAGGTAGTGAAGCCGGCTCATGCGCGTTGATTGTCATCGCGTGAAGTCAGCAACAACGGCCATGCGCTCCATTCGTTCCGAGCGACAACTCTACGACAACTCTGATTGTGTCGTCGATTGGGAATCGCTGCGTCGTCTTGCTCACCCCGGATCGGCGCAACTGCCAGCCTCACCCTCCGAACACGTCGTTCGACTGCGCGGTCACCCGCACGAAAGTCGTGCGTTTCGGCACCTCTTTGAGCTGCGCCGCGCCAATATAGGTCATCATCGAGCGGACGCCGCCCATGATTTCGCCCATCGTATTCTCGACGGCGCCGCGGTACGGCGTCTCGACGCTCTTGCCTTCGGCGGCGCGGTACGCGGCGACGCCGCCGGCGTATTTCTTCATCGCCGTCTCCGAGGACATGCCGTAGAACGTCATGCCGACCGGAACTTTCGTTCCGTCGCGCTCGACATAGCGAATCTCGCCGTCGCATTCATCGTGGCCGGCGAGCATGCCGCCGAGCATCACGAAATCGGCGCCGGCGCCATAGGCCTTGGCGACGTCGCCGGGAGCGGTGCAGCCGCCGTCGGCGCAGACCTGGCCTTTGAGGCCATGGGCGGCGTCGGCGCATTCGATGATCGCCGAAAGTTGCGGATAGCCGACGCCGGTCACCCGGCGCGTGGTGCAGACTGAGCCGGGTCCGATGCCGATCTTGACGATGTCGGCGCCGGCGAGAACCAGCGCTTCCGTCATGTCGCCGGTCACCACATTGCCGGCCATGATGACGGCGTCGGGATTGTCGTCGCGCGCGCGCTTCACGGTATCGAGGAATTTCTCGGCATAGCCATTGGCGACATCGAGGCAGAGATGCTTGACCTCAGCGCGCTTCTTGACCTTGGCGAGTTTGGCGAAATCGGCCTCGGTCGAGCCGATCGAATAGAAGGCGTGCGCGCCGTCCTCGCCTTGGAAGAATTCGACCAGCGCCTTTTCCGGATAATGCTTGTGCAGCGCGGTCAGCGCGCCGAAGCGGCCGAGCGCGCGGGCCATCGCCAGCGTGCCGGTCACGTCCATATTGGCGGCGATCAGCGGAAAGCCGGTCCATTCCCCTCCGGTGTGCAGGAAGCGGAAGGTGCGATGCACGTCGACCTCATTGCGCGAATTCATCGTCGAACGCTTGGGGCGGATGAGCACGTCTTTGAAATCAAGCTTGATGTCGCTTTCGATACGCATGAAGATTTCCGATTGAAGGGCGAGAGGCCCTAAGCAAACGGCCTCATATCTGGTTCGAGCGTAGCACGTTCAAGGGGCGCGGCCCAACGCCTTGTGGCGACGATTGCGCCGGCTTTTTTCATCGCCTATGGCGGTCGGGCCTGCTAGTCCCCAGTCTCCAGAGCCGGCGACGCGTTGGCGCGGCCGGCCGGGACAATCGATCGGAGGACGCATGCGGTTGAAGGGAAGAACGGCGATCGTCACGGGCGGGGCGCAGGGCTTCGGCCTGGGCATTGCCGAGACGTTCGCAAGAGAAGGCGCGCGTGTCGCCGTCCTCGATCTCAATGGCCAGGCGGCCAAGGCGGCGGCCGAGAAAATTGGCGGCGGCGCGATCGCCTTGAGCTGCGACGTCGCAACGAAGGATCAGGTCGACGCCGCCGCCAAAGCGGCCATTGGCGCCTTCGCGCGTATCGACATTCTCGTCAACAACGCCGGTACGACTTATCGCAACCGGCCGATGCTGGAAGTGAGCGAGGAGGAATTCGATCGCGTCTTCGCGGTCAACGTCAAGTCGATCTTCCTCACGGCGCACGCCTTCGTTCCGCATATGCGCGAGAAAGGCGGCGGCGTGATCATCAATGTCGGGTCGACCGCGGGCTTGCGGCCCCGTCCCGGCCTCACCTGGTACAACGCCACCAAAGGCGCGGTTCATCTGATGACGAAATCCATGGCCGTGGAGCTTGCGCCAGACAAGATCAGGGTGTGCGCTCTCGCGCCGGTCGCCGGCGATACGCCGCTGCTGGCGAGCTTTCTCGGCGAGGATACGCCCGAGCGGCGCGCCGCCTTCAAGGCGACCGTGCCCCTCGGGCGTTTTTCGACCCCGCAGGACATCGCCAATGCAGCCTTGTTCCTCGCCTCGGACGAGGCCAACTTCCTGACCGGCGTGGTTCTGGAGGTCGACGGCGGCCGGTGTATTTAGCGCTTGTCGTCAGGCGCCAGGTTCAGGACCTAAGGCTTGGCCATCTGCGCGAAGACGTCGTAGCCCTTGGTTGAAAGCCGCTGCGCCGCCTCGGCGACGTAGTCTTTCGGCAAGGCGAGTCCGACGCCGTCGACGAGGCGATTATAAAAGTTGAACAGCGCCGTCACCAACACGGTCGAGTAGAGAGCCTCGTCGTCCCAGCCGGCGTCGTAGATCGCGGCCGAATCGGCTTCGGTCACGCGCGCCGGACTCAAGGTAAGTTTTCGCGCGTAACGCAGGATCGGCTTCATTCTGGCGTCCACCGGCGCGGTCTCGATGTCGGCGAGCAGCGCCTTGAACAATTCCGGGTCAACGCCGCAAGCGGCCGCCACGCCGACATGAGTATCGTGGCAATAAACGCAGGCGTTGAGCCCTGAAACATAGGCGGCGATCAACTCGCGCTGTCCTTGCGTGAAAGGCGAGGCGCCGCGCATCGCCGTCTCGGTGAGCTCGCCGAGCGGTTTGCAGCTCGCCGGATGTCCGCGATAGAGGTCGCGCATCGTCGGCTGCTTGGGCAGCGATCGCAGTTTCGGCATAGGTTCCCTCCCCATTTTCCCCTCGCCCCGCGCACGGTTGCGGCTTAGCCGCCTGCCGCCAATCGCGCAACGCGGGCGGCCGTCGCCTCGCGAAGCGCCTGCGGCCCAATCGGAAAAACCGCGTTCGGCGACCCCGCCGCCGCCCAGATGACGTCGTGGGCGAGCAAATCCTCATCCATGATGGTTACAAGCGGGGCGGCATGACCAAAGGGCGGGACGCCGCCAATGGCGAAGCCCGTCGCATCGCGCACGAAGCGCGCGTCGGGCCGTTCGAGGCCTTCGCCGATCAACTCAGCCGCGAGCTTCTCATCGAGCCGATTGGCGCCGCCGACCAGGAACAGCACGGGCTTGCCGCTGGGCCGGCCCTTGAAGACCAGCGATTTGACGATCTGGGCGACCTCGCAGCCGCAGGCCGCGGCGGCCTCCTCCGCGGTGCGCGTCGGTTGCGCGTGCATGTGAATGGCGATGTCGAGCCCAAGCGCGCCGGCGGCGTCAAAGACTTTGCGTGGGCTCGGGGGAAGAGACTGAGGCGCCGTCGGTTGCATCGCTGTTCGTCTATTTAGCCAACGGTCGACGAGGAGGATTCTTCTTCCTTCGTCTGGCGTCGGGCCCGTCAGAACATCGATCATGGCCGAAATCAAGGGGCGCAGGGTTGGACGAAGGCATGCGCAGGTGAGAGGTCCTGAAGGCAAGCGCGCCGCGAACGCAAAACGCCGATGCGGCCAGCGTACCTCGTACGGTCATCGGTTGATAACCATCGCAGGGGATTATGCGCATTTGCATGATCGTCTTCGCGTATGATTGACCATCTGAGCCTGCCTCTTATTGTCCGGCGAGCTCGCGTTGCGGATGGCGTTCATGCGTGTTGCGTTGCGTCGTGGCTTGTTTCTATCGGCCGGAGTTGTGGGGCTCGTCCTTAGCGGCGGCGAGGGATGGGCGGCGCAAGACATCATGGTCGTACCTGGGCTTGGCCCCGACCATGCCGCCATGGCGCAGCCTGCGCCCCGCATCCTCGCGCCGGCGGCCGCGCCTCAACGCGGCGCTTACGGCGGGGGATTCCTGGAGTTCCTGATCACCCGCGATTCCAGCCCGTCGCCTGCGCCGCCCCCGAGCTTGGCGCTGCGACCCGCTTATGGCCCGCTCGTCGAAGGCCCGCCGCCGGCGCCCGCCTATCCCCATCTTGCCGCCTTGCCCGCGGCTGCGCCAGGCATCGAAGAGACGCCTCCAGCGTCGGCGAGCGTTCCCGATGAATTTCGCCGTCAGGAGGTCGCCTATGATGGGCGCGAGCGGCCGGGCACGATCATCATCGACACGCCGCGCAAGTTCCTCTTTCTGATCGAGCCCGGCGGGCGCGCCCTCCGCTATGGCGTCGGCGTCGGCCGTCCCGGCTTCGAATGGGCGGGCGTCAAATATGTCAGCCGCAAGGCCGAATGGCCCGGCTGGACGCCGCCCGCGCAAATGATGCTGCGCCGGCCCGACCTGCCGTCGCACATGGATGGCGGGCCGGACAATCCGCTTGGCGCGCGCGCCCTCTATCTCGGATCGTCGCTCTTCCGCATCCACGGCACGAACGAGCCTTCGACGATCGGACGCAACGTCTCCTCGGGTTGCATCAGAATGATGAACGAGGACGTCATCGACCTCTACAATCGCGCGCCGATCAGGACGAAGGTGATCGTCATCTAGAGCCAGACCTATCTCGCGCGCCGTCGGGCGTAGAAGAAGGCCGCTCGGCGAAAGGCTGAGCGGCCTTGCGTTTATCGTCGCCTTGCTCCGGCGGCGCTAAGCGCGGGCTCAGGCGTCAAAGTTTCCGCCGTCGTCGCCGGAGCCGCCCGAATCATCGGCAAAGTTCTGATTGTCCCCGGCGTCCTGCGCGTCGTCCTGATCCTGATCCATGTCCTGGAGCACGTCTTGCGCATGCTGGCCGGCCGGATCGGCGTTGTCGTAGTAGTTGTTGACGACCGTCTCGCCGCCGCCATAGCCGCCAGAACCGAAGCCGCCAAGGCCGGCGTGGCCGCCAAAGAGGTTGCGCAAAGAATCGGCGACCATCACGCCGCCGGCGACGCCGGCCGCCGTGGTCAGAGCATTTTGCAGGAACCCACCCGAAGACGGCGCTGCGGCGCCCCAGGGTCCGGGCGAATAGGACTGCTGTTGCGTGGGATAGGGCTGCGAGGCGTAAGGTTGTTGTTGAGGCGGCGGGCCCGGCTGGCGCGCGTAGCCGCCGGCGTCATAGGCGCTGCGCGCCGGCGCAGGCGCCGCGCCGCCGCCGAACAATGATTTGCCGAGATTGCCAAGGAAACTCGTCTCCTGCGGCGGGTTCTGGGCCTGAGCCTCGAGCTCCTGGACGCGCTTGGCCGCCGCCTCGAGCGCTTGCTGCTGCACCAGCACGGTTTGCGCCAGCACATAAGGCGCGTGCGGCTGCAAGCGAACGGCGTCGGCAATGAAAGCTTCCGCCTCACCGTCGCGCGGCGTCGACGCGGTCGAGGCGACGCGTTGGAAAAGGCCGGCGAGCAATTGGCGTTCTTCGGGGGTCATGATCGTCTCCCATCCGGGCGGGCTTGCGCCCGCGGCCAGCATATGGGCGGCTAAGCCGGCCGATCCAAGACGGCGGCGTCGAAATTCATGGCGCCACGACCAAAGCGCGCTGTGGTTCGACGCCTAACCCGCTCTGAAGCCGAGGCCTTTGGCGATAAAGAGGCCGCCGTGCCGGAGCCCCCCATCGTCAATGCCATGGCCTATTCCAACCGAGAGGTGCCACTGGCAAGGGATGCCCGCCTTGGCCAGTTCTTCGGCCGAGTCGAACAAAGCGTCGAAGGGGATAAGCTGATCTTGGTCGCCGTGGGCGAGCAGGATCGGCGGCGGCGCGCCGCGCGCGTCTCGCGCCTTGGCTTCGCTCAAGTGCTCCGGTCCGACCAAAACGCCGGAATAGCCGAGGATCGCCGCCGGAGCGCGGCGCCGGCGTAAACCCACATGGAGCGCCAGCATCGTCCCCTGGCTGAAGCCGACCAGAGCGAGGCGCGAATCATCGAGGCCGGATTTGGCGAGTTCGGCGTCGAGGAAAGCGTCAACGATCGGCCCCGCCTTGACGACGCCGCGCCAGCGCTCGTCCGGATCGCGCATGGTGAGGGCGAACCACTGACGGCCCATCGGCGAAGCGGCGCAGGGCTCAGGCGCATGCGGCGCCACAAAGGCGGCGTCCGGCAAAAGCGCGCGCCATTGGCGGCCGATTTCGATGAGATCGCTGCCGTCAGCGCCATAGCCATGCAGCAGCACGACGAGCTGCTTGGCTTTGCCGCTTTTGGCCTCGATGCGCGGCCCATTGATCGTGTCGGCCATGCCGGCGCTCCGATTTTTGCTCTAACGCGATTTATTTAGCCGCTTGCCTTAGGGGCCGACCAGCGCCATGCCCTCGCGGCCTCGAGCGGCGCGATAATAAGCCCAGAGCATCCGCGCGGCGACGCCGCGCAAAGGGCGCCAACGCTCGGCGATCTTCTCTAAGGCCCGCGCGTCCGGCCGCCGCTTCAGGCCAAGCGCCAGCCGCGCCGCCTCTTGCAGGGCGAGGTCGCCGGCCGGAAAGGCGTCGGGATGGCCGAGGCAGAACAAGAGAAAAATATCCGCCGTCCAGGGCCCGATTCCTTTGACGGCGACAAGGGCGCGATGCGCCTCTTCTGCGGCGCGCCCGCCGAGAGCCGCCAAATCCAGGGCTTCGTTTTCGACCGCGTGGGCGAGCGCGCGCAAGGCGCGCATCTTAGGCGAGGACAGTCCGCAAGCGCGCAGCAGCGCGTCGTCGGCCGCGAGCACGCTCGCCGCCGAGAGCGGCGCGAGGCGTTCCTCGACGCGCTTGAAAATGGCGGTCGCGCTGGCGGTCGAGACTTGTTGGGACACGATGATCCAGGCAAGGCCGGCAAAGCCGGGCTCGCGTCGCCGGAGCGGCGGGCGTCCGCCGACCGCGATGAGGTTTCGAGCGAGCTCCGGATCAAGCCCTAGCAATTGGCCGATCGCCAGATCGAGCGCGGCTTCGCCGTCGATTAGCGGGCCGGGATGATACGCGATAGGTAGGGGCGCCGCGCGGCGGCGGGCCGGCGTCTTGCGCCGACCCGCGACGACGGACGCCATTGTTGTCTTTCGACGCCGCAGCTTCGCCTTGCTTCCTGTCGTTCTTTTCGATTTGACGAGGGCCTTGCGGCGTGGTTTGCGGCGAGCGCGTTTTTTGACCGGACTGGCGCTCATTTCCCCTCTCTTCCGGCGCCGAGACCCAGATGAGCAAGGGACCCGAGCGACCAATCCTGCGTTTCGCCCCGACGCCAAACGGGCGTCTGCACCTCGGCCACGCCTATTCGGCGCTCATGAACGAGCGCGTCGCCCGACGACTCGGCGGGCGGCTGTTGCTGCGCATGGAAGACTTGGATCGATCGCGCTGCAAGCCGGAATTCGAACA
>DATGHD010000187.1:0-3366 GCA_035308145.1 Roseiarcus sp.
CGCGGTCAGCGCCAGGCGCCATCTGTCTTCCCTATTCCGCCAGCCAAGCCTATGCTGGCGGCATGGGACAATAAGCGCCATCAAAGGCAAGGGGAGGACGTCATGGCCGACAGCGTCAAATATACGATGGGCGAAGAGCGCATTCCGCGGACGTGGTACAATATCGCCGCCGACCTTCCTTCGCCTCCTCCCCCGGTCCTGCATCCAGGCACAGGCAAGCCGGTCGGCCCGGATGATCTTGCTCCGCTCTTTCCGATGGCGCTGATCGGCCAGGAGGTCTCGACGGAACGGCAGATCGAGATCCCCGATCCGGTGCGCGAAATCTATCGCATGTGGCGCCCGACGCCGCTCTATCGCGCGCGTAACCTCGAGAAGAAGCTCGGCGCCAACGCCCGCATCTTCTACAAATACGAGGGCGTGAGCCCACCCGGCAGCCACAAGCCGAACACCGCCGTGGCCCAGGCCTATTACAACAAGGCCGAGGGGGTCACGAAGCTCTCGACAGAGACCGGCGCCGGACAATGGGGCTCCTCGCTCGCTTTCGCCGGCGCTTTGTTCGGCCTCGAGGTCAAGGTCTACATGGTCAGGGTCTCGTACAATCAGAAGCCCTATCGACGGGCGCTGATGGAGACCTATGGCGCGACCTGCGTCCCGAGCCCGAGCAACGAGACCAACGCCGGCAGAGCGATTCTCGCGGCGAGCCCGAATTCGCCGGGCAGCCTCGGCATCGCCATTTCCGAGGCGGTGGAGGTCGCGGCGACCCACAACGATACGAAATATTCGCTCGGCAGCGTCCTCAATCACGTTCTTCTGCATCAGACGGTGATCGGCCAGGAGGCGATCGAGCAGATGAGCATGGCCGACGCCTATCCGGACGTGGTCATCGGCTGCGCCGGCGGCGGCTCGAATTTCGCCGGCATCGCCTTTCCCTTCGTCGGCGAGAACATCCGCAACAAGCGCAAGACCAGGATCATCGCGGTCGAGCCGGCCGCCTGCCCGTCAATGACCCGCGGCCGCTACGCCTATGATTTTGGCGACACCGGCCATCTGACGCCGCTGGTCAAGATGCATACTTTGGGATCGACCTTCATCCCGCCCGGCTTCCACGCCGGCGGCCTTCGCTATCACGGCATGGCGCCTCTGGTCAGCCATTGCAAGGAACTCGGGCTGATCGAGGCGCGGGCGTACCATCAGACGCCATGCTTCGAGGCGGGCGTCACCTTCGCTCGTACCGAAGGCATCGTGCCGGCGCCGGAAGCGACGCATGCGGTCAAGGCGGCGATCGACGAGGCGGTGAAGGCGCGCGACGAAGGCAAGTCGCCGACGATCCTCTTCAACCTGTCCGGCCACGGCCATTTCGACATGCAGGCGTACACGGACTATTTCGCCGGCAAGCTCGAAGACCAGGACTACGACAACGCCAAGCTGCAGGAGGCCTTGGCGCAATTGCCGGCGGTGGCGGCGGAATAGAGAGGCGCGCCGAGAGCCTCGTCCCTCCTCCTCCCGCCGCCTCTTTGTCTGCTACTTGGCGAACCCGATATAAGTCACCGCGACCTCGGATTTGATGTTCGAGCAATGGATGTGGTCGCCGGTCACGGTCACCGCCCGCGGGTTCAGAGAAATCGCGAAACTGTCGGCGCCGCCGCAGATCGTCCATTTCTGGAGGAAGCCGGCCTTGATGTCGATATCGTCGATCGTCTTGTCGCAATGATCGAGAGGGATCGTCCATGGCGATTGATCGGGCGTCTCGTCGACGCTGCCGGAACAATTCGCCATCGCCAAGGGTCGAGCCGCGCTGCCGGCGGACGCGCCGGGCGCCCGAGGCTGCGGAGAGGAGACGAGCCATGCAGCCGCGCCGACGGCGATGCCGAGCGCGATGATCACAATCAAGATCGACGCCGCTTGAACGCCGCGCGGCGTCGGAGCCCCTTTATTCTCGCTGGTCATCCCGCCCCCATTGGCTGGCGATAGAATGCTCGTTGGCCCGAATTCGACTCTCAGCCCGATCCGTCAGATAAATAGGCATGAGACGTCGCCGTTTGCTCTCTTGAATTTATCGGGAGAATTCGATGTGCCGCAACATTCGCACGCTCTTCAACTTCGAACCGCCCGCGACGGACGAGGAAATCCGCGCCTCGGCCTTGCAATTCGTACGCAAGGTCAGCGGCTTCAACCACCCGTCGAAAGCGAACCACGACGCTTTCGATCGGGCGGTCGATGAAGTGGCGGACGCCGCGCGGCGGCTCCTTGCCTCATTGCAGACAATCGGCCCGGCCCGCGATCGCGCCGTCGAGGCCGAAAAAGCGCGAGAGAGGTCGCGGCGGCGATTTGCGATGGGGCAGTAGGCACTGGGCAGTAGGCAGTTGGGCCGCGACCGCCTATTGCCTATTGCCAACTGCCTATTGCCGGTCCCGATAGAACTCAGCGATCCCCATAAAATCCGCGGCCTTGAGGCTCGCGCCGCCGACCAGCGCTCCGTCGACATTTTTGAGGCCCAAAAGTTCGGCCGCATTGGCCGGCTTGACCGAACCGCCATAGAGGATGCGCATCTTGCCGCCCGGCGCGCCGCGAAGCTCGATCAGCAGCCTGCGGATCATGGCGTGCATGTCCGCAACATCGTCCGGCGTCGGGGTTAGCCCCGTGCCGATCGCCCAAACCGGCTCATAGGCGATCACGCAAGTCTCGAAACTCGAATTGCCAGGCAGCGACAGTTCGATCTGCGCGGCGACAATCCGGTTCGCCCTGCCGGCTTCGCGTTCTTCCCGCGTTTCCCCGACGCAGATGATGGCGGTCAGGCCCGCGCCGATCGCCGCTTCGGCCTTGGCGCGAACGAGCGCGCTGCTTTCCTCGTGTTGGGTCCGGCGCTCGGAATGGCCGACGATGACGTAAGAGGCGCCCGCGTCCTTGAGCATGGCCGCGGAAATATCGCCCGTATAGGCGCCGCTCGGCTTTGGGTGGCAGTCCTGGCCGCCGAGCCTCACCGGTCCGCCGGCGAGCGCCACCGCCGCTTGCGAGATCAGGGTCGCCGGCGGGCAGACGATGACCTCGGCCTCCCCCGCGTCGCCCGCCTCGACGGCCTGCTTGATCGCGGCGATTTCGCCAAGCGCGCTTTTGAGGCCGTTCATTTTCCAGTTGCCGGCCACCAGGGGCCGCACGCCGGGGGTCATTTGAAGGCGTCTCCCATGAGTTGCGGTCGGCCGCTTAGCACGCGTCGCCGCGGCTATGCAAAGCCGCGAGGGGCGGCTAGATAGGGCGAAAAGGCGCTTTTTTCCGCGCCCGCCGAACGAGGAACGAACCGGTTATGCTGGAATATTTGCGCGCCGCCTCGCAGGGCTTCATGGGCCGCGCCGTCATGACTGTCGTGCT
>DATGHD010000188.1:0-7412 GCA_035308145.1 Roseiarcus sp.
GATAATGAAAGATTGCGCTCACCAAGAAGAAGAGCTGCGGCGGCGCGCGATCAATCAGGGGTGGAGCGAGCTTGGCGGGGAATTCGGCGGCGCGGGTCATGCCATAAAGCTTGCAAGCCGAAACGAGTAAAGGAATATTGATCTGAAGGTCATTTTATGAAATATCCTTCAGAATGAAAACAGAACGACCGCAAAATCCTCCGCTCTCTGAATTGCTCCGCGACTCGCGCAACGTCGAGATTCTGCGCCTTGTGAGCGACAATCCGCGCATCGGCGTCTCGGAGCTCTCGCGGAAGATCGGCATGTCGGCGCCGGCCGTGCGCGAAAGACTGGCGCGCCTCGAGGAGGGCGAGGTGATCGAGGCCTACCGGCTGGCGATCAACCCGGCGGCCTTGGGCTACCCGATTTCGGCCTATGTCCGCGTGCGTCCCGCCCCTGGGCAACTCGGGAAGATTGCCGACCTCGCGCGAAGCCTGCCGCAAGTCATCGAGTGCCACCGCGTCACCGGCGAGGATTGCTTCATTCTCAAAATCTTCCTGCCGGCGCTTGCGGATCTTGATTCCGTGCTCGACCGATTCCTGGCTTTCGGCCAGACCACGACCTCGCTGATCCAGTCGTCGCCGGTGCCGCTTCGAGGGTTGCCGCTTCCGGGCGATGGCGAACCGATCCGCCCGAACGAGACGGCGCCGGCGTCCCGCGCGGGCGAGCCGCGCCGGCTTGCGCCGACTCGCCCGCCTCGCTAACGCTTTCAATCAATGCAACGCCTCGCCTTTTATGCCGGGTCTTTCGATCCTCTGACCAACGGCCATCTTGACGTCATGGAGCGGGCGGCGACGCTTTGCGACAAGCTGGTCGTGGGCGTCGGCGCCCATGCCAGCAAAACCGCGCTCCTCTCGACTGATGAGCGGCTGAAGCTCATTCTGGAGGCCGCGACGCCGCTGCTGAGGTCGAGCGGCTGCGCGCTCGAAACCGTCGTCTTCTCCGGCCTCGCGGTTGAAGCCGCCGCGGCGGCCGGCGCCTCGGTGATCGTCCGCGGCCTCCGCGACGCGACCGATTTCGATTACGAAATGCAGCTTGCCGGCATGAACGCCGATATGGCGCCGAAGTTGCGAACGGTCTTCCTGCCGGCCTCGCGCAACGTCCGGCATATTACGGCGACGCTGGTGCGTCAGATCGCTTCGATGGGCGGCGACGTCTCGTTCTTCACGCCGCCCAATGTCGCCGCGGCCCTCAAGGCGAAATTCGCCAAGCCGGCGTGACAAGCGACGGCGCGGCTCAGGCGGCGGGCAATGAGAATAGCTTGCCCGCCGGTACGACGTCTTCTATCCCTGCGAGCCTGAGGCTGTGCCAGGCCATGGCGTGATTGCTCGACGTCACGGGAATGCCGATCTGATCTTCGAGTTTGGCGACGGCCTCGGCGACCCTGAGGCTCGTGCAAGAGACAAAGATTGAATCGACGCCGGGCGATGCTGCGAGGCGCTGAGCCGCTTCTTTGATGGAGGCGACGGCGATGCGGGCTGCGTCGCGATCGTCGCGCCGATCGAAGGTCGCAACCGCGGCGATGGGCGCGCCGCGACCTGCGAAGTAGCTGACGAGGCCCTTGTTGATCTCCGGCGCATAGGGCGTCAGCAGGCCTATGCCTTTGGCATGAAGCGTCCGGAAGGCGGCCAAGGCCGCAGTCACTGGCGTGGTGCAGGCAGCCCGCGGTCTCACCCGCTTAATTTCGGCGAAGACCGCATCCTCGCCGAGCGTCATCGTAGCCGACGTGCAGCCGAAGGCGACGACATCGAGCTCGAGACCCGGCAGGATGAGATCGGCCGTCGGCGCGATCCGCGGACCTATGGCGCGCAGAGTGTCCGGCGTGATGGCGTTGTCGTTGAAAACGCGCGCTTCGTAGAAGGCGACGCCCGGCATGCGGATGAGCGCCCGAAATTCGTGCTCCATGGTCTGGTCGGTGGCGAGGACGACGAGGCCGATCGCTGCACGCGGCGCCAAGCCGCCGTCGAGTTCGGAAGGAAGGACGCCAAGATCAATCGGTTCGTCGAAGGCGGGCAGCGCGCGAGCAAGGTTCTGCGACATGGGTTTGCTCCCAGAAGATCAGGCGGCCAACAGGCCGTCCATGGGAATGGCCGGGGTTCGGCCGACGATGAGATCGGCAGTGATCCTTGCCGAACCATGCGACATGGTCCAGCCGATATGGCCATGGCCCGTGTTGAGGAAGAGATTGCCGAAACGCGCGCGCCCGAAGAAGGGCAGGTTCGTGGGCGTCATCGGCCTCAGGCCGGCCCACATTTCTGCACGGTCGTAGTCGGCGCCTTCCGGATAGAGCTCCTCGGTCACGCGGTTCATGAAGGTGAAGTCGGACGGCTTGTGGCTTAAGTCATAGCCCGCAAACTCGGCGGTCGCCGTGACGCGCACGCGGTCGCCGAAACGGGAAATTGCAACGAGATTGTGCTCGTCCACCGAGGCGATGGTCGGCGGCAGGCGATGATTGCCGATGGGAATCGTCAGCGAATAGCCCTTGACCGGATAGATCGGCAGGCGAAGGCCGATGTCGCGCGCCAGGAGCGGGCTTTCCGAGCCCAGCGCCAGCACATAGGCGTCGCCTTTGACGGTTCCCTTGTCCGTCGCAACGCCGGCGACGCGGTCGCCGGAGGTCTCAAGACCTGAGATGGTCGCGCCCGTCTTGATTTCGCCGCCGCGCGCCGCGACTTTCGCCGCCAGCGACCGGGTGAATTTCGCCGGATCGCCCGTCTCGTCGGTCGGGCAATAGATGGCGCCGACGATTCTCTCCTTCGCCGAGGCGAGCGAGGGATCGAGCGCGACGACGCCGGCGCTGTCGAGAATCTTGATCTCCTGTCCGTCCTCCTCGAGCAGCTTCATTTGCGCGACGCCGCGGTCGAACGCTTCTTGGCTGCGGTGGAAGTACATGATGCCGCGATCGTTTCGATCGTAGTCGATCGCCTCTTCTGCGACGACCTGCTTCAGCACGGTCTGGGAGTACGCAGCGAGACGATGCTTGAGCAACGTATTGCGCCGCGCCTTCTCCTTGGTGCATTCCATCAGGAACAGCCATGACCACGTGTAGAGGCGCGGATCGGGCGAGAATCTAAAGCGCAGCGCCTGGTCCTTGAGGACAAGCGATTTCAGGAGGATCAACGGCGCCTTCGGCGACGACCAAACGAAGGAATGGCCAGGCGCGATCATGCCGGCGTTGCCCCAGCTCGTTCCGGCGGCCACCTCGGCGTTCCGCTCCAAGACGACGACGTCATGGCCGTCCTTCTGAAGCTGATAGGCGGTGGTGACGCCGACGACGCCTCCCCCGAGCACCACGACGCGCATGTTTTCTCCGACGATAGTGGGCGCAATGATACACGCCGGCGCTGCAACTTGCACTGTCATTCCTGCTTTCGCGGGAATGACAGGGCAGAGGCGGGAATGGGCCGTCCGGCTTGCCACCAGCCGCCGACGCCTCTATGCCATCGCCCGGCGCCCGCGCCATTCGCCGCTAAGATGAAGGACTGAAATGGCCGAGCCGCGCCGCGACTCCTCTACGCCGCCGCCCCGTCTTGAGGGCGGGAAACTTCTCATCGTGGAAGCGCGCTTCTATGAGGGCATTGGCGCGATGCTGATGGAGGGCGCGCGCCGCGCGATCGCGACCGCCGGCGCGACATCTGACGTGATCACAGTGCCGGGATCGCTGGAAATTCCAATCGCCGCGGCGATCGCCCTCGATGCCGCGGAGCGCGCCGGCCGCCCTTATGATGGCCTGATCGCGCTCGGCTGCGTCATCCGCGGCGAGACCTTTCATTTCGAGATCGTAGCGGGCGAATCCTCGCGCGCCTTGATTGATCTTGGCGTGGCGCGGCGCTTGCCGCTCGGCAATGGAATCCTCACCGTCGAGAACGAGGCCCAAGCGCTTGTTCGCGCTGACCCCTCGCAGGGCGACAAAGGCGGCGACGCGGCGCGCGCGGCGATCGCGCTCGCTGTTTTAAAACGCGCTGCGGGCAGAGCGAAATGAGCGTCGCCGATCTTCGCGCCGCCGCCCGGCTCGCCGCGGTGCAAGCGCTCTATCAAATGGAGGTCGCGGACAAGGGCCTCAACGACATTCTCGCGGAATTCGAAACGCATTGGATCGGCCGCGAAGTCGAGGGCGCGCAGTACAAGCCGGCCGAGCTCGCCTTTTTTCGCGACATTCTCTCCGGCGTGCTCGCCGACCAGCGCGCCATCGATCGAGCGCTCGACGAGGCGCTGGCGCGAGGCTGGCCCTTAAAGCGCATCGAGGCTTTGATGCGCGCGATCCTGCGCGCCGGTCTCTATGAATTGAAGGCGCGGCCGGAAGTGCCGGCGAGAGTCGCGATCAAGGAATATGTTGACGTCGCCGCCGCCTTCTTCGCCAAGGAGGAGGCCGGCATGATCAACGCCGTGCTCGACGCTTTGGCGCGCCAGGCGCGGCCGAAGGAGTTTGCGTAGAAGCTGGCTTACGCTGGACTTTCGCACGCGGTTGATTGCCCGCGCGATGAGACCGTGGCTGCGCCTATTCCGACGCGAGCAGCAAGCCGCCGGCCTTAAGGAATCGCATCGGATCGACCGGCTCGCCGTCGACACGTACTTCGTAGTGAAGATGCGGACCGGTCGAGCGGCCGGTCGAGCCGAGGCGGCCGACGATCTCATTGGCCTTCACTTCCTGGCCTTCTTCGACCAGCACCTCGGAGAGGTGGCCATAACGCGTCACGAGGCCGCCGCCGTGGTCGATCTCGACCAGGTTGCCATAGCCGCCCATCGGCCCGGCGTGGGTCACCCTGCCGGCCCCGGTGGATTTCACGTCGGCGCCGTATTCCTGCACGAGGTCGACGCCGGGATGCAGGGCGGGACGGCCAAGAAAAGGATCGGGGCGATAGCCGAAGGGCGAGGATATCTCGGCTTCGCCGAAGAGCGGTCGGCGCAGCGGCGTGAAAGGCAGAGCTCGGCGAAGCTGGTCCTCAACGACGAGCAGGTTTTCGACGCTGGCGACTTGCTTGTCGAAGACCGGCGCATTGGAATCGGCTTTGATCGGAATAAAAGGCCCGCCCACGCCGCCTTTCGCGACAGGCGGCGCCACCTTATCCGGCGCGACGCCCGCGTCGTCGAAGACTTGGCGCAGCCGGGTCACCGTCGCATTGGCGGTGGCCCCGATCTCCGTCAGCGCCGACGTCTGGCGCCGCTCCATGCGATCGAGCGAATACGCGATCAGGTTGAGCCGCGTCGGGGCCGCGATGGCGGGATCGTCCGCGGCGGCGTTGAGATCGGCTAGCGCCCGTTGCTCAGAATCGCTCGGGGCGAGCGCGCTCGTATGTTGATGGGGATCAGGCGCGGCGCGGGGCTCATCGAGGGGCCGCGGCTTTGCAGGGGCGATCGAGCCGGTCGTCGAGGGCGCCACAGGCGCGAAGGCCGAAGCCGAGTCCGGCGCGCCGTCGCTGTCGCTTGGCGCGCCGACCGCTTCGACGGCGCTGAGCGCGCTCGCCGGCTTCGCGTTGGCGGCGCCGATCTTGATGTGCGTCCGATCGACGGCGGCCGCGATCGCCGGTCGGGCGCCCGCCTCCTTGGCCATCGAGGCGACGATCGAGGTGCGTTGCTCGAGCTGGGCCTGGCGCGAGAGAAGCTCGTGCACTTTGCCCTCGAACGATGTTTGATCGAGCAGCTGGCGGCTCGTCACCCGATCGATTTCGGCGCGGGCGTCGGCCAGCCGGTCTTCGTAGGAATATTGCATCTCCGCCTGACGGGCGATCAGCGTCGCCAGCATGTCGTCATGAAAGAGGATGAACAGGGTCGAGCCAACGCTCCAAATCGCCAGGGCGACGAAGACCGCGCCAAACGTCCAGAGAAGGGCAGGGCGCAGCGCATAGGTGCGCAGATCGTCGCCCCTGACCGAAGAAAAGAAATATTGAAGCGTAACCGTTCGCGGCCGGGGATACGCGTCTCTCAAGGACATGACCTAACGCTCCCGACCCGCCGGGGCTGAGGATAATTTTGGCGGATTAGAGCTTGTTAGGGTTAACGCTTCGCAAACGCCCGTCCCCTGGGATCGAACGGGGCGTCCTATACAGCGGCCATTGTCAAGACTTTCAACGCGCGCTCGCAGATTCTCAGTATGGCGAGGGCGTCATCGAACTCTCGAGAGCCGATCGCGCGCCAAATATTGGCCGTGAGATCGGATAGGCCGGGGATCGTCAGGGGAAATTTGGCCGCCTCGTCCAAGGCGCCTTTCTCGTTGATCAAATAGCGGCGGTTGAGCGCGAACAGGACCTGACCGATGCAGCAGAGCGCCCGATAAGCGCATCCCGCCATATGCGTCTGCTCGCCGCGAGCCACCGCTGTCTCGCCATTTTCGATGCTGAATAAGACCTCCCACTGAAATCGCTGAATGAGCGCCTTTTGGAGCAGGTCGGGGTAAGGGGAGCACATCGCCTTCAGCTCCGCGAGAATCCCCTGAGGATCGTGAAGCGGCTGGCACAGCGCCGCCTCGCCCATCCAGATGGCTGAACAAAAGCCATGCGGGTGACCGGGCTGATAATCCATCGTGACTTCGCCCGCCTGGCAGGCCCGGATGACCTCTCTGACCGCCGCTCCGCTCCGATAAATGAGGTCGACCTTTTGGCGGCCGATTGAGAGCCAACCGCCTCCGACAATCCAGGGTCCCCAGCCGCCGACCTCGGTCACCGAGGCGGCCACGGGGTCGTCGACCAAGCTTCTTACGATTTCAAGAAGACGCTTCGTGTCGAGCGGAGCGCGCCCATAGTAGAGGCCGATGTCGTAATCCGAGCTTGCGGTCGCGACGCCTCTAGCGCGCGATCCGCCTAGGGCGACGGCAAGGACGCCCGGCGCCGCGGCAAGCGCCGGAGTGAGACGCTCCAACAGTGGATCGCGCATACCGAACCCGCTTGAGGACGCGCCCGAGACTAGCCTTTCAAAGCCCTCGCCGCCTCGAGAACCGTTTCCGCGTGGCCAGATGTCCTCACCTTCCGCCAGAGGCGGGCGATCCTGCCTTTGGCGTCGATAAGCACAGTCGTCCGTTCCACGCCCATGAATTTGCGCCCGAACATCTGTTTTTCGCGCCAGACGTCATAGGCTTCGAGCGCGGCGTGGCTCTCGTCGGCAGCCAGCGTCACGTCTAACTTCCGCTTTTTCTTGAACTTCTCGTGGCTGGCCAGCGAGTCGGGCGAGACGCCGAGGACCTCGACGCTTGCCGCCTTGAACTTAGGCGCCAAGGCGCTGAAAGCGAGCGCCTCGGTCGTGCAAGTCGGCGAATCGTCGGTCGGATAGAAAAAGAGGACGAGCTTACCCCCCGCGAAATCGGACAGACGGACGCGCGCGGCAGGGCCGACGGCCAAGTCGAAGTCTGGCGCGGCGTCGCCCGGAGCCAAATCCCTTTT
>DATGHD010000189.1:0-6396 GCA_035308145.1 Roseiarcus sp.
GCCGGCGTCTACCGCCACTATCATGCGGCGATCATGCGCACGCATGTCGTCGGCGCGGAAAAGCCGTTGCACCGGCCCTATCACGCAGCGGCGCGCGCGGCGCTGATCGCCTGCGAGGCCGAACTTAAAGCTGGCCGGACCGCCGGCGACGTCTATGCCGCCCATACGCGCGTCTTCGACGCGCATGGGCTTTCGCGCCATCGGCTCAACGCTTGCGGCTATTCGCTCGGGGCAAAATTTACGCCGTCCTGGATGGACCCGCCGATGTTTTACGAAGGCGCCGACTTCGTCATCGGCGAGAATCAAGTCTATTTCGCCCATATGATCTTGATGGACAGCGACAGCGAGACCGCCATGTGTCTCGGCCGAACCTACTTGATCGGCTCAGCCGGGCCGACGCCGCTTAACGGCGCCGACCTGGACCTCAAGGTGAAATAGGGGTAGCTCTTCGCCTTAGATAACAAACCGCCCGAGGCGATAAGCCGCGAAGCGGGAGGCGAAAGACCAAATGGGTTCTGTGAGCCATCGCGCCGACGGCGCGGGCGGCGTTTGTCGCGTGTCGTTAATGGTTGCGGCCGCCTTGGCGCTCTCCGGTTGCGTCGAGACTGCGGCCGAGCTTGCCCCAGACGCCGATCCGCACACCCACATCGCGCGAAGACCCGACGTCAGCCTGGCCGGCGCGACCGTCGCCTTCGTGTCGGTTGACGGGCCGCCGGCGGTCGTCTCGGCGAATTTCGTTCAGGACTTGCGGCGCGAGGCCGTAGCCCAGGACATCGCGATCGTCGACGTCAAGAAAGCGCATTATTTCGTGCGCGGCTATCTCTCGGCCTATCTGACGAGCGAAGGCGCGGCGGTGGAATATGTCTGGGACGTGTTCACCAAGGACAAAACGCGCGCTCAGCGGATGAACGACGTGATCGCGGTCAAGGGCCAAGGCTCAGACCCTTGGGCGGTCGCCGGCGATGCGGCTCTCGCCAGCGTCGCGGCCAAGAGCGCCGAGGACCTCGCCGCCTTCCTTTCCAACACGCCCGAGGCGATCGCCGAGGTTAAATCGCCGGCTGGCGCGACCGCCCATGCCGCCGCGGACGAAACCAAGGCTTTGAGCTACGCGCCGGCTGAGTGAGGCGGCCGCTTCGGCGACGGGTTTCGCGAGGCGAAGGGCCAAATTTAGTTGGCGCCGCCGACTCTTCTGATCATCTAACCCCATATTGTTCCGCTCGGCTGCGGCTGCTAAGACCCGCGCGCCGCGCCGCGATCGATCCTCAAAGCTCGCGCGAGGCGGACGGCCACGCGCTAGGAACCGTCGATGATCGGGGCGATGAAGATACTTGCGGGCAATTCCAATCCGGCGATCGCCGAAGCCATCGCCGCCTATCTCGGCGAGCCGCTGACCAAGCTGCACGCGCGTCGCTTCGCCGATCTCGAAATCTTCGTCGAGATTCTCGAAAACGTACGCGGCCGCGACACCTTCATCATTCAGTCGACGTCCTACCCGACCAACGACAACCTGATGGAGCTCTTGATCATGATCGACGCGTTGCGCCGCGCCTCGGCGCAGCGCATCACCGCGGTCATCCCCTATTTCGGCTACGCCCGCCAGGACCGAAAACCTGGGCCGCGGTCGCCGATTTCCGCCAAGCTGGTCGCCAACCTCATCACCAGGGCCGGCGCCGACCGCGTCTTGACCGTCGATCTGCACGCCGGACAGATCCAGGGCTTCTTCGACATTCCGCTCGACAATCTTTTCTCGGCGCCTGTCATGGTCCGCGACATCAAGGCGCGCGGCACCATTGCAGATCTGATGGTCGTCTCGCCGGACGTCGGCGGCGTGGTCCGGGCGCGGGCGCTCGCCAAGCGGCTCGACGCGCCGCTGGCGATCGTCGATAAACGGCGCGAGCGAGTGGGCGAATCGGAAGTGATGAACATCATCGGCAACGTCGCCGGCCGCAATTGCCTGCTGATCGACGATATCGTCGATTCCGGCGGAACCTTGTGCAACGCCGCCGACGCGCTGCTCGAGAAGGGCGCGCTCAGCGTCTCCGCCTATATCACCCATGGCGTTCTTTCCGGCGGCGCGGTCGCGCGGATCGCGGCTTCGAAGCTCAAAGAACTGGTGCTGACCGACACGATCCAGCCGACCGAGGCGGTGCGCGTCGCCAAGAACATCCGCGTCATTTCCATCGCGCCGCTGATCGGCGAGGCGGTCGCCCGAATCGCCAAGGAAGAAAGCGTCTCGGTGCTGTTCGATTGACGAGCGGCGCCCTCCGAACGTCGATGACGCTTGCCGACAAATCTGCTTGACTTCGATCAGGCCCCACGCAATCGTTTTGACCAATTGGTCAAAATAGGGGTTGATCGACCGCTTCGCCGCGCGGCGGTCTGGTTTCGCACATTCTAGGCGCGGGCGTTCACTCGAAAGGCGAGGGGAGTAAAATGGTCAATCGCATATCCGGCTACTTGGCCGCGGGGGTCAGCGCGACTTTCGGTCTTGCGCTTCTTGCCTCCAGCGCCCTGGCCGCCGACGTCAAGCCGGCCGTCATCTATGATCTTGGCGGCAAGTTCGACAAATCCTTCAACGAAGGCGTCTTTCACGGCGCCGAAAAGTTCAAGAAGGACACCGGCATCGAGTATCGCGATCTCGAAATCCAGAACGACGCGCAGCGTGAGCAGGCTCTGCGCAAGTTCGCTAAGGACGGCTTCAATCCGATCCTGACGGTCGGCTTCTCCTGGTCGACCGCGCTGGGCAAAGTCGCTGGCGAGTTCCCGAACACGAAGTTCGGCATCATTGATTCTCAGGTCGATGGCGCGCCGAACGTTCTAGGGATCAGATTCAAGGAGCAGGAAGGCTCGTTCCTTGTGGGTGTGATCGCGGCCAAGACTTCAAAGACCGGAAAAATGGGCTTCGTCGGCGGAATGGACATCCCGCTCATCTCGCGATTCGGATGCGGCTACGCGCAAGGCGTCAAATACGTCAACGACAAAGACGAAGTCTTTGCGAATATGACCGGAACAGATTTCCACGCGTGGAATGACCCGGTCAAGGGCGGCGAACTCGCTAAGGGCCAAATGGATCGCGGCGCCGACATCGTCTATGCGGCGGCTGGCGCGACCGGACAAGGCGTGCTGAAAGCCGCCGCCGATGCAGGCAAGTTCGGGATCGGCGTCGACTCCAACCAGAACGGACTCTTCCCTGGACACGTCCTTACCTCGATGTTGAAACGCGTCGACATCGCCACCGATAAGTTTTTCACCGACGCCAAAGCGGGAACGTTGAGCGGAGGCGTCGAAGTGCTCGGCCTGAAAGAGGGCGGCGTCGGCTTCGCGGTGGACGACAACAACAAGAGCATCCTGACGCCGGAGGCCAAGGCGGCCGCCGACGCCGCCTCCGCCGACATCATTTCCGGCAAAATCCAGGTGCACGACTATATGGCGGACAACAAGTGCCCGGTCTGAGCTGAGACAAGAAGAAGGTTGGGCGGCTGGGGTTGGCTCAGCCGCCGAGGCCGTTGGCTTAAGGTCGGTCGATCTTCGCGCTGAGCTATCGGGGGCCTGAGTGACAGTCGACGCCAGCAATCGGGCGCCTGCGATCGAGTTGATTGGCATCGACAAGCGTTTCGGCAGAGTCCACGCCAACAACAACGTAAACCTTCGCGTCGACCGCGGCGTCATCCACGGCATTGTCGGCGAGAACGGCGCCGGCAAATCGACTCTGATGTCGATTCTTTACGGCTTTTACGAAGCCGATGCCGGCCAGATCCACGTCAACGGCAGCCCGGTCCGCATCGCCTCCTCGCGCGAGGCGATCAGCCACGGCATCGGCATGGTCCACCAGCATTTCATGCTGGTGCAGCCATTGAGCGTGCTCGAGAACGTCATGCTCGGAGCCGAAGGCGGCGCGCTGCTTGCCGAAGGCCAGGGCCAGGTTCGCGCCAAGCTCAAGCACCTGGCTGAAGAATATGGGCTCGTCGTCGACCCCGACGCGATCGTCGGCGAACTCTCCGTCGGCTTGCAGCAGCGCGTCGAGATTTTGAAGGCGCTGGTGCGCGGGGCCGAAATTCTTGTCCTCGACGAGCCAACCGCGGTGTTGACGCCTGCCGAGGCGGACCAGCTTTTTGACATGCTGAGAGTCCTGAAGTCGCAAGACAAGACGGTGATCTTCATCACCCATAAGCTCCGCGAGATCATGCGGCTGACCGATCGCGTCTCGGTCATGCGCCTCGGCGAGATGGTCGCCACTTTCGACACCGCGAAAACCTCGCCGCCTGAGCTCGCCGACGCAATGGTCGGCCGCAAAGTGATCCTGCGCATCGAGAAGGGCCAGGCCCATCCAGGCGAAATCGCGCTCGAGGCGCGCGATCTCGTTGTGAAGGACGATCGCGGCGTCACGCGCGTCGACAGCATGTCCTTCGTCCTCCGCCGCGGCGAGATCGTCGGAATCGCCGGCGTCGCCGGCAACGGCCAATCGGAGTTGCTCGAGGCTTTGGCCGGCATCCGTCCGCCGGCCTCCGGCGAAATCCTCGTCGCCGGCGAGCAGCCGCCGCTCGACAAACGCAATCCGAAAGGCATGCGCAAGCTCGGCGTTTCCCATGTGCCCGAGGATCGCCACCGCATGGGGCTGGTCATGCCTTTCCAGGCCTGCGAGAGCGCGATGCTCGGATTCCACGACGATGCGATCTATGGCGCGGGCGTCCTGTTCGACCGGCGGGCGATCGTCGCCGACGAAGCCGAGAAAATGGAGGCCTTCGACGTGCGTCCGCGCGCGCCGCTGTTAAAGACGGCGAATTTCTCGGGAGGCAACCAGCAGAAGATCGTGCTCGCGCGGGAGATCGAGCGAAACCCGCAGGTGATGCTGGTCGGCCAGCCGACGCGCGGCGTCGACATCGGCGCGATCGAGTTCATCCACAAGCGCATCGTCGCGTTGCGCGACGCGGGCAAGGCGGTGCTGCTGGTGTCGGTCGAACTCGACGAGATCATGGCCCTGTCCGATCGCATCTTGGTCGTCTGCGCCGGGCGGATCACCGGCGAGCGCCGGCCGGAATCGACCAACCAACAGGACCTTGGCCTGTTGATGGCCGGAGTTTCTGAGCGCGAGCACGCGGCATGAGCGCGACGCCAACCGAGCTCCCGAAATGGGCGGATCTCGCGGTCATCCCCCTTCTTAACGTCACCGCCGCTTTTGTGATTTCAGGCCTCGTGGTGACGGCGATTGGCGAGAATCCTTTTGAAGCGGTGAAGCTGCTGATCGTCGGCTCCATCGGCGATCTCGAAGGCATCGGCTTCACGCTCTATTACGCGACGAGCTTCATCTTTACCGGCCTTGCGGTCGCGATCTGCTTCCAGGCCGGATTGTTCAACATCGGCGTCGACGGCCAGGCCTATGTCGCCGGCCTAGGCGCGGCGCTGGTGGCGCTGCATTTTGGATTTTTGCCGGGCCCGTTGCTGGCGCCGCTCGCCATCCTCGGCGCGGCCTTGTTCGGCGCGGGCTTTGCCGCCATACCCGGCTATCTGCAAGCCAAGCGCGACAGCCATCTCGTCATCACGACGATCATGTTCAACTACATCGCGTCGGCGCTGATGGGCTATCTGCTCGTCGACGTCTTGCGGAGCCCGGGCCAGATGAACCCCGAGACGCCCGGCTTTCCTCCCGGGGCGGCCATGCCGCAAATTCGCGATTTGGTCGCCTATCTCGGTTGGACATGGCCGAATACGCCGCTGAATCTCAGTTTCGTACTGGCGCTGGTTTGCGCGTATCTGATCTGGCTTTTGATCTGGCGGACGCGGCTCGGCTATGAGATCCGCACGGTCGGCGCCAATCCGACAGCGGCCGTTTACGGCGGCGCGTCGCCGGCCCGCATCACCATTATCACCACCTTGATGTCGGGCGCGCTGGCCGGAGGCCTCGCGGTCAACGTTCTCCTCGGCGAGGAGCATCGCCTGATCCTCGAATACACCTCGCAATTCGGCTTTGTCGGCATCGCGGTGGCGCTGATGGGCCGCGGCCACCCCGCCGGCATCATTCTGGCGGCAATACTTTTCGGCATGTTGTATCAAGGCGGCGCCGAGCTGGCGTTCGACACGCCGAAAATCACCCGCGACATGATCGTGCTGATCCAGGGCTTGGTCGTGCTCTTCGCCGGCGCATTGGAGCATATGTTCCGACAGCCGCTCGCCATGTTCCTCGCCCGCTTCCAGGCGCCGGTTCCCGACGCGCCGGCGGCCGAGCGGGCTTGAGGCGGGCGATGGACGCCTTCGACGCCTTCATCGTCATTTTCGCCTCGGGCATTCGCCTTGCCGTCCCGCTCATTCTCGCCTGTCTCGCCGGCTTGTGGTCGGAGCGCTCAGGCATCGTCGACGTCGGCCTCGAGGGCAAGATGCTGACGGGCGCTTTCGCGGCGG
>DATGHD010000190.1:0-2283 GCA_035308145.1 Roseiarcus sp.
GCCGGTTTTGTCGATCCGCCCCTCGCTGGTCTTGAAGCCGACGATGCCGCAGAAGCCGGCCGGCGCGCGGATCGAGCCGCCGGTGTCGGAGCCGATCGCGCAAGGCGCAAGGCCGCCCGCGACCGCAACCGCCGCGCCCGACGAAGAGCCTCCAGCAATGCGCGGCGTCACGGGATCGTGCGGATTTCTCGGCGTGCCGAAATGCGGATTGAGGCCGAGGGCCGAGAACGCGAATTCCGAGAGATTGGTCTTGCCCAGCGCCGCCATGCCCGCCGCGGCGAGATTGGCGACGATCGGCGCGTCGTCAGGCTTCGGCGCCGCGTTGGCATAGAGCGCCGATCCCGCGGTGGTGCGCTCGCCCGCCATGTCGACGAGGTCCTTCCAGGCGATCGGAACGCCGTCGAGCGGTCCGGCCAGCCGCCCCTCGCCGCGCCGCTTCCGGCTCGCATCGGCTTCCTTGAGAGCGCGCTCGCGGGTCACGAGAATGAACGAGGGATTTTTGCGGTCGCGCTCGATACGATCGAGAAAGAACTCCGCGACCTCGACCGGGTCGAGGCTTCCCGCCGCGATCGCGCGCCCGATTGCCGCGGCGGACTGCTTTTCCAGGTTTTCGATCATGTGGCAAGAAGTCTTCCTCGAAGCGAGCCTATCGCCATTGCTCGTCCTGGCATAGCGCTTGCGCGCCCGCGCCGGACCAAGAGACGCCGCCCGGCGCTCGTTCCAAACGCCGGGCGCAAGGGAATACGCCTCAGTCGGTCGTCATCGTGTTCAAGTCAATCGCATCGCCCATTGCTTTGTAGCCCGCAGGGTTCGGGTGGAGATTATCTCCCTTGCCGTATTTGGGCAGCGCGTAGCCCGGCTTCTGCGGGTCGACGATGACCTTGTCGAAATCGATGACCCCGTCGAAGGCGCCGCTGCGAATGAAGTCGTTCAGCGCCACACGGATCTTCTCTTTCTCGGGCGTGTAATAACCCTCGAATGGAGTGCCCACGAAGGCGTCGCCGAAAGGCGTGAGCGTCGCGCCGATGATCCTGAGCCCATGCGCGTGGGCGCGCGCGATCATTTGTTTGTAGCCTTCGATGATCGCTTCCGCCGTCGGCTCGGGATCATGCGCCGCCAATCCGCTGCCTGGCCAGCCGACGTCGTTGATCCCCATCATCAGGATAACGGTGTCCGCTTTCGGCTGGCTGAGGACGTCGCTGTCGAAGCGCGCAAGCGCATTGACGCCCATTCGGTCGGACAAGACCTTCGCCCCTGATATCCCCTCGTTCAAGACCGCGACGTGCGGGCCACCGACTTTCGCGAGTCGCTCGGCCAGACGGTCCGGCCACCGGTCGTTGCCATCGACCGTCGAGCCGTCGCCGTCGGTGATCGAGTCGCCAAACGCGACGACAGCGCGCGCGCCTGCCGGCGCATCCACCAGGATCTCGGTCAAGAATGCTCTTTGCGTAAGTTTGGAATCGGCCCTGAACTCGACACCGGCGGCCTGGTTTCCGGCGCCCACATAGGCGGTCTGATGTCCATCCCAGTGAATCGTCGTCAAGGGCGTGACCTCGGGGAGATAGAGGCTGACCGACACGAGAGCGAGCGGGTCGATGCTCATATCGACCGGGTCGCTGATCGCCGGCGCGCCGGGGGGAATGACGACGGTGGGATTCCCGCCAAATGTCACCGCATGACCGGACCCGTCCTCGATCTTGCCGCCCGCCGCCGCCAACGCGATTTGAGCCGCGCCGATGGTCAACGGGGTCTTTCCATATTCGTTCGAGAGCACGATGCGCACCCGGCTGCCGCCGATGCTGAGACGAGCGGTCTGGCGGATGGTCTGCTTCCACAAATTGGCGGGAATGCCGAGCGGCACCGGAAAGTCGGCCGTCCAAACGGGTTGCGGACTCGCCGCCCAGGAGCCGATCCAATTGCCAGCGTCCGCGGCCATTGTCCGAGACGAGAATCCGACAGCGGTGGCGAGGGCCAGCGCAAAACATCCCGCACGCCAATTGACTCTTGCGGCAGCGGAAATCGCACGATTCTTCATGTTTTTCCTCCCCAAAGCCAGTTGAACGCCTAGCATATACACAGTCTATCTGTGTAAAGCAGGCGGCGTATATTTGGCAAGGCGACGGAGAGAGTCAACAGCGCAAGACGATCCGGTTATGATAGACTTGCTCGACTGGCTTGGACTATCGGCGGGGGAGGCGATGCTGCGAATCTTGTATGCGCTCTTGATCCTGATCGCCGCCGCCGCGTCAGGCGCGCCGGCGTCCGCCGCCGATCCGTTTCCGG
>DATGHD010000191.1:0-25252 GCA_035308145.1 Roseiarcus sp.
CTATGTCCATTCGTTTGGCGGCGGTCAGTAGTGAACGCGAGGCCCGCCATCGCGCAAACCACGATCCTCCCGGAGGCGGGCGAGGACTTTGCGCCTCTCTATGAGGCGGCGCGGAAGGTTTATCCGCAGCGCGTCGCGGGCGTGTTTCGCCGGTTGAAGACGGCGCTGCTTATCGTCACGCTTGGCGTCTACTATTTGTTGCCGTTCGTCCGATGGCACCGTGGCCCCAACGAGCCGACGCAGGCAGTGTTGGTCGATCTCGCTCATCGTCGCTTCTACTTCTTCTTCATCGAGCTTTGGCCGCAGGAGGTCTATTTCTTCACCGGCCTGCTGATTCTCGCCGCGCTGATCCTGTTCTTGATGAACGCGGTCGCTGGCCGGGTGTGGTGCGGCTATCTCTGCCCGCAGACAGTCTGGACCGATCTCTTCCTCGCCGTCGAGCGCCTGATCGAGGGCGATCGCCGCGATCGCATGCGAAAAGACGCGGGGCCGCTCACCTTTCGTCGCGTGATGGAGAAGACCGCCAAGCACGCAATCTGGCTCGTCATCGCCTGGTGGACAGGCGGCGCCTGGGTTCTCTACTTCGCCGATGCGCCGACCTTGGTCGTTCAGCTTGCGACCTTTACCGCGCCCTTCGTCGCCTATGCCGCGATCGGCGTCCTAACGCTGACGACCTATGTCCTCGCCGGGCATATGCGCGAGCAAGTCTGCCTCTATATGTGTCCGTGGCCGCGCATCCAGGCCGCGCTCACCGACGAAAACGCGCTCAACGTCACCTATCGCGTCGACCGCGGCGAACCTCACAATTCGATGAAGAAGGCCGCGCTGTTGCGGCAGGCTGGAGAGCGGAGCGGCGATTGCATCGATTGTCTCCAATGCGTCGCCGTTTGCCCGACCGGCGTCGACATCCGCGACGGCGCCAATCTCGGTTGCATCCAATGCGGCCTTTGTATCGATGCGTGCGACGCCGTGATGGGCAAGATCGGCCGGCCGACGCGGCTCATCGCTTACGACACCGACGTCAACATCAAGAGGCGTCAAGCGGGCCTTGCGCCGGTCTATCGGTTGGCGCGACCGCGCACCATTCTCTACGCGGCGTTGATCGCGTTGATTGGCGGCGTGATGCTCTATGCCCTCGTCGGGCGGTCGCATTATGGGATCGCCGTCATCCATGATCGCAATCCGCTTTATGTTCGGCTTTCGAGCGGGGCGATCCGCAACGCTTATGCCGTGCGGCTAACCAACAAGGACGCCGAACCGCAAAAGTTCCTCCTGACCGTATCCGGCCTCAAAGACGCGAAAGTCGAGATCGTCGGCGCCGAGTCCGATCCCAGGGGACAGGAATATGTCGAGGTCGGACCGGACAAGACTCAGGAAGTGCGCGTTCTTGTATCGACAAATACTCCTGAAAGCGCCGGCTCGACGCCGGTCTCCTTCTTGGCGCGAACAGAGGACGGCAAAGGCGAGGTTCTCGCGGCCGACCATTTCTGGTCGCCTTAAGCATTGGAGCTTAATCATGTCAGAGATCGCGGTCAGACAAACGCGCCGTCCAGCGCACGGCCTTACCGGGCGGATGGTCCTTGCGATCGTCATCGCCTTCTTTGGAACTGTCGCTGCAGTCAATGGCGTAATGATCCACTATGCTCTCTCGACGTTCCGAGGCGAAGTCGCGGCGCATCCCTATGAAGCCGGCCTCGCCTTCAATCGCGAGATCGCCGCTTCGCGCGCGCAGAACGAACGAAATTGGACCGTCGAGGCCCGTCTTCAGAACGCGCCTGGCGGGCGCGCGCTCGAAGTCTCGATGCGCGATTCGGCCGGCGCGCCGATCAGCGACTTGCAAGTCACGGCGACTTTCGCCGCGCCAGTCGATGCGCGTCTCGATCGCCGCGTCGAGCTGACGCCGATCGGCGAGGGGCGTTATAGCGGCGCGGCCCCTGTTTTGCCCGGCAGTTGGGATCTCGAGATTCAATCGCGGCGCGCCGACGAAGTTCTGTTCCAATCGAAGAATCGGATCAGGATCGAGTGAGCCGCCATGGCCGCAGGCCTCGACTTGTCCGGCTTCGTCGTCCAATGCGGCGACGGCTCTTCGGAAATCGACTTCGCCGTTCAGGGCATGACATGCGCGGCCTGCGTCGTCGATATTGAGCGCGCCGTACGCCGGCTTTCCGGCGGGCCCGCGGCGCGGGTCAACTACACGAGCCGCCGCTTGCGGGTCGCCTGGCGCGGCGCTGACTTCGAGCCGGGCGCGGTCGCCGCCGCGCTGTCGCCTCTCGGCTACAAAGTGCAGCCGTTCGATTTCGAGGCCGTCGACAGCGCCGACGCCGCTCAAGGAAAGTATCTCATCCGCTGCGTGGCGATTGCGGGCTTCGCGGCAATGAACGTCATGTTGCTTTCGGTCGCCATCTGGGCCGGCGACGTCAGCGGCATCGATCCTGCGACGCGCGATCTCTTTCATTGGATTTCCGGCCTCATCGCCTTGCCGGCGGCGCTTTTCGCCGGCCAGCCGTTCTTCAAGAGCGCCGCCTCCGCGTTGCGCTCGGGACGTCTCAACATGGACGTGCCCATATCGATCGGCGTCGCCCTTTCGCTTGGCATGTCAGTCGTCGAGACGATGCGCCACGCCGATCACGCCTATTTCGATTCCGCCCTGATGCTGATGTTCTTTCTTCTCGCCGGGCGCGCGATCGAACATCAGATGCGGCTCAAGACGCGCAGCGTCGTGAACAACCTGTCGAGCCTGCGCGCGCCGACCGCGACGCGCATAGGACCGAGCGGCCTCTCGGAAGTTCTGGCCCGCTCCTTGCAGCCTGGCGATAGGCTTTTTGTGCGCTCGGGCGAGCGCTTGCCGGCGGACGGCGCGGTGAGCGTCGGCGAGACGAAAATCGACGACAGCCTCATCACCGGCGAGACGGCGCGCAGGACCGTCAAGGCCGGCGATTTGGTCTATGCCGGCTCGATCAACCTTGACGGCGCAATCGAGATGGAGGTTGGCGCAACGGGCGCGCATACGCTGCTCGACGAGGTCGAGCGGATGCTCGATGCCGCGGCGCAGTCGAAATCGCGCTACGTCCAGCTTGCTGATCGCGCCGCGCGGCTCTATGCGCCCATCGTCCATCTGGCGGCGCTCTTGACCGCGATTGGTTGGATTGTTCTCGGCGCCTCGCTGCACGATGCGATCATCGCGGCGATTGCCGTGTTGATCATCACTTGCCCTTGCGCGCTCGCTCTCGCGGTTCCAGCCGTTCACGTCGTCGCCAGCGGCGCGCTGTTCAAACGCGGCCTTTTGTTGCGAAAGGGAGACGCTCTCGAGCGTTTCGCGGAGATCGACACCGTCGTCTTCGACAAAACCGGCACGTTGACGCTGCCGGACCCCGGCGTTCTCAACTGCGCTGAAATCCCATCGGACATGACGGCAACGGCGGCGCGGCTCGCGCTTTCAAGCCGGCATCCGCTGGCGCGCAGCCTCGCAGTTCAAGCGAGCGGCGCTGCGCCCCTTCGTGCCGTGGTCGAGGATGTGGGGAGCGGCGTTCGAGCCGTCATCGACGGCCTCGAGGCGAAACTTGGCAGCCCCAGCTATTGCGACGTTGCGGTCGAGACCACGTCAGCGGCGGACGCTGAGCGCGTCTCGACGATCGCCTTTCGGCTCGGCGAACGAGCTGCGATTTTTCGCATCCGACAGACGCTGCGCCCCGACGCCAAGACGAGCATTGATTGGCTCAAGCGTCACGGCCTCGCCGTCGAAATCCTTTCGGGCGATTCAGTCGCCGCGGTTCGCGAGGTCGCCGCAGCGCTCGGCGTCGAAGCCGCGACAGGCGGCTTGAAGCCGGCCGACAAGGCGGCGCGGCTCGTCGAACTGCGAAAGCAGGGACGGAGAACCCTGATGGTCGGCGACGGGCTCAATGATGCGCCGGCGCTCTCGAGCGCACACGCCTCAATCTCGCCCGCGACCGCCGCCGACGTCGCCCAATCCGTCGCTGACGCGGTCTTCCTCGGCGATGGTTTGTCGCCGATTTGCGCGGCGATCGCGCTGAGCCGCGCAGCCAAAAGGCGGATGTTGGAGAATCTCGCGCTCGCTGCGCTTTACAACCTATTCGCCGTTCCGCTCGCCGTCGCCGGCTTCGTGACGCCACTGGTCGCCGCTCTCGCGATGTCAGGCTCATCGCTTCTCGTCACACTCAATGCCTTGCGGGCGCGGCGCGCCGAGGGCTTTGGCGCGGAAGAAACATCGGACGAGCAACGGCGCGCAGATGTCACGAAGGTCCGGCTGGCGGCGCAGGGGAGCGCGTCATGAACATTCTACTCTATCTCGTGCCGATCGCCTTATCGCTCGGGCTGCTCGGCCTGTTGGTCTTCCTGTGGTCGCTGCGAACGGGTCAGTACGATGACCTGGACGGCGCGGCCTCGCGCGTCCTCTGGGACGATGATCTGGAGCGCGGCGAGTGACGGCGCTCGATCTCGATGCGGCCGCCGCGCGCGGCGGCGAGATTTCTTGCGTCTGCGGGCCGATCCCTGATTCGGACGTCGCGCTCGGCCGGGAAGTCTGGCGACTGGCGGCGGCCTTTGCTTTGGCCATTCTCGCCCAGGCCTTGATGCTGACAGCGTTGCCGGTCGCTGGCGCTTATTCCGCGCCGTCTGGCGCGCTCGCCAATCTCCCTTACGCCTTGATGTTCTTCGGCGCCGCCATCGCCGGCCTTCCGGCTTCGCTTTTGCTTGACCAATTCGGCCGCCAAGCCGCCTTCGCGCTGGGCGCGAGCTTTGGCGTCGCCGGCGGCGCTGTTGCGGCCTGGGCAATTCTCTATCGTCATTTCCCGGCGCTTTGCGTCGGCGCGGCTTGGCTCGGGATCGCGCAAGGCTTCGCCCTGTTCTATCGCCATGCGGCGGCGATCGCGCATCTCGGCGGTCCGCGCAGCGCGCTCCTCGTCCTGCTCGGCGGCGCCGGCGGCGGCCTTTTGGCGCCACTCGCCGTCGGCCTTTGCCACCAAGCTCTTGGGCCTCTCGCCGACGCTGGCCTTGCCGCGCTCGCCGGCTTCGCCAGCCTCGCGGCGCTGCCTCTTTTGATCAATCTGCCGCATCGATTCGCCGAGGCTCGGCATCCCCAAGCGGCTGATCAACCTCGACCCTCGTTCTGGTTGGCGACGCTTACCGCCGCTGCGGCTTGGTTTGCGATGACCCATGTTATGACGCGCGCCCCGTCGGGGCTCATCGCCTGCGGCCTCGCGCCCGCTGCGATCGGTGGCGTCGCCGCTTGGCATCTCGTGCTGATGTACGCGCCAATGGCGATCACAGCGCGCTGGCCACGCGCTATACCGACGTCTCTCGCGCTTACCATTGGGGTGGCTTTCGCATTGGTCTCGGTCGCCCTCAGGCGCGTCGCGCCGGTCGAGATCATGACGGCCTTGGTCTTGGCCGGTTTCGGCTGGTCCCTGGCGCAAGTCGGCGCGGGGCGCTTGCTCTATGACGGCCGGACGCTCTCCAAGATCGCCTTAGGGCTGCATGACAGCTTCGTACTCGCCGCGGCCTTGGCGGGCGTTCTCATCGCGTGACTGCAATTGCCTCGCCCGGTCCTAGGGAGACGCTTCTGAGTCCCAACTCACGTAATCGTCCTTGACGAAGATCAAATCGCGCGCGGCGGCAAACGGCTACGCAGAATGCAAGCTGCCGGAGCGGAATATGAGCGCCCACTGTCGCATCAAAAAGGATTGCCCGCGTTGGTCGCCTCTGTCGATCGAGGCGCTGATCGCAAAATATTCCACCAATGTCCCGCGCTACACGAGCTATCCGACCGCCCCGCATTTCCACGCCGGCGTCACTGCGGACATCTATCGCGACTGGCTCGCCAGACTTGATCCCAAGAAGCCTCTGTCGCTCTATCTCCATATTCCCTTCTGCGATCGGCTCTGCTCCTATTGCGGTTGCCATACGACCGTCGTGCACCGCCAAGCGCCGATTGTTGACTATGTCGATCATCTCATCTTTGAAATCCTTCTTGTCTCCGAAGCCATCGGGGCGCCGCTCCCCGTCGCGGCCGTCCATCTCGGCGGCGGCACGCCGAATATCTTGCGCCCCGATGATCTCGATCGCCTTTTCACCGCCCTCCGTCGGACCTTCCATTTTCGCGGGGATGTCGAGATCGCGGCCGAAATCGACCCAAGAGTCTTGAACCAGCAATGGATCGACGCTGCGGCGCGCAACGGCGTCAATCGCGCCAGCCTAGGCGTTCAGGACATCGATCCCCTGGTGCAAAAGGCGATCAATCGCCGGCAACCTTGGTCGTTGACGCTGGGGGCCGTGGACGCTTTGCGCGAAGCCGGCGTCCGCTCGATCAATCTCGATCTCATGTACGGGCTTCCGCATCAAAGCGTCGCCAGCCTGCGTCAGACAATCAATCGCGTGCTCGAGGTCGCGCCCGAGCGTATCGCGCTCTTCGGTTACGCGCATGTGCCGTGGATGAAGCCGAACCAGAAGCTCATTCCGGAGGCCGCGCTTCCCAGCGCCGTCGAACGCTATTTGCAGCAGGCGGCGGGGACCGCGCTTCTCACTGATTTCGGTTATCAGCGCATTGGCCTTGATCACTTCGCGCGTGCGGACGACGCTCTGGCTGCGGCGCTGACGCGAGGCGAAGTGCGGCGTAACTTCCAGGGCTACACGGCCGACAACGTCGAGACGCTGCTTGGCTTTGGCGCATCCTCGATCGGTCGGCTGCCCTTGGGCTATGTCCAGAATCTCGCGAAAACGCCGGAATGGCGGAGCGCGATCCAGACAGGCCGCCTCGCGACCGCCCGCGGCGTCGCGTTGACCGCTGAGGACCGATTGCGGGGCGAGATCATCGAACGACTCATGTGCAGCTTCACCGTCGATCTCGAGGAAGTCGCTGCGCGCCATGGCGTCGGAATTCATCATTTTGCCCGTGAATTGGGCGCGCTGGAGCCGATGTTCGCCGACGGCCTTATTATCGAAGAGGACGGCCGGCTGACCGTCACAGAATCGGGTCGTTCTTTCGTGCGGACAATCTGCGCCGCTTTCGATGAGCATCTCGAAACCGCAGCGCGACGTCACAGCGTGGCGATTTAAAACTTAGGAAGAGTGGGCCGGAGGCTCGTTGGGGTTCAAGAGAAGGTAGAGGCGCGGCAGGCGAGCAGGCTGGGCGCAAAGCATCCAACGATGGCCTGCGAATGAACTGCGAGGCTCGCGCAGCGACGACGAAATAACCGCTTAAATATATCATATAAACAATAGTGATATTTATATATACATTATGTAAGCCTTTTTTAGCGCCGGACCAGCTCTATGAATCAGCCCATTGGTTCTCCCAAAACGGATGCAAGCTGATGGCGCTCTCCCTTTATGATGCGACTGCCCCCGTTTACGCACAGATGCTCGAGGCGCTGAGCAAGATTCTCGACGCAGCCGGCAAGTTCGCAGGCTCGAATAATATCGGGCAACCGGCGCTCGCAAACGCTCGCCTCTATGCAAACATGCGGACCCTGAATCAGCAGGTGAAGGCTGTTGTTAGCCATGCTGTGAAGGGGACGGCGCTTCTATGCGGGCGTCCAATTCCAACGTTTGAGGAGAAGGAAGAGACCATCGATGGGATGAAGGCGCGACTCGCGTTCGGCGTCGCGCAGCTGATGGCCCTTACGCCTCAAGCATTCAACGGCGCCGACGAAAGGATGATCGTGCGTGAGGGAGAGCCAACGATGTCGGGTAAGGACTTCCTCTTCAAATCCTCGCTACCCGACTTCTATTTTCACCTGACTGCCGCGTACGCGATTCTGCGTCATGTCGGGCTGCCGCTAAAGAAGCAGGACTGGTTCGGCGTCTAATATGATGCACATCGTGACCCCCCTGTTCGCCGCCGCGAGACACCCGCTCCAAGCGCCACGGGTCTATCCCGACAGGGCGGCTTATCGCCGGAGATCATTTACGCGGCCACTCAGACCGTGAAACGCTCTAAGGCATAGACCTTGCGGTCTTGCCCACTGTTCCGTCGAATGAGCCAGTTTTCCTCGCTGGCGGCGCCGGGGATCTCGAAACGTCGGTGACGGCCGCTTGGGGGCTCAGCCGATGTATGAAGCTGTCCAGCATCGGCACGGTGAATGAATATTTGCCGCGCCGATTTCTGAAGACGAAGCCTGCTTCGATCAGCGTCTTGAGCATCATTCGCGCACTTGAATCGGTGAAGGGATTCCCAAGAGACTTTTTCGAAGCCGCGACGATGTCCTGAACGCCGAACTCTTCGCTGTCGTTAGGTATCGCGGCGATGACTTTCAAAAACTCTCGCTGGCGGTCGGACGCTTTATTCCACCACCGCGAGAAAAAGCGCTGGTCGAGCTTGCGGACGATATCGGCCATCGAAGGATTTCCGTCCTTGACCCCGGAGCCCTCTTGGAGCGCCGAGGCGTCGAAAAATTCCCTGCAAATAAATTGAATGAAGAATGGATAACAGCCCGACGGACGTCCAACGGCGATGAAAACGAACGCAGCACAGAATTTCAAAATGGCGGGCGGAATCGATTTTTAAATGCGCGCGGAAAACCGCGCGAGAACAAAATTGTTTCGGTAAAGAATTCAGCCTCTTAGGTTTGGCTGGAGCGGGAGGATTCGAACCTTCATATGGCGGAATCAAAATCTAACTCATTTTCCTTGTAGATCAAAGCGCATTCCGAAAAATCACTAAACGGGATTATCCCCCTCACATCCGTAACGACAAGAGCCATGCACTGACCGTTTACCACGATTTTATGCAACCTATGCGTGCGATTCACAGGGTGCCCGGAATGTGCGAAAATCTACGCTCCTTGTTTGAGCTCTAGGCGGCATGGAAAATCTAGGCTCTGGCAGCGTGGAATTTCGCCTTCACGGCCCGGACGTTAACTCGTCAGAGGTCGACGGGGATATCTTTGCCAATAAACTCCTGCTTCTGATTCGAGCCCTGAAATCCGCCGACAGAGCCCTAAATGGGCACCTCGCGCATCGCTTTGTGATCGAAAAGCTTCACTCCTCCACTCCCACAGTGAGGCTGCACGAAAAGCTAATTGATCAGCAAGCGATTCCACTTCTTGGGAGTCGTTCAGCTATTCGAGGATTTGCCAATTGCGCAACCGCCATAATTGAGGGAAATCGAGAAGAAGCCTTCAACTACGGGGCAACTCCGGTTTCTATCAAAACAAGGGGATAATCCCGTCACTAAAAATCGCGCTCTAGCGTATCAATGAGTTAGCGTGAATTCAGAAATGCGCAGGCTTCGCATTTGCGGATCGTGCTTTGACCCCGGCGATTTAGAGTCCGGACCGACGAAAGAGTTTCAGGTTGCGGCCCTCCGGCCTACGCTCTCGTTCGTATGCGCCGGCGCTTGAAATCCTCACCAAGTCAGACATCCAAATGACCGGATTTGGCCGGGAGGGGAAGGGCAGATTTCGGATGAGCGGAGACCAAAGCCGACATCCATCATCGACAGAAGAGCGCCTTCTTTCGACCCAAAGCGGACCTAACGCACCGGCGCAATCCGTCGAGCGAGTCGCGCGATTAAGCAGGAACGTACGTCAACCTAATCACGTCCTCGCCAATTAGATCGCTGGTCACAAGGCGGAGCGGCGACCGGGGGCCGGCGAAGAATGGCTTGCCGCGACCAAGCACGACGGGGTGGAGGTAGAGCCGATACTCATCAATAAGACCAAGGTCGGTTAGGCTTCCTGCCAAGTCTGGTCCGGCAACTTCAATCTCTCCAACGAGCTGAGCTTTCAGTCCACGTATCACCGCCTCGAAGTCATTCTCGACGAGAGTGGCGTTGGGGCCGACTGACTTCAACGAGCGCGACACGACCCACTTCGGTTGGCTCCGCCACGCCGCCGCGAAGTCGCGTTCCTCCGCGCCCCATTCAGGAAAGTTTTCGTCCCAAATACGCATTACCTCGTACATGCGGCGACCGTACACACTGCCCGTCAGACCGCGCACTTGCTCGATGAAGTGACGAGAGAGCGAGGGACCTGGCGCAAACTCCAGGTGGTCGACATAGCCGTCCAACGACTGGTTCAATCCGAAGACGAGCTTCGCCATGCCACAAAATCTCCATCCCGGGTTCTTCAGAATAGCTTGTCCCGACGTTGCACAGAAGTGAGGTTGGACACAATCTGCGCGCCTTATCGGTGTGACCAATAACCCGACATCCGCTTTCCGCCCTGATCACTCGATCCTGTCCGTTGGTTGAATGTCGGCTTCGGAGCTACGGCGACCATCGGCTGAACGGCGCTATTGGGCGCACAGCCGACTGAGAATGGCCGACAGCGGAATGGCGGCTTTGGGATGAGCAGCAAAAGCGGATGGTCAGCGCGTTGCGATCGATCGGAATGAGTTCCAGTCTGAAGCGTACTTCCGGTTTCGTCACGATGGGTTGATCTCCATGACGGCCCGAGCTGTTCGGCGGCTCACCGAACAGCCGCTTGAATCGATCGAAAGCTGGCGGGGCCACCAACTCGTCGAGGGCTGCCCAACGCGACGAACGCACTAGGTTTCCCACAGATGAGCACATGGATTGCGCGATCGAGCACACTCGATAAAGAGATCCGCGACAGCGCTCAAAGGCGCGGTTTTTCAGTGTGAAAATCGCGACTGATCACGCAAATGACGCTCCGCGAGGAGCTTCAGGAGCTTTCCTTCGCCCATGACGGTCGAGACTTCGCGGAACGCGAAATACGGGATCATGATCAACAGGATTAGCAGACTTGTCGCTAAGACCTGCGGCAGCGTGCCGCCGGCGATCTCTTTTGTGACGTCCTGAACGTGCCGACCATGAATGAGACCGACGACGACCTCCTCGACAACTGAGAGGAAAATGAGCAGCGCCGCAAAGATAAGCGATTTCCACAGAATATCGAGCGCCAGACGGGATGGTTTGCTCCGATCGCCTATCTTGAGCGCATGGGCGAGGAGAATAAATTTGCCTAGGATCAAAGCTTTGCCGAGCGCGAGACCATAAGGCGCGAATTCGACTCCTTGGCTTTGAAGAATTGCCGCCTTGTAGAATATCAGGGCGCCGAAGCAGACATATAGGTAAGCGGAAATCGCGAAGTAGTGCATCAGCTCGCGCTGCGCCTTCCGCGCGAGCGTTGGCTGCGCAGCGCCGGAAATATTCGTCGGTTCCATCGGAGCCATCCTTCTGTCGCTGTCTTTAGTTCATCCGCGCCAGGCTCGAAGCGAGGCTATCACAATTCGTCGGCACAATGTTTTTGCCGCCGATCGTCACCCTCATCCCGCTCTATCGAATGGTCGTGACAGCCTTACCTGCCTGAGATAGGCCGCGAAACAGGAGACTCCGACTAGCCAGGGGCGTGCGCCCAATTCCGTAGGAGGCCGCCCCAACCTCTCGGGAATTTCTGGTGAGCGAAATTGACCGAACCTTGCGATATGGATGCCGTAGGCAAGGCGACTGATTGGAGCAAAAAACTCGCTTCTTCGAAGTTGTTGGAGCGTTGTGGAGGCGACGCTCTAACGGCGCTCCCGAGACGTTTATTCTACGGCGAGTCCAAATTCAGCTGCGGATTCCTGAAGCCAATGGGCGAAGGAGTCAGCGTAGGAGCGAGGAACCGCGACCCCGAAGCTCACGGCATCGTCAAGTCTCCAGACTGTTACCGCAACCTGCGCGATTGCGCTGACCGCGACATCGTCAATCGCAAATTCGCTCTGGTCGAGATCAATTGGCAACCCTTTGGCGAAGGTTTCACGCGCTCGGGGGCCGCTGATGCGCAGCAGAGCTAGACCGCCAGTCAGATCAATGAGCGATGCACTGTCATGGAGCGCTCGTTCAAGCCTTTGAGGAACGCTAGTTTCCTCAAAAGCCGAAATCGCGAGCCATTTGAGCGGTCCAATCCCGAGGAGTGTGAGTTCAACTGAAGCGGTACGATGCGGGCCCGTCGGCAGGGCCAATCCAAACTCTGAGCGAAACCGCTCGGCGAGCCGCGTTTGGCGACCCTTCCGCGCTTCGACCATCGTAAGCCGATTTCCCAGCGTTTCTTTTGCCGAGACGCCAGCCGCCGCCGGGTCAGTAGAGACAAGCGTCGCGAATGCTGGCCGAGCCGCAAGCAAGACAGGGTCAAGCATGGAGTCGAGCGCCTTCCGGATCGATGAAAACCGGGCGCGCCAGTTCGACTTCGACATCGCCGCCACGCACGGGATCATAGGCGCGCATCCGCTCGCCAAGCCGTTCGGGTCCACGTTTGATCAACGCGAGCGCGATCCAGTGGCCGAGCGCCTCAGAGAAGGCGGCCGACGTGACATAGCCCTGATCGTTTTCGGCAAGGGATGCTGCCCCTAAGGCGAGCACGTGCGCCCCGGCTCTCAGGCGCGATCGCCGGTCGGCGGGTTTAAGTCCGACGAGCGTTGGCCGATCCGGATCGAGTAGCGCCGGCCTCTGCGAGAGATTGCAACCGATGAAATCCTTCTTGGTCGACATGAGACGGCCGAGGCCAAGGTCGCGCGCCGTCGTATGGCCGGAAAGCTCGCCGCCGGCGACGTGGCCCTTTTCGATCCTCATCACGGAGAGCGCCTCCACGCCATAAGGCGCCGCGTCAAACTCGCGACCAGCCTCCATGAGCGAGCGGACCAAAGCGTCGCCGCAGTCGGCGGGCGAAGCGATCTCATAAGCGAGTTCGCCGGAGAACGAGAGGCGCGCAAGGCGAATTCTCGTTCCAAGCGCATCGGACTCGCGGGCGGCCATATGGGGGAAAGTCGCATTGCTGATGTCCATTGCGCCGCCGAGGAGCTTCTGCAAGAGCGCCCGCGATCGCGGTCCCGCGACGGAATATTGCGCCCACCGATCCGTGACCGAGGCGAGCGCGACGTCAAGTTCAGGCCACAGCGCTTGGAGACAGAATTCGAGATGTTGCGTGACTTTGGCGGCGTTCGCGGTCGTTGTCGACATGAGCCATCGATCCGGGGCGAGCCGCATTGTTGTCCCGTCGTCCATGACGAAACCGTCTTCGCGCAACATGAGACCGTAGCGTACTCTGCCGACCGGCAGCGTCGAGAATGTGTTCGCGTAAATGCGATCGAGAAGGGCGCCGACATCGGGTCCAGTCAATTCGATTTTGCCGAGCGTCGACACGTCGCAAATCCCGACGCGTTCTCGGACGCCGCGAACCTCGCGAATCGTGCTTTGCAGCCAATCGTCTTCGCCGGCCAGAGGAAAATACTGTGCGCGCAACCATGGGCCGGCTTCGACGAACGCGGCGCCCCGTTCGGCCGCCCAGTCATGACCGGGGGTCAGTCGCGTCGGACGGAACGCCTTGCCGCGATGGGGACCCGCGAAAGCGGCGATCGCGACCGGCGTGTGCGGCGGGCGCAAACGCGTCGCGCCGGTCTCGGAGATTGTTCGACCGGTCAATTCGGCGAGGATGGCGAGACCGACGACGTTCGAGGTCTTGCCTTGGTCCGTCGCCATGCCAAGCGTCGTGTAGCGCTTGAGATGCTCGACTGAGCGATAGCCTTCGCGCGCGGCAACCGCGATGTCATTTGTCGTCACGTCATTCTGAAAATCGACGAAGGCCTTGCCCTTCAAACCGCCAACGCGCCAGAACGCCTTGACTGCAATGGGCTCGTCATCGGCGCGCGGCGGCACGCCGATGGCTGTGCGCCGATCGGCGACGGTCTCGCCGGCGCGCCAGCCCTGGCGGATCGCGTCGTGCAAGGCGAACGCCCCATTGGCGGCGCCGGCGACGACAAGGCCTAGCGGCGTATCGCCAGGAACGAAGGCGGAAATATCGTCGCGCCAAGCGGGCTTGCCGCCCAGATGAGTCGTCAGACCGATTTGCGGATTGTAGCCGCCGCAAATCGCGATCAGATCGGCGTCGATGGAGACACGCCGGCCGTCACCGTCCAGAATATCTGCCCCGCGTACGGAGCGTCCACGCGCGGATGTAATGGCGCCGCCGAGAAAAATGCGCGTCCTGCCCGCCTGCGCCAGGACGGGAGGGGCAACTTCGCGTCGAGCGTCGACGACTGCGACAACCTCGACATCGCGGGCGCTGAGATCGGCCGCGGCCCGCCATCCGTCGTCCGCGCAGGTGAAGATGGCGGCCTTGCGTCCGCAGAGAACGGCGAAACGATTGAGATAGGCGCGAACTGCGCTCGCCATCATGACGCCTGGCCTATCATTGTTGGGGAACGCTATCGGTCGTTCGATCGCGCCTGAAGCCAGCACGGCGCGTTTGGCGTAAATGCGCCATAGCCGTTGACGCGGCTGATAAGGAGGGGGGACGGGCAGATGATCCGAGACCCGCTCCAGCGCGCCATAGACGCCGCCGTCATAGACGCCGAACACTGTCGTGCGCTTGAAGATCCGGACGTTAGGCAGAGCAGCGAGCTCGCGCCCCGCAGCCTCCGCCCACTCGACGCCGGAGCGGCCATCGACTTCGCAGCGCTCGGCATTTAGTCTTCCTCCGAGCCGGAAATCGTCATCGGCGAGGATCACGCGCGCGCCGGCGCGGCCGGCCGCAAGAGCAGCCGCGAGTCCCGCGGGACCGCCGCCAATCACAAGCGTGTCGCAAAACGCGAAGGCCTTCTCGTAAGAATCGGGATCAGCTTCGCGGCTCGCGCGGCCTAAACCAGCGGCGCGGCGGATCAAGGGCTCGTAGAGCCTCTCCCAAAGCGCGGCGGGCCGCATGAAGGTTTTATAGTAGAACCCGGCGGTCAGGAGCGGCGCGGCCAGAGAATTGATCGCGCCGAAGTCGAAGGCGAGACTTGGAAAGCGATTCTGGCTCGCCGCCTCGAGCCCCTCATAGAGCTCGATTGTGGTCGCCCGCGTGTTGGGCTCACGCCAAGCCCCCGATCGCAACTCGACGAGTCCATTCGGCTCTTCAGGCCCCGCCGTGAGAAGGCCGCGCGGACGATGATATTTGAACGAGCGCCCAACCAGCCGAACGCCATTGGCGAGCAGGGCGGACGCAAGCGTGTCGCCGTCGAATCCGCCATAACGCCTTCCGTCAAACCGGAACGCGAGCGGCGCTTGGCGCGAGATGAGCCCGCCGGCCTTTAGCCGATTGATTCCCGCGCTCATGGGGCGCTCTCGTGGCGCTGGGAGGCGAATGCCGCCTTCAAAATCTCGTGCGTGCGCGTATCGCGCGTCAGGATGAGCCATGCGCGGCAGCCCGAGACATGCTGCCAATATTCGTGATGCGGTCCTGCCGGGTTGTCTCTCAGATACACATATTCGAACATCGCCCGCGCCGTGTCCGGCGCGTTCGCCTCGGGACGAGCCCGGGTTGCGTCGCCGAGATAGGAGAATTCCTGGGCGTCGCGCAATCCGCAGAAAGGGCAGGGGATTCGCATCGTGGCTCAGTGCAGGTTGGGCTGAGCGCCGACGCCTTTTTCGTCAAGCACGTCGCCGGTCGCAAAGCGATCGAGCCGCAGCTTGGCGGCGGCCGGATGCGGCTCGCCGGTGGCGATGAGGTGCGCGTAACAATAGCCTGAGCCGGGAATAGCCTTGAAGCCGCCATAGCACCAGCCGGCATTGAGATAGAGCCCCTCCACCGGCGTTGCGTCGATGATCGGCGATCCATCCATCGACATGTCCATGACGCCGCCCCAAGAGCGAAGGAGGCGCACGCGACCGATCATTGGCATCAAGGCCATGCCGCCTTCGCAGACGTCTTCGACGGCAGGAAGATTGCCTCGTTGCGCGTAGGAATTGTACCCGTCGATATCGCCGCCGAAGACGAGCCCGCCTTTGTCGGATTGACTGATATAGAAATGCCCCGCGCCAAAGGTGATTACGCCGGGGATCAGGGGTTTTACCCCCTCGGAGACGAAGGCCTGCAGGACGTGGCTTTCAATGGGCAGCCTCAGCCCCGCCAAGGCGGCGACGCGCGATGTCGCCCCCGCCGTCGCCAGGGCGATTTTGCGGGCGCCGATGGAGCCGCGCGTTGTCTCGACGCCGACGACCTGTCCCGCTTCGATTCGAAAGCCGGTCGCCTCGCAGTTCTGAACAATGTCGACCCCATGCGCGCTCGCGGCGCGCGCGTAGCCCCATGCGACCGCGTCGTGGCGCACGGTGCCGCCGCGCCGCTGCAAGAGCCCGCCTTGGATCGGAAAGCGGGCGTTCTCATAGTCGAGAAACGGCGCGAGCTTTCGCACGCGGTCTCGGTCCAGCAGCTCGGCGTCGACGCCGTGCAGGCGCATGGCGTTGCCGCGCCGCGCATAGGCGTCGCGCTGCGTGTCGCTGTGGCAGAGATTGAGCACCCCACGCTGGCTGACCATCACATTGAAGTTCAGCTCTTGCTCTAGATTCTCCCAAAGCTTCAACGAGAGCTCATAGAGGGGGATATTGCCGTCGAGGAGATAGTTGGAGCGGATGATTGTCGTGTTGCGCCCGACATTTCCGGAGCCGATCCAGGACTTCTCGATGACCGCTACATTGCGAATCCCGTGAATCGCTGTGAGATAGTAAGCAGTCGCAAGCCCATGGCCGCCGCCGCCGACGATGACGACGTCGTACTGATCGCGTGGGGCCGCGTCGCGCCACGCCTCAGGCCAATATTTGTGCCCGGTCGCGGCATTGGCGATGAGCGAGAACAGCGAATAACGCATCGTCAGACTCGCTCCCGCTAACTCGCCTTGACGATCTCAGTCACGCAATGGACATAGTCCATGCGATGGCCCTCGGGCGCGCGGGCGACCTCGGCTTCATAAGCGCCATAGAAGTCGTCGATAATCGCAGCGCGCTCGGTCGCGGGGCGTGAGAGGTCTAGCGCGCCGGCGAAGACCGTTTCCGACCAGGAACGGAGCGTTGGAACATAGGCCTTGGCGAAGGCCGCGGCATCGCGCCGGCGCCGAAATTCCTCCGCAAAGGGGCAAGGCGTAACCATGGTGAACATGGTCTCGAGCTTCAGGCCGGCGCGCGACACAGAAGAGACGGGGTCTCGGAAGGGCGCTGCGAATTCGCTCGGCGTCTTGTAGAATTGCTGGAACGTCGCGTTCGCATATTCTGTCTGGGTGATCCGCCCTGCGCCAAGGAGATCACGCCAATGGCGCGCAAAGGAATCGAACATGTCGACGCCCGTTGTGTGGCCAAGATAGCGACCCTGCTCGTCGATGCAGAAGTTGGCCAAGGCGAGCCTGCCGCCGGACCGCAATTCGCGGGCGCGAGCCAGCAAGATCGTCTCCCAGTCGCGGAGCGCTTGCGCGCGAAATTGTTCGCGTTCAGCAGGCGCGGCGCCGACCGCCTGGACATGGTCCGCGATCATGCAGGGGCGGCGGCTGATCCAATGCATCGCCGTAGCGGAGAAGCCGAGCGATAGCGAGCCATCGGGAAAAATTTGGCGGTAGAAGCTCGTTCCGCTGCCGAAGATGTACAACGACGGAATATCGGCGAGCGGCGTGTCGGTCTTCGAGCCAAGCAGCCCCTGGCTGAGGCGAAACAAGGTCGAAAAATCGTTGTGCGGCAGATCTGTGTAGGTGATCGAAATCGGCCGCTCGGGCTCGCCCGCTCGGATGGCGCGCGCCAGACGCCGCATCATGTCCATCGAGGTGCCGCCGTCAGCGGCGCCGAAATCCGCGATGGCGAAGGCCTGCCGGTCGGCGAGTTTGGGCATTTTGGCGGCGGCCGCGGCGACGAGATCGCCTACTTTGTCAATGACCGTCTTGGCGCCAATTGTATTCGAGGAATAGTAGCCCGCCCCTCGCATTGATATCCTGGCGCCGCTGTCCGCGCTCATTTGTCGATCCTCGTCTCTGTCGCTAGTCATCGTCGATCTTGCCGCCGCCAGCGCCGCGCCTGCGAGAGCGCTCGCTCTCGGGAACGTAAGTGCGGGCGGCGTAAGCGTTCAGCGTCGCAAGAGTTTGCTCCTCAATCACGGGGCGCCGCGTGACGGCGGAGCGTGCTGGTCGCGCGCCGAGCCGGATGGTGACGTCATCGCAGGGGACCAGTGGGCGGCTCAAAGGCGCGATCCACATTTCCGAACGCCTTAACAAGGCGTCGAGCCAGATCGGAAGGCCGACGTGCGTGATTTCGAGGGATCCTTCTCGGAAATCAGGCGGATCGTCGAGCAGCAGCGCCGCGGTCCGCACCGGGCACAGCAGCCGCGCGCCCGCGACGTCACGCTCGCCCCTTCGCCAGCGCGCCACCCGGTCGAGATTCGGCGCTTCGAAGGCTTCGCCTGCTCGCGCCAAGGCGAGCAACGCTTGGCTCCAGTCTTCTCCTTCAGGCGCGATGGCCCGCGCCGCGCGCCCTATGTCATCCGAGAGGCCCCAGGAAAAACCGGCGCCGCGCGCGACTTTGGCCGCAAGCGTCTCCGCCTCGTTGGCCGAGAGATCAATCACGCGGCCTCTCCCACTGCCGCGCCAACGCCGATATCTTCAATAAGCGGCTCGCCCGCGAACAGCGCGATCCGCACCCAGCGATCTGAGCGTGGATCGAAGTTGCGTGCGCCAAAGAAGGCGAGCTTTGCGCGCAAAAGATCGACTGGCCGCAACTCGGCGCTGATCAAGTTGTCGTAAATCTCGGCGTAGGGATATTTGGCCACGACTTGCGCTCGACGCGCGACATGGCGCAATTCCGGACGACGGAGGAGAAATTCGGCAACGCGGGTCGATTGCGATTCCTCCGCGAGCGCGTCGGACAAAGCGAGCGCATCCCGGACGGTAGCGAGCGGCTGCTCGAGCGCGGCGCCGTCCTCTTCGAAGCGCTCGCCGAGTCTCGGCTCCAGCTTCTCTGCCGAGACGTACCAAAAGCGAGCATTAGCGGATGGGTCGGAAAAATCTATATTTCTCGCGAAGGCGTAGCGCGCCTGGATCATTTCTCGAAGCGCGGCGCAACTCATGCGGCCATCGATTACGTGGCCGATGCTCTCCTCCGCCTTCATCGTTTCACCAAGCTCGTCGACCAGAACGCCGTGCGGCTCGAGAAGAAGAGCAACGCAGGCTTCCTGACCTTCCAAAGAGAGTTGCTCTTCCGAGAAACGGTAAAGCGCGTCCCAAGGCGACGGGCTGGGGAGCAATTTGGTTGCTTCGCGTGCGAGGGTCTCAAGATCAACATCGAGGGCGCGAATGGCGGCGGATTGGCGCGCATCGACGGAGCGCCAACGAAGAACGCGCTTACGCATATCGGCGAGGGCGCGCATGAAGGCGGCGGCGTCTCGGTCCTTGGCGCAGGGCTCGGAGCGCACCCGCGCCAAGGCGGTCTCGCGCGCGAAGAACCAATTGTGCGTCAAGAGCGGATGGCGAACGAGGAAGGGCGCCATGCCGAGGCCGGTGGCGTTGCCGACGCCGAGCGCTCGGCGCAAATGCGGCGCAAGGCGGGCGGCGCCGGCCGGATTGCGCCGACTGGCGACATGGTCGGCAAGATCAAGCGTGAAGGACCGGATGAGCCAAACAGTGAGCATCTCCGCCTGGAACGGGCCGGCGAGTTCCGGGCGGTCAGCGATCTCGTCGCGATCGGCAATGCCGAATTTGCCGTTGCCATAGACCGCGGTCGTGCGCAATAGATAGCCAACGCTCTCGAGCAGCTCTTGGTCTGGCTGTTCGCCGCGCGCAAGCGCCTCAACCGCGGCTTCGAACAGACGCACACTTTTGTTCGCGCGAGCGAGCACCAATTCGCGACGCGTGAAGCGGCCGCCTTCCTGCAACGGCGCATTGGCCTCCAGCCGAGCGACCTCCTCGGCGTCCGGCAATCCGTCATAGAGCGCGTAACTCGTGTCCCACGCTTGGGCAATGACCCGGTCGGAGCGGCGCTCGTCCTCGAGAGGCGTCGAAAAGGCGACCAGACTGTATTGGCGAAACGGCGTTTCGATCGCATAGACCGCTCGACCGAAACCGTGATCGTCGAGATCAAACCGGGCGCGCCGCACGCGCCAGCGCTCTCTCGCCGCGCGGCGGATAAGCTGGCGCAAAAAGCTCAGTCGCGTCGGATGCGCGGCCCCGAGCCTTTGCAGGCGCATGACGACTTCGGGCGGTCGGAGGGCGACCCGGTTCATGGGGCGACGCCGGCGAGCTTCTCAAGCTTGGCGAATGTTCCAGCGTCTACTTCGACGCCATCGCGCTCGGCGCGCGCCCGCGCTGCAAATCGGCGCGCGCCGGGAAGACGGGCGTCCTCGGCGAAGACCCTAGCAACGGTTTCGAGCCGCGCCGCGAAGGCGCCGCCGGAGGAGGGCCCCGGCGCTACAGCAAGGAAGAATTGGCCGGTGCCCGGCGGTCCTCCCGCCGTTCCGGAGAATGGACTGGCGATGATTCCGGGGTTGGCGCCTGTCAAGCAGGCAGCGAAGACTTCGACAAGCAAAGCCGAGCCTACGCCTTTGTACCCGCCCGCCGGCGCCATCGTTCCTTTGAGAGCGGCGCTCGGATCGGTGGTGGGTCGTCCGTCAGCGTCGAAAGCCCAACCCAAGGGGATCTGCTCGCCCGTGCGCGCCTGCTTCATCACCTCGCTCTTGGCGACGACGCTTGAGCTTTGGTCAATAACAAAGCGCGCGGCGCCGTGACCGTCGGGAACGGCAAGCGACCACGGGTTGGTGCCGACCGCCGCCTTGTGACCGCCCCAAGGCGCGATCGAGGCCGGCGCGTTCGTAAAGCCGAGCGCGACCACACCCGCCTGCGCCAGGCGCTCGGTGTGGTAGCCGAGCACGCCACAATTGTATGAGTTTCTGATCGCCAGGCTCGCCGTCCCATATGACCGCGCCGCGCCGATGAGCGCAGGCATCCCGAGATCGATCGCAGCATGGGCGAAGCCGCTGGCGGCGTCGACGGCGAGGCTTGCGAGCGCCGGCTGAGAAAGAACAGGCTGGGCGTGGCCCAATACTTTGCCGCAAGTCAGGTGCTCGCAATAGGTAGGAAGATACATCAGGCCATGCGACTTGAGCCCGTCGCGTTCCGCTGCCTTGACGCCAGCAGCCAAAGCTTCCGCTTGGCGCTCGCTCGCCCCATGCCGAACAAGGGCGGCGCGGGCCAGGATTTCGATCCGATCCAGCGCTAAAACTGAAGTCATGCGAGCGCCCTTTGCTCACAGTGCGACATAGCCGAACTCCTTCGCGCCTTCGCGGGTCTGAACGCGCACGTGTTCAGCAAGCTCGCGGGCCGCGGGCTGAAGCGTCCGTCCCATCTTGGCGATTCGGCCGACCGTACGGCTCGCGCGCGAGTCTGCGAGCGGCACGAACTTGACATCATAGCCGCATTTCCACCGGCAGAGGCGCGGCAGTATCGTGACGCCAAGCCCTGCCTCGACCATGGCGAGGTTCGACGTCACATTGGTCGCGATCAGCTTTGTGTTGGCCGCGAGCGCGTCAATTTCGACGAGGCCCAACGCAGCGGCGCTGCCGTTCAGAATCAGCGATTCCCTTTCGATGCGCGACCAGGTTACTGGTCGTTTCGACTTTGCAAGCGGATGATCGACCGGACAAACGAAGTCGAGCGGCTCGCGAAACAGCGGCTCGAAACTCAGCTGCGGCCGTCGCCCGGCGAGCACGCAAAGCCCGATTTCGACGACGCCGTTCTCAACAGCCTCGACGATGGCGTTGGAGTCGCTGTCGCGAACGTGAATCTCGAATGCGGCGCCGTGCGCTCGGGCCTGGGCTACGGCTCGCGGCAGCAACGTGGCCGCGACGGAAGGCACGCTGGCGACGTCACAACGCCCGGGCCGATTAGCCGCATAGTTTGTCATCGCCGAACAGGCGCGATCGTAGTGGGCGATCATCGCTCGCGCCTCATCGAGCACGATCCGCCCGACCGGTGAAAGCGCGCCGCGGCGCTCGCCTTCGAAGAGCGGCGCGCCGATGTCGTCTTCAAGCTGCTTGAGCGTCATCGATACTGCCGACGGCGTGCGGCCGATTTGGGCCGCAGCCGCCCGCACGCCTCCCGTTTCGCAAACCGCGACGAAGCTGCGCATTCCGGTCAGGCTGATCGTCTTACCCACTGTTTAGGCGGCCTGAACATAAGTGCGAAAAAATGAACTTGATTGAAGTTCATTGCATTGATTAGGTCGTGTCAACCGAATTGATGGGACGCGCGTCAAAAGATGCTGACCGGACGGAATTTTATCGGGGGCGAATGGCGGGATGGCGCGCATTGGAGTGAGGACCTCAATCCCTCCGATGTCTCCGACATCGTCGGCCGTTTCGCACAAGGTTCGCTTGCGGATGTCCATGATGCTGTCGCTGCGGCGCGTGGAGCGCAGGCGCAGTGGGCCGCCACCGGCATCGAGGCGCGTGCGGCCGTCCTGGACTCAATCGGCCGGGAGTTGATGGGGCGCTCGAACGAACTGGGCGAATTGTTGTCGCGCGAAGAGGGTAAGCCATTGCCGGAGGGAGTTGGCGAGGTCTATCGCGCTGGGCAGTTCTTCACCTATTTTGCCGCCGAGGCGCTGCGCAACCTCGGCTCTTCGGGCGACTCGGTGCGCGCCGGCGTCGAGATCATGGTCGTGCGCGAGCCGCTCGGGGTCGTCGCAATCATCTCGCCATGGAATTTCCCAATCGCGACCGCGTCCTGGAAAATCGCGCCCGCCCTCGCCTTCGGCAACGCGATTGTCTGGAAGCCGGCCAATATCACGCCGGCGAGCGCCTGGGCGTTGACGGAAATCGTGAGCCGGCAGGCGATCCCCAAAGGCCTCTTCAATTTGGTCATGGGGCCGGGCGCCGCGGTTGGCCGCGAACTTGCTGCCGAGGCGGATATTCAGGGCCTTAGCTTTACCGGCTCCGGCGCTGTTGGGTCCGGCATCGCCGCCGCCGCCGCGGCGCGCTTCGTCAAACTGCAACTCGAAATGGGCTCCAAGAATCCCTTCGTCGTGATGGACGACGCCGATCTCGACCGCGCCGTGGATCTTGCCATCAACGGCGCCTTTGGCGGCTCGGGACAGAAATGCACCGCCGCTTCACGTTTGATCGTGCACCGTCCGATCCATGACGCTTTTGTTGAGCGATTGCTCGCAAAGGCGCGTGCGCTCAAGGTCGGCCACGCGCTGGAGCCGGGCGTGCAGATGGGGCCGGTGGTCAGCGCCGAACAGCTCTCGTCCAATCTCGAATATGTCGCGCTCGGCCAACGAGAAGGCGCCGAATTGACGTGCGGAGGCCATGCGCTTGAGCGCCCACACAGAGGTTGCTACATGGAGCCGACAATCTTCTTGGCTGGCCGCTCGCGGATGCGAATCAACCAGGAAGAAATGTTCGCGCCAATCACCTGCGTCATCTCCGTGGGCGACCTCGACGAAGCGATCGCCGTCGCCAATGACACGCCTTATGGCCTAACCGCGGGGATCGCCACGCGCTCGCTTGCGCGTGCGACGAAGTTCAGACAGGCGTCTCGGTCAGGCTGCGTAATGGTCAATCTGCCTACAGCCGGCACCGATTATCACGTGCCCTTCGGGGGCGTACGAGCTTCTAGCTACGGCCCGCGCGAGCAGGGTCGCGCGGCAATCGAGTTCTACACGCAGATGAAGACCTCGTACATCCATGCAGGCGTCGCCGAATGAGCGCAAACGCCGGCGCGCCGGGTCTTCGCATCGACGGGCTTCAGTACTGCAACTGGTCGCGCGAGGTCTTCGTGCAGATGCGGGAGGGCGGGCTCACTGCGGTTCACGCGACGGTGAGCTATCACGAAGGCTTCCGAGAGACGGTGCGTCATCTCGTCGACTGGCGAACCCGGTTTCGCGACCATGCGGACCTAATCCTATTTGCGCGTAACTCCAATGACGTCGAGAGGGCGCGCGCCTCGAAACGCACCGCGATTTTTTTGGGACTGCAGACGCCGATGCCGATCGAAGACGACATCGGATTGATCGAGATCCTGTTCGACCTCGGCGTGCGGTTCATGCAGCTCACCTACAACAACCAATCGCTGCTCGGCTGCGGCTGGATGGAGCGTGAGGATAGCGGGGTCACGCGCATGGGTCGCGAGGCCATCGCTGAAATGAATAGGCTCGGCATGATCATCGACCTTGCGCATGCCGGGGAGCGCACTGCGCTCGAAGCGATTGAATTGTCACAGAGGCCAGTCGTGATCAGCCACGCCAATCCACGTTGGCTGAGGGACACCGGGCGCAACGTCTCCAAGACCGTCTTGGAGGCGTTGCGAGCGCGTGACGGCGTTCTTGGCCTCTCGCTCTACCCCATGCATCTGCCAAATGGCGGCGGCACAACGCTCAGGGAATTCGGCGACATGGCGGCCGCAGCCGTGGAAATTGTGGGCGCCGAACACCTCGCCATCGGCTCGGACCTTTGTCAGAACCAACCGGATAGTGTCGTGCGCTGGATGCGCGAGGGGCGTTGGACTCGCGCCAGAGAGGGTGCGCTCAGGTTTCCGCCCCAGCCCGAATGGTTCCGCTCAAACGCTGATTTTCCCACTTTGGCCGAGGGGCTGAACGCTACCGGCTTTGGTCAGGGTGATATAGCCTTAGTGCTCGGCGGGACGTGGCATAGATTGTTTGCTGCCTGTCTTTGACGCCGGTGAGTTTTAGATTCTGTCTCGCGATCACGCAGCGTGCGTCATTGCGCACGAAGATGACGACCCATCCGGCGACCCGTCGCAAACGCACCGGTCTTCGCCGGGTCGCCATTCAAGAGGTCGAGCTCACCTGCGCGCTAGCCGGCGCCGAAGAGCCCCGAGCTTCATCGTTTACTTCACGACGCGCGGTTCGCCGACGTCGGCTCCCGAGGGGTCGAGTCCGTAAGACTTAAGAATCTCGGCCAAGCCGCCGTTCTTATGCAACTGCTGAATGGTGTCGTCGAGCGCTACGCCGAAGTCCGGGTTCGCCTTACTATAAATGATGTTGGCTTGCGCGGCCTGGATCGAGGCTTGTACGCGGTCGTCAGGCTCAGCGACCTTGATCTGGATTCCAGGATAGCCGCCGCGCTTCTGTGCGTAGGCGCCGGTTCCATAGCTATCGACGCCGACCTCGACGCGTCCGGCTGCGAGATCTTGCGCCAAAGCGACGGGGTTCGGATAGAGAACCAGATTGGACCCGAGCAGCTTCTGCAATTCGGCCACCCACAGGAAGCCGGACACCGTTCCCACTTTCTTGCCGATCAGATCCTCAATTTTTGAAAGCCCAGTCTTGGAGTAGATGCCCATTTGATCGAGATATGTCGGATAGGACAGGCCCATCACTTTTGCGCGTTCGGCCGTGCGGTACCAATCGCCGGTCGCCACGTCTGCTTTGCCCGAGACCACATATTGGACCGTCGCGGCCGGGTCCACCACGACAGGGACGACGGCAAGGCAGTTCGCCGCGGCGAAACGCTTGACGATGTCGCTGTCCACGCCGCCGATCGTCGTTCCATCGGAC
>DATGHD010000192.1:0-3652 GCA_035308145.1 Roseiarcus sp.
ATGTCGCCTCCGTCGGCTCCCTTCTCAAGGGGCCGGCCCTGATCGCCTATTCGGACGATCCGGTGGCGGCGCCGAAGGTCGCCGTGGGTTTCGCCAAGGACTACGAGAAATTCGTTGTCCTCGGCGGCGCCATGGGGAAGACCGCCCTGAATGTCGATGGCGTGAAGGCGCTCGCCACCATGCCCTCGCTCGATGAGCTTAGAGCCAAGATCGTCGGCCTTATCCAGGCCCCGGCGACCAAGCTCGCCCAGCTCACAACCGCGCCCGCCGCCAAGTTGGCGCGCGTGGTCGGGGCTTATGCCGCAAAAGACGCAGCCTGATCGAGGCTCTTCACAAACCCTGAAGTTCGAACCATATAGGGACTATCTTAATGGCCAATCTGGAAAAGATCGTCGACGAATTGTCGAGTCTCACCGTCCTCGAGGCGGCTGAGCTAGCGAAGCTTTTGGAATCGAAGTGGGGCGTTTCGGCCGCCGCCGCGGTGGCGGTCGCCGCCGCGCCGGGCGCCGGGGGCGCCGCAGCCGCAGCGCCTGTGGAAGAGAAGACCGAGTTTGCGGTCGTTCTCGCCGCGGTGGGCGACAAGAAGATCGAAGTCATCAAGGAAGTGCGCGCCATCACCGCCCTCGGCCTCAAAGAGGCGAAGGATCTGGTCGAGGGCGCCCCCAAGACTGTCAAGGAAGGTCTTGGCAAGGAAGAGGCCGAGAAGATCAAGGCGGCCCTGGAGAAGGCCGGCGCCAAGGTCGAACTCAAGTGACGCGTTGCGGACTTTGAAAAGGTCCGCGGGATGAATGCGAACGGTCTCGGGCGATTCGTCCGGGGCCGTTCAGCCGTTCTCAAAGAGCCGCCTGAAGACGGCGCGAGAGACGGGTGACGCGACGGCGACGGCGCGAAAGAAATTTGAGAGAGGGGCGAAAGCCTCGTCCCCGGCGCCGTCGCGATGGCGCAAGGGCGGCGCCGGACGGGCGCGAAGAGTCCGGCGGTCAGCAATTTCGAGGAGCCACATGGCGCAGACATTCACAGGCCGCAAGCGAGTCCGCAAATTCTTCGGGCATATTCGCGAAGTCGCCGAGATGCCCGATCTCATCGAGGTGCAGAAGGCTTCCTACGATCAGTTCCTGCTGGTCGACGCGCCGGCTGGCGGACGCGGCGACGAAGGCTTGCAAGCCGTTTTCAAATCCGTCTTCCCGATCTCCGACTTCGCGGGGACCGCGCTGCTCGAATTCGTGAAATACGAATACGAGGCGCCGAAATATGACGTCGACGAGTGCCGCCAGCGCGGCATGACTTTCGCCGCGCCGCTCAAAGTGACCCTGCGGCTGATCGTCTTCGACGTCGATCCTGAGACCGGCGCGAAGTCGGTCAAGGACATCAAGGAACAGGACGTCTACATGGGCGACATGCCCTTCATGACGTCGAACGGCACGTTCATCGTCAATGGCACGGAGCGCGTCATCGTCTCGCAGATGCACCGCTCGCCGGGCGTGTTCTTCGATCACGACAAGGGCAAGAGCCATTCCTCGGGCAAGCTGCTCTTCGCCGCCCGCATCATCCCCTATCGCGGCTCTTGGCTCGACATCGAGTTCGACGCCAAGGACATCGTCTACGCGCGCATCGATCGTCGGCGCAAGATTCCGGTGACGTCGCTTCTCTACGCCCTGGGCATGGACGGCGAGGAGATCCTGTCGACCTTCTACAAGAAGGTCGTCTACAAACGCGACAAGGAGCGTTGGCGCGTGGCGTTCGACGCGGAGCGCATGAAGGGCGTCAAGGCTTCCGTCGATCTTGTCGACGCCGACAGCGGCGAGGTCGTCATCGAGGCCGGCAAGAAGCTGACGGTGCGCGCCGCGCGCTTGCTCGCCGAGAAGGGCGTGAAGGCTTTGCGGGCCGAGGACGCCGATCTTTATGGCCAATATATCGGCCAAGATCTCTACGATCCGAGCACCGGCGAAATCTTTGCCGAGGCGGGCGACGAGATCAGCGAAAAGTCGCTTCAGTTGCTGATCGACGCGGGGTTCGACGAGCTGCCTGTGCTCGATATCGACCACGTCACGATCGGCCCCTACATGCGCAACACGCTGAAGGTCGACAAGAACTCGTCGCGCGAAGACGCCTTGTTTGACATCTATCGCGTGATGCGCCCCGGCGAGCCGCCGACCATCGAGACGGCCGAGGCGATGTTCAATTCGCTGTTCTTCGATTCTGAACGCTACGACCTTTCTTCGGTCGGGCGCGTGAAGATGAACATGCGCCTTGATCTCGACGCGCCCGATACGATGCGGATCCTGCGCAAGGCCGACATCCTCGCGGTCGTCAAGGCGCTCGTCGATTTGCGCGACGGTCGCGGCGAGATCGACGACATTGATCATCTCGGCAACCGGCGGGTGCGCTCGGTCGGCGAGTTGATGGAGAATCAATATCGCCTCGGCCTTTTGCGCATGGAGCGCGCGATCAAGGAGCGTATGTCCTCGGTCGATATCGACACGGTGATGCCGCAGGACTTGATCAACGCCAAACCGGCGGCCGCGGCGGTCCGCGAATTCTTCGGCTCCTCGCAGCTTTCGCAGTTCATGGATCAGACGAACCCGCTGTCGGAGATCACCCACAAGCGGCGCTTGTCGGCGCTTGGGCCGGGCGGCCTCACCCGCGAGCGCGCGGGCTTCGAGGTGCGCGACGTGCATCCGACGCACTATGGCCGCATCTGCCCCATCGAGACGCCGGAAGGTCCGAACATCGGCCTCATCAATTCGCTGGCGACCTTCGCAAGGGTCAACAAATACGGCTTCATCGAAGCGCCGTACCGCCGCGTGCGCGACGGGCGCGTGACCAACGAGGTCGTCTATCTGTCGGCGATGGAGGAGGCGAAATATTCCGTCGCCCAGGCCAACACGCCTATCGACGCCGACGGCAAGCTGACCGAGGACCTCGTCGTCTGCCGTCACGCCGGCGACGTCCACATGCTGCCCTCCGAACGCGTCGACTTCATGGACGTTTCGCCCAAGCAGCTCGTCTCGGTCGCCGCCGCGCTCATTCCTTTCCTCGAGAATGACGACGCGAACCGCGCCCTCATGGGTTCGAACATGCAACGCCAGGCGGTGCCCCTCGTGCGCTCCGACGCGCCGTTGGTCGGCACCGGCATGGAATCTGTCGTCGCCCGCGATTCCGGCGCGGCCATCGCCGCGCGCCGGGCAGGCGTCATCGATCAGGTCGACGCGACCCGCATCGTCGTGCGCGCGACCGGTGAGACCGACGCCGCCAAGCCCGGCGTCGACATCTATCGGCTGATGAAGTACCAGCGTTCGAACCAGTCGACCTGCATCAACCAGAAGCCGCTGGTGCGCATCGGCGACATGGTGCAGGCGGGCGACATTATCGCGGACGGTCCATCGACCGACCTCGGCGATCTGGCGCTTGGACGCAACGTCCTCGTCGCCTTCATGCCGTGGAACGGCTACAACTTCGAAGATTCGATCCTGATCTCCGAGCGTATCGTCCGTGACGACGTCTTCACCTCGATCCATATCGAGGAATTCGAGGTCATGGCCCGCGACACCAAGCTCGGCCAGGAAGAAATCACCCGCGATATTCCCAATGTCGGCGAAGAAGCGCTGAAAGCGCTCGACGAAGCCGGCATCGTCTATATTGGCGCTGAGGT
>DATGHD010000193.1:0-8707 GCA_035308145.1 Roseiarcus sp.
TGCGGATGGTCAAGGCCGCGCCGTCGATAGCCAGCGGCGGCGCTATCACGTTGACGCGCGAACCGTCGGCGAGGCGCGCGTCGCAGATGGGCGAAGCTTCGTCGACCCGACGTCCGACCTGACTGACGATGCGCTGGCATATGTTCATCAGTTGCGGTTGGTCGCGGAACCGCACATTGGTCAACTGAATCTTGCCGCCGACTTCGATGAAGCACTTGGTCGGCCCGTTGACCATGATGTCGGCGATGTCGTCGCGGGCCAGCAGCGGCTCCAAGGGACCGAACCCCAAGACGTCGTTGCAGATGTCTTCGAGCAAATCCTCTTGCTCGGCGATCGACAGGACGATGTTCTTGATGGTTACGATTTCATGAACGATGTCGCGAATTTCCTCGCGCGCGTTCTCAGGATCGAGCTTGGCCAGGGCCGACAGATCGATCGCCTCGATCAGCGCCCCGAAAATCATGCTCTTGGTTTGATAGTAAGTGTCCGAATGCCGCGTCTCGGCGATCTGCGCCTTTCGCGCTTCAACCGCAGGCTCCGGTCTGGTCGAAACCAGATCAAGCGCTCGCGGCGGCGCGCTGGGCGTCGCCGCATTGACGAGCGGATTTGCACGCTTCCCAAACATCCTATCGCATCCCTCGCGCGGTCAAACGCTCAACCGCGAGCCCGCGCCCTTATCTTGAGCGCGGTCAGGCGGCCGCACTCGTCTTCTTGCGGCCTAGGGCCGCCATAAGAGGCTCGAGAAGGCCGCGTTTGGACCGCCGCAACTCGATTTTCCCGGTGACGATGCGGGCGAGATCGGCCAGGATTTCCGCGACTTTCCCGTTGGCTTCGATCTCCGCGATCATCTGGCCGTTGTTCGCCGCCGCGCCAAAGAGCTTGGCGTCATGCGGAATGACGGCGGTCGGCGCGACCTCGACCGTCTTCGTGAAATCCGCCAACGCAATCTCGGGCCTCTTGAGAAGACCAACGCCGTTGAGGACGAGCCTTGGTTGGTGATCATTCGGCCGCGAACCGCGAATGTTGTCGAGGAGATTCTTGGCGTTTCGTAAATTCGCCAGATCCGGCGCGGCGACGATAACAACCTCGTCGGCGCCGACGAGCATGCGCCGCGTCCAAGCCGTCCAGGCATGGGGAAGATCGAGCACGACGCAAGGCGTAGCGTTGCGCAGGATGTCGACAACCGGATCGAAAGCGGTCTCGGCAAAATCATAGGGACGGTCGACCGTCGCCGGCGCCGCCAGAAGGCTCAGCTTGTCGCTGCATTTGGAAAGCAGGCGGTCGACGAGATTGGCGTCGACGCGATCGGGGGCGAAGACCGCCTCGGCCATGCCTTGCGGCGGGTCCTGGTTATAATCGAGCCCAGCCGTCCCGAAGGCGAGGTCCATGTCGGCGATGACGGTTGAAATGTCGAGACCGCTGGCGATCGACCAGGCGAGGTTATGCGCGATGGTCGAGGCGCCGACGCCGCCTTTGGCGCCGATCACCGCAATCACCCGGCCGACCGGCGAAGCGCCTGGGGTGTTGTAGAGGCTGGAGATCGCCTGCACGAAATCAAGCGCGGAGAAAGGCGCAACGAGATATTCGCTGACGCCCTTGAGCATCAGGTGGCGATAGAGCGTGATGTCATTGACTTTGCCGCAGATGACCACCTTCGTCCCGGCGTCGCAGAACTCGGACAATTCGTCGAGGTTCGCGGCGAGCGTGTCGCGATCGTGCGTCGCCTCCAAGACGATGACGTTCGGGGTCGGCGCGCTCCGGTAAGCTTCGACGGCCGCCGGCGCGCCGCCCATGTGCAGCTTGACATGCGCCTTGTTCATGCGCCGGTCGGCCATCGCCGCCTGAATGATAGCGGCGACGTCAGGCGTCTCGCAAAACGCCTGAATCGATATGCGCGGGACAGGATTGATATGGGGCGGGTTGGCCCCATCCTTGACGGCTGCGCCGTTGGTCTCGTTGGCTTCGATCGGCATCGTTCACTGGCCTCCGATCTGACCGATATTCGAGTTTTGGACCGTCCAGGCCGTGCCGGGATCATCGCCGCCGCGCACCTTGCCGATCGCGCGCAGACGCATTTGAACGTCGGACGGCGCCAGCGCGCTCGCCTGCACGAAGTCGCGCGGATCATCGACTTGGGCGGCGAGCATGGACTGCGTCGCGCAGCCGAAGTTCCAGTAAGTTCGGTTCTGCCACCCTTCAAGCGAAGAGCCCGAGGTGAGGTCGCTTGGCCATTCGCCGCAACGCGAGGCGACCTCGGCCTTGAGGCCGCGGAAGCCAATCTTGATCGGCGAGGCGAGGTAGAGATCGGCGACCGGATAGACGCCGAGGCCGATCGATCCGCGGAGCCCATCCGCCGCCAGCGCGCGACGAACCGAGGCCACTCCGGCGCGGATGTCGGGCCCGCCGCCGGCCGGGGCAAGGACCACGATCCTGCCGACGCCGTAGCGCGCATAGCGATCGGCGAAGGCGCGAATGGCGACGAGGGTGGTCACGTCGAGCGCGCCGTGATTGACCGGGAAGACGTCGAGCGTCGCCGGCGCATCGGCCAAAACGATCGGGTGACGATCGTGATAGTCGTCGATGACGGCCGAGCCGGTCACGTAATCGGTCTGGCACCCAGCGAGCAGCGCGGCCGCGGCGGCGAGGCACAATGCGCGAGGCCATTGCGCCTTCATTCTATTTGCGAGCGAGATTGGCATGGTTTTTCTTTCGGTATTTTGCGTCGCGCGGCTTCAGTGATCAGCTAGTCGTTGATGAATCCGACTTTGCCCGTGTAGTTCTGCAAGCTCTGCGGCGCCCCGGCCGTCGAGTAGAGTCTGTTCACCCGGCCGAGCAACCACGCCTGCGGGTCGGTCGATTCGTTGAAGTTGTCCTCTGGCTTGACGATCTGGCCAGGATCAACAGCATGGACGATGTAGGGCGTAACAACGATGAGCAGCTCCGTCTCGTTGCTCAGAAAATCGCGAGAGCGGAACAGCGCGCCGAGAATCGGCAGATTCATCAGCCCCGGCACCCCGTTGATCGCCTGCTGAGTCTCCGACGAGATGAGGCCCGCGGAAGCGATCGAACCGCCGGACGGCAGTTCGACCGTGGTTTCGTTCTTACGCGTGCGGAAGCCCGGAACTGCAACGTTCGTGCCTGATTCGCTGAGCGTAATCTGCTTTGAATAGTCGATGTCCGTGACTTCCGTCGCGATGCGCAGTTGGATGCGTCCGGGAGCCAGCACCACCGGCGTGAAGTTGAGCGACACGCCATAGGGCTGCTGCAGGATGCTCAAGAGGCACTGGCTCGCGGTGATGACGGTTGCGGTCGTGCAGCTCAGGCCGTTGGCTATGGGTATCGTGCCGCCGGCGAGAAACTTGGCGGATTCGCCGGAGATCGCCGTCACCGTCGGCTCGGCGAGCGTTTTGGCGACGCCCTGGCGCTCGTAGGCTTGCAACTGAGCCTGAAGGGTCGAGCCGCCCTTGGTCCAGTTCAGCAGCGCGTTGGTGGCGGTCAACGCTCCGTTCACGGCGAAAGGATTCTGAACTTCAAACGAACTGCCTGATGAATTCTGCCCGAAGAGATTGACGCCGAGCTGCTTGACGATCTCGCGGCGAATTTCGGCCACGGTCACCCGCAGCGAGACCTGATCGAGGCCGCGGATGATCAGCGAGTTGATGACCTTGCCGTCCCTGACCTGCTCGGGCGCCGCGGACGAAATCGAGGTGGTTGAGGTTGTGCTGCCGGCTGACGCGTTTCCCGTTGAGCTCGAGGTCGAGTTACGAGTCGACGAACCGCTGTTGGGCACTGAGGACGCGCCAACGAAGCCGTTGGCGATATCGACGGCCTTCTGCGCCTCGCCCGCGGAGGCCACAGACCCGGTCAGAATAATCGAGTCGGCTACGGTCCGAACTATGATGTCGTTACCGGGAATGGCGGCGTTCAGGACCTCCTTCAATTCGGCGACGTCGCGGCCGATCGACACTTCGAGCACCGCGATCTGGCGCCCGTCCTTGTCCATGGCGAATATCGTCGTCGCCCCATTGGCGATAGCCGCGATATAGAGACGACGGGCGGAGCGGACGATGGCGTTGGCGACTGTGGGATCGCCGACAAAGATTTCGCTGGCGTCGGCGGGCAGGTCGACGATCACCGACTTGCCGACGCCCATTTGAAGTCGGCGTGCGACCGGCGAGGGCGAGGTCACCTGCACGAAGTTGGTGTCCTGAGGGCCCGCCGCAAAGGCCGTCGTCGACCCTAGGGCGACTGTCGCCACAGCGATGCCGACGAAGCTCGGAATTAAGCCTATGATGCGACGTTTCATTGAGATGGCCCCGTTTGCGCCGCCCAGGCGGAATTGCGCGCCTCGCTCACCGAGTAGCCTCTTGCGCGGCGCCGTAGCGCACGATCGTTAGGCCGCTGTTGTCGGGATTGAGACCGATATTCGTGTCCGTCGGTCCGGAAGCGTCCAACATGCTGCGCAAGGTCAGATGAAGATTTCCGGAGCCTGTCTTCTCCGCCAGAACAATGAGCTCGGCCTGCTCGGGCGTCAGCTCCAGCGTGGCGTTGGCGCCGACGATCACCTTCTCCCCGTTCTTCTCCTGGATGTTCTGACCGATGGCCAGAACGCGAACATTGGAAAGGATCGTGCGGGGCATCAGCACTTCGACGCCGCGGGCCTTGGTCGCGTCCTCGTCGCGCGCGATCAAAATCACGTCGACGCGATCATTGGGGAGGATGAAGCCGCCGGCGGTTGTGCCGCCTTGCGCGTCGATATTGATGGCCACCGCGCGCATGCCGCTCGGCAGAATGGCCGATAAGAACCCAGCGTTGGGGCCTTTGACGATTTTGTCGCGGCGGATCGGTTCGCCCTGCAAAAAGCCCTGGCGGCTTACCGCGTCCTTGACTTCGTCGACGACATTGGGCCCGTCGGACTTCTTGAGCATCGTCGGCGAAAGAGCCGCGGTCGGCCACTCCTGCCAGCGAACGTCCGCCTCGGCGAATTTGATCCCCATGGGGATGTCGTGGGCCGCGACCAGGACCTCGTCGGTCGGGATTTTCGGCGCAGCCGTCCGGATGACCTGCGGGGTTGGGGCGGTCGCATTGCTGAAAAGCACATAGGCCCCGGCAAAAGCGAGGACCGTGACGCCCAAGACAGCTATTTGAACTCTATTCATGACGCTAAAACCCTCGTCGCGCGCCCGCGCACACCTTGCGCTCGATATGAACAGCCAATCGTCAAATTAGGGTTAACCAGAAGTATCTAATCGCCCCACGCGGTCGCGAGGCGATCGCCGGCGCGCCTAGAGCCCGCCCGCCGCCAACCAAATCTGACTGCTCGGATAGAGAAGAAGGCCGGCGGCCGCGAGGGCAATGCCATAGGGCGCGCCATTTGAGGGATTGTGGAGGCGGGCCACCCATTCGAGTCGGGAGGCCCAGGCAGGCAGCGGCGCCCGGCGGGCGAACACGATGCCCAGCGTGATCACGCCGCCGAGGACTGAAGTGATGAGCCCATAGTCGAGGAGGAGCGCCCAGCCGAGCCAAAGGGCGGTCGCGGCGGCAAGCTTTGCGTCGCCGCCGCCGATCCAGCCGCGCGAGTACATGGCGAAAGTCAAGGCCAAGACCGCAAACCCGCAGGTAAAATTGACCGCGACGCCCGTGATCGGCACGCCGACGGCCACCGCCAAGGCGGGATAGGCCAGCACAAGGGCGATGCTGATTCGGTTAGGAATCGTCATGGTGAAGAGGTCGGACGAGGCGGAGAACGCCATCAGCGCCGGAAACAGCGCAAGCGTCACAAGTGTAAGCAGGTCCGCAATCATCGCCGCAACGCATCCTTCCGCCGCGAGCCGGAGGCTAAAGACCATGGGTTGAGGTCTGGTTACCGAAATCGCCTGACATTTCGCGGCGGCCGCTGCCGAAGGTTTTAAAAGCGCCAAACCGGACACGGGAGGCGCGGGGTTCAAACCTGTCGGCCTCGCGTTGGAGAGCAGCCTCGATGGGCGTGATCCCGCCCCTTTGGATCGGTCTTGCCTCATCGCTATGATCGCGCGAGGCGCGCCTTGAGGTCGAAGTTTGAAGGCAATGATAGGAACCAGCATTTGCAAAAAGATCAGGTTGCGCTCATTGGCGTCGATTGGGGTACGACCTCCTTCAGGGCCTATTTGATCGGCGAAGACGGCGCGGCGCTCGATCAAATCGAATCGAACCGGGGCATTCTCAGCGTCGAGCCAGGCGAGCATGAGTCCACGCTGGCTCAGGCGATCAAGCCTTGGCGCAATGCGGCGGACGGACCGCCCATTCTCCTTTCCGGCATGATTGGCTCGCGCCAGGGCTGGCGCGAAGCGCCCTATGTCCGCTGCCCGGCGGGTTTGAGCGAGACGGCGGCGGCCATTGTGACGATCGAGACGGCGACGCTTGGCGAGATCGCCGTCGCTCCCGGCGTGCTCGACGCCGGAGCGTCCGATGGGCCGGATGTGATGCGAGGCGAGGAGACGCAAATTTTTGGCGCTCTCGCGGCAATGAAAAGCGTCGACGGCCTCTTCGTTCTCCCGGGCACCCATTCGAAATGGGCGAAGGTCGAGACCGGGCGGATCGTAGCTTTTAGGACTTATATGACCGGCGAAGTCTTCGCCGCGCTCCGTAATCACACGATTCTTGGGCGCCTGATGGAGGCGGGCCAAGAAGACCGGGAGGGGTTCATCGCCGGCATTCGCGCCGCGCAAGCGATGAAGACGCCAGGCGATCTCCTCCACGCAATCTTCATGACGCGCACGCTCGGCCTTTTTGAGAGGCTGCGGGGCGCTCAACTCGCCGACTATCTCTCCGGCCTGCTCATTGCGGCTGAAATCATCGGCGCGACCAAGGACAGCGGCGACGAGGCGACAGTGATTGGGTCGCCAAGCCTGACCAAGCGCTATGCCGAAGCCGGCGCGATCCTCGGTTTGCAGCTGAGGCTGGCGCCGGAGCATTGCGTGGCGCTCGGCCAACGCGCCTTGCTCGCCGAGTGGCTGAAGCGGCGATCAGCCGATTGACATGAGGGTGGCGTTGCCGCCGGCCGCCGTCGTGTTGATTGCGATCGATTGCTCGTTCAAGAGGAAATCGAGCGGCCAGATCTCGCCTCGCCCCAGCTTCGCCGGCGAAAGGCCATGAACGCTGACGATCGGCCCCTCTCGCGACGCCGCCTCCTCTAGGAGCTTCGTCAGCGCCTCGCCTTCGGCGTCGGTCACCGCCACATCGATCTTTGTCTCTTCGCCGGGGAGAATTGCGTCCCCGCGCAACGCCGCCGGCAACGCCACGAAGAGCGCCCGGCCGCCGACGCCGGCGAGCGCGGCGCGATTGCCCGTCGCCAGCGCCGCGCCAAAAGCGAGAACCGCCGCTTCGAACGTCGCGACATGACAGAGGACCGTCCCGCGTGAGCAAAGCCGGTAGATGTTCTGTTCGCCGACCGGCCCGGGCATATCGAGCGCGGCCCCGAGTCGCGAGAGAGACAGCGCGGAATCGCAGCGCAAGGCCAAGGCCTCGCGGCCGCTGCTGCGGAGCCACTTTACGAGCGAGCGCGCCGCCGCGGACGAGGAGCCCGCGCTCAATCGCGGCCAGAGCGGCGGCGCTTCCGCGAGGAGGCGCTTCATGTAGAGCGGGCCGCCGGCTTTCGGCCCCGTGCCGGAGAGCGCATGGCCGCCGAACGGTTGCGAGCCGACGACCGCGCCGATGATGTTGCGGTTGATATAGATATTGCCAGCCGCAATATTGTCGCTGACGAGGGCGATCGTCGCATCGATCCGCGAATGAGCGCCGCCGGTCAGCGCAAAGCCGGACGCGTTAATATCCTCGATGAGGCGCGGCAAGGCGTCCCGCCGATAGCGCAGGACATGAAGGATCGGGCCGAACACTTCGCGGCCAACGTCGGCGAAACGGTCAATCTCGATTAATGTCGGCGCGACGAATGTTCCGTCCGCGCAATCTTGATCGAGCGTAAGGGCGTGAACTTTGAAGCCGCGGCTGCGCATCGCGGCGACGTGCCCAACGAGATTGCGCTGCGCCTCCGCGGAGATCACAGGGCCGATATCAACGGCGAGCCGGTCGGGGCGGCCAACGCGAAGCTCCATCATCGCCGCTTTGAGCATCGCGATCATCGGGTCGGCGATATCTTCCTGGAGACACAGGACGCGCAGGGCCGAACAGCGCTGCCCCGCCGAATCGAAGGCAGAGGCCAGAACGTCCGCGACGACTTGCTCGGCGAGCGCCGAAGAATCGACGATCATCGCATTTTGACCGCCGGTTTCGGCGATGAGCGGAATGGGCGCGCCATCGGCGCTGAGCCGCGTGGCGAGGGCGCGCTGAATGTGGCGCGCGACCTCGGTCGAGCCTGTGAACATCACGCCGGCGATCATCGGATGGGCGGTCAAGGCGGCGCCGACATCGCCCTCGCCGGCAAGGAGCCCGAGCGCGGAGGCGGGAACGCCGGCGTCATGCAAGACGCGAACCGCCTCGCCGGCGATGAGCGGCGTCTCTTCGGCCGGCTTGGCGATCACGGCGTTGCCGGCGGCAAGCGCCGCAGCAATCTGGCCGGTGAAAATGGCCAGCGGAAAATTCCAGGGACTTATGCAAGCGACAACGCCAAGGGGACGATGGCTGTCGTTCGAGAAATCGCTTTTGACGCGAGCGGCGTAGTAGCGCAGGAAGTCGACCGCCTCGCGAATGTCGCCGATCGCGTTCGGCAGGG
>DATGHD010000194.1:0-4029 GCA_035308145.1 Roseiarcus sp.
CGAACATGCGGTCAAAATTGCGAACGCCGCGGCAGGAATCGCGCCGCGCCTGTTGACGGCGCTGCTGATTGTCGCAGGCTTCTCGTGCTGCGCGGCCATGTCGATGCCGCAGGTTCATCTCGTCGCCTATTGCGGCGACCTCGGCTATGGCGCGGAGCGCGGCGCTGAAATGCTGTCGTTGATGCTGTTCCTAGGCGTCGTCTCGCGGGTCGGCTCTGGCTTTGTCGCCGACGCGGTCGGCGGCGTTCCGACGCTGCTTCTCGGCTCGTTCATGCAATGCGCCGCTTTGGTCCTCTACCTTTTCTTCGACGGATTGACCTCGCTCTATGTCGTCTCCGGCATTTTCGGCCTGTTCCAGGGCGGCATCGTGGCGATGTACGCGGTGATCATCCGCGAGTTGCTGCCCCCTCGCGAGGCCGGCGCCAAGATCGGCCTCGTCGTCTCGGCGACGGTCTTCGGCATGGCCTTCGGCGGCTATTTCTCCGGCCTGATCTTCGATCTGACGAGTTCCTATCGCATGGCGTTTCTCAACGGCGTCATCTGGAACCTCGTCAATCTCGCGGTGGTCGGCTGGCTCTACTGGCGTCGGCAAAGGCTGTCGCCCGATCCGCGCTTTGCAGCGGCGGTCTGAGGCTCCAATTCTTTTCGCGACTACTCGCCCTCGATCAAGCGCCGCGCGTCTTCGCGCAAAGCTTTCCGCGATTCATCGCGCGAATAGAGCATATGGCCGCCGCCATAGACTTTGAGCGTCAGCCGTCCCGGCGGGCCATAATCGGGGATCTGGTTGAGGATCAATTGGGTCCCGAAATAGGGCGTCTGCAGGTCGGTGAGACCGTGGGCGATCAGCACTTTGAAGTTCGGATCGAGCGCCAGCATCCGCCGGAGCGCGCTCACCGCTTCGGGACCGCGCGCGCCCTGGCCCCAAGTCCAGCCGCGTTCGACCGCCCCGTTGAGGAGCTCGTAATTTAAGTCGATCTTCCAGCCGAGCCGATTGTTGTAGACGTCCATCATCGCGCTCGAGAAGGGCGCGGCGAAACCTTCCGCCACCGGGTCGAGCCAGCGATCGGAATATTCGGAAGGCTCGGGGTCGTAGGCGGTGATCGTCGCGTCATAGAAGGCGGTGACTTTGCCTTCGGCGCGCTCGAATTCGCGCTGGAAGGCATTCTTTGAGATGCGCCCGCCGGATTGTTTCACGAGCGCCGGATCGAGACCGGTGAAGGCGCTGACTTTCTCGACCATGCGGCTGACCGCGGCCGCGTCTTTCGGCCCCGCGAGAATGTCCAGCAAATAATCGTGGACGGCGTATTGCTCGACATCGGCGAGATCGGCCCGCGTCACCTTGCCCTTGCGCTCGCGAAAAGCGGCGGTGAAGGAGGGCAGGCGGCTCACCAGGTAGAAAGGTTCGCCGCCGGCGAAATCGAGAGCCGGCGAGACCAAGACGAGGCCGTCAAGCCCGACGCCTTGCTTCGTCGCCAATTCCTCCGCGAGGCGTGGCCCGCGGAAGCCGCCGTAGCTTTCGCCGAGCACATATTTGGGCGACGTGAGGCGATCATTGTCGGTCAACCAGCGTCGAGCGACGACGCCGAGCGCTTCGATGTCGCCGCTCACCGACCAGAATTTCTTCCGCGCATCGTCGCCCTGCGCGACGATGCGGCTATAGCCCGTGCCGGGCGGATCGATGAAGACGAGATCGGTGAAATCGAGCCAGGTGTCTTCATTGTCGACGAGGCTCGGCGCCGAAGAGGGCGCAAGACCGCTCATCGGCAATCGCCACGGTCCAACCGCGCCGAGCTGCAGCCAGGCCGAGCCGGCGCCCGGGCCGCCATTGAAGACGAAGGTCACCGGCCTTTTGTGAGGATCGGCGCCGTCCAGCTGATAGGCGATCGTCACGACGTCGGCTTGCGGCGTCCCGTGCTCGTCGGTGAGGCGGATCGTTGCGACGCTCGCCTTGAAAGAGAGGCTGCGGCCGGCAAGGTTCAGCGAGTGTTTTGTGCTCGAATCCGTCGGCAGAGGTTTCAAGGAATCGCCGGGCGGCTTCGACGCGTCGGCGGCCGGGCCGACGTCGCTATGCCCGCGCGCCGGTCCTTCCTGCGCGGCGAGCGGCGAGACGGCGAGAAGAACGATGATAAAAAGCAGAGAACGAAACGGAGCGCTCACGCTAGAGAATCTCCCTTAATTTCCGCGTTCAAGACTTTCGTCCGCCCTCGGATAAGGAGGGCCATGACAAGGGTTTCGCCGTCAAGCGCGCCCGGCGCCGGAGCGCGGCGTTAAGAAGCGATTTGAGCCTCAAAAATAGAGGCGAGAGACGCCGCAAGTCGTTGAAATAGCTCTCGACGGCGCGGCTCTCCGAGAAGTGATCAAGGGATCGCTCCAGCGGCGCGAAACTTTCAGCAGCCCGAGCGCTTTAAGAGCGTGAGCGATTTTTAGGAGGGCGACATGCCCAAAGCCCTAACGCTGATTTCGGCCGTCGGTCTTTTCGCTGCGCTTGGCGTCTCGCCTGTCGTCGCGGGCGAAGCCGGCGGCATTGAGGCCCAGGCGGTGGTTCAGCGTCAGCTCGATGCCTTCAAGCGCGGCGATGCGGACGGCGCCTTCGCGCTCGCCTCGCCGGCGCTCAAGGAGAACTTCTCCGATTCCGGCGCCTTCATGGAAATCGTACGCGCCAAATACGCGCCGTTCTTTCGTCGCCGCATGGCGGAGTTTGGAACATTGGCGATCGCCGGCGACACCGCCGCCCAAAGCATCGTCATCGTCGACGAAGACAGCGACGTATGGAACGTCGTCTATGAACTCGGTCGACAGCCGGACGGCTCCTGGGCGGTCAGCAATTGCTTGTTGATGAAGTCGGATTCGACCGACGCGTGACAAAGCCCGGGCGGCTGAAAATTGCGCGAGCCTCCCCGCGATGACACGATGGCCGCCATGGCGCCCAACCTGGTCAAAGCGCTGACCCTCAAAAGCGCTCCACTTGCCGTTTTTATTCTGGCGATTTTCGCTGTGATTGGCGCGCCATGCGCCTCGGCTGAGGACAATCTCGGTCCGGCCTTGAAACGCTGCGCCGCGATTTCTGAAGGGACTGCCCGGCTCGCTTGCTTCGACGCGTTGGCGCCGACGCCGGCCGCGAAGCGTCCTTCGCATTGGCGAATCCAAGAGACCGGATCTGCGCCTCGCGGCGACGCGGATGCGACCGCGCTCAATGTCAATCCCGAGGCCGATCCCAATCGCTCCGATCCTGCGGCGATCGTCCTACGTTGTCGGCAGGGCAAAACGGAATTTTTCGTCGCGACGTCCGGGTCATGGGGCGAGGATGTCCAACGTTTCGCCATTTCGTATCGGATCAACGACGGCGCCTCGGTCGACGCGAACTGGACAAGCTCGGCGAGCGGCAAGGCGGCCTTTGCGCCCGGCGATCCCATCGCCTTCGCGCAATCCTTGCCGGACGAGGGGAGGCTCTTCGTCAAAATCCTCGACGCCGAGGGCGCGACGCATGAAGCGACCTTCACGCTGGACGGAATTGCGGAAATTCGCCACGACATCGCCGTCGCCTGCGGGTGGCCGTAACGATCCTCTCGGGAAAGAAGGTTGCGCCGCGTCGTCTGACGATGCGCGAACCCGCGCTCTTCACGGAGAATTGCGGCTGCCCGCCGCCCGCAAATTGCTCTATGCTGCAAGCTGCCGCTCGTTCAGGCGGAAAAGCGCTTTTCGGCATGGAGAAGACCTATGCGCGTTATCCTACGCATGCTTGTTCCGGCGCTGACCGTCGCGCTGGCGACGCCCTCTGCGCCGATCGCGGCGAGCGTTGCGGCCCTCGCTCAAGATCAGGGCGCGCAGGAGCAAGTGAAGCAGATTGCCCTGACCGATAAGCAGATCGAAGCCATGCTGGCCGCCGAAAAGGAAATCGACGCGCTCCTTGCCAAGCAGCCGCAAACCCAGTCCGCCCAACCTGATCCCAAGGTCGAGGCGCAGCTCGACGCCATCGCCAAGAAATACAAGTTCGCTAATTACGCCGAATACGAGAATGTCGCGGAGAAC
>DATGHD010000195.1:0-4764 GCA_035308145.1 Roseiarcus sp.
CTTGACGAAAATATCGTCGGCCTCGTCGACCTCCTTGATCTTGACCTGCAGGAGCGTGCGCGCCTCGCGGTCGAGCGTCGTCTCCCAGAGCTGGTCCTTGTTCATCTCGCCAAGGCCCTTGTAGCGCTGCATAGCGACGCCCTTGCGGCCGGCCGTCGTGACAGCTTCGAGAAGCGCGCTCGGGCCGCCGACCGGCGTCTCCTCGCCGCGCCGCGCGAAGCCGGCGCGGCCGGCGAAGGCCTCGCCGACATGGCGCGCGTGCTCGTCGAGCCGCCGCGCCTCGGCCGAGGCGAGCAGCCCGGCGTCGAGCGCGATCGCCTGGCGCACGCCGCGCACCTCGCGGCTCAGCACGTACCCGCCCGCTTCGACGCGGCCGCGCCAGCCGCGTTCGGTCTCATCTGCCGACGCGTCGAGCCTGGCGGCGATCGCGCCGGCGCGGCGCTCCGCCTCGTCTTGATCGACATCGGCGAGCGGCTTCAACGCGCCGGCGAGCGCCGCCTGCTCGACCGCGCGTCGGTCATAGCGCGTGTGCAACTGGGCCATCACGTGGCCCATAGCCCGAGCCTCCTCGACAAGCGCGGCAAGATCGGCGCCGGCCCTGCTCTCGCCGCTCGCCAGGCGCAGCACAGCGCCTTCGAGCCCCGCGGTCACGAGATAGTCTTCGAGCGCCCGCTCGTCCTTCAGATATTGCTCGGATTGGCCGCGCTTGACCTTGAACAGCGGCGGCTGGGCGATGAAGAGATGGCCGCGCTCGATCAGCTCCGGCATCTGACGGAAGAAGAAAGTCAGCAACAAGGTGCGGATATGGGCGCCGTCGACGTCGGCGTCAGTCATGATGATGATCTTGTGGTAACGCAATTTCTCGACGTCGAAGTCGTCGCGGCCGATGCCGGCGCCGAGCGCCGTGATGAGGGTGCCGATCTGGTCGCTCGACAGCATCTTGTCGAAACGCGCGCGCTCGACATTGAGGATTTTTCCGCGCAAGGGCAGCACCGCCTGAAACTCCCGGTTGCGTCCCTGTTTCGCGGTGCCGCCCGCCGAATCGCCCTCGACGATGAAGATTTCGGACTTGGCGGGGTCGCGCTCCTGGCAATCGGCGAGCTTGCCCGGCAGGCTCGCGACGTCGAGCGCGCCCTTGCGGCGCGTCAGCTCGCGCGCCTTGCGCGCGGCCTCCCGCGCTTGCGCGGCTTCGACGACCTTGCCGACAATCGTGCGCGCCTCTTGCGGATGCTCCTCGAACCATCGCCCCAGCGTCTCGTTGACGATGCCCTCGACAACCGGACGCACTTCCGACGAGACCAGCTTGTCCTTGGTCTGCGACGAGAATTTTGGGTCCGGCGCTTTGATCGAGAGCACGCAGGTCAAGCCTTCGCGGCAGTCATCGCCCGAAAGATCGACCTTCTCCTTCTTGGCGGGGCTCGAACTTTCCGCATAGCCGGTCACCTGGCGCGTCAAAGCGCTTCTGAGGCCGATCAGATGCGTGCCGCCGTCGCGCTGGGGAATGTTGTTGGTGAAGGCCAGCACATTCTCGTGGTAGCTGTCGTTCCACCACAGCGCCGCCTCGACGATAACCGCGTCGCGCTCGCCTTTGATCATGATCGGCGCCGTGATCAGCGGCGTCTTGGTGCGATCGAGATAGCGCACGAAGGCTTCGAGGCCGCCCTCGTAACAGAGTTCCTCGCGCTTGGGCTCGGCGTGGCGCGCGTCGGTCAGGACGATGCGCACCCCCGAATTGAGGAACGCAAGCTCGCGCAGGCGGTGTTCGATCGTCGCATAGTCGAACTCGACCATGGTGAAAGTCTGCGGCGAGGGCGTGAACGTCACTTCCGTGCCGCGCCGCGGCCGGCCGTCAACGACCGGCGCCGGACCGACGATCTTCAGCTTGTCGACAGCGTCGCCATTGGCGAAATTGATCTCGTGTTCGAAGCCGTCGCGCCAGACGCGCAATTTCAGGCTCGTCGACAGCGCGTTGACGACCGAGACGCCGACGCCGTGCAAGCCGCCCGAGACCTTGTAGGAATTGCGATCGAATTTTCCGCCCGCGTGCAATTGCGTCATGATCACTTCGGCGGCTGAGACGCCTTCTTCGGTGTGAATGTCGGTCGGAATGCCGCGGCCGTCGTCGGTGACCGTGCACGAGCCGTCGGCGTTAAGGGTCACGCTGACGAGCTTGGCGTGGCCGGCGAGCGCCTCGTCGATGGCGTTGTCGACGACCTCGTAGACCATGTGATGCAGGCCGGAACCGTCGTCGGTGTCGCCGATATACATGCCGGGGCGCTTGCGCACCGCATCGAGGCCGCGCAGGACCTTGATGGAATCGGCGCCATAGTCGTCATTGGCGCCGCCGTTCGAAGGGTCAGGAAAGGCGGGCGGCGTCTGTGGTTCGTCGGTCAAAGGGCAAGGCCTTTTTTTGCTGAGAAAGGGCGGGCGGAGGCGGCGCTTGGCGCCTCGATTCGAGCCCGTTTTTAATATAGCGCAAACGGCCGGAATTGCACGCGAAAACGGACGAAAATCCATCTTCGAAAGACACGGTTTTTCGCCGTCTCAGCCGGAGGTTTTGGCCCCGCCCGCGGGGCTTGCCATTGACCTATGGAAACCGCGCCGGCGCAGCTTGATTTCGGCGGTCGAGAACAGAAGAACAGATCCTGCTTCAAGGCTGCGGATCAGGGAGATTGGCGATGGCGATCGTGGCGTCTGCGCTCTGGCGGGGGATAGCGTCGCCCGGCCACGAGGCCTGCCGGCTCGAGAAAAACGAGACGGGTTGGCGCCTCAAAGGCGCGGCGGTCTTCATGCACGCTTCGGGACCCGCCTGCCTCTCCTATTTTGTCCAATGCGATGCGAACTGGAAGACCCTTTCCGGCGAGGCGCGCGGCGCGCTTGGCGCGCGCGACGTCGCTTATGTCATCGCGAAGCAAGGGACGCGCTGGATGCTGAACGGCGAAGTCGTCGCGGGGCTGGACCGCCTCGTCGACCTTGACCTTGGCTTTTCGCCCGCGACCAATTCGCTGCAAGCGCGGCGGGCGACGCTCCCGCTCGACAAGACGGTTGAGCTTCCCGCGGCCTGGCTCGACATTGACGCCGGCGTCCTGACCGAATTGGCCCAGACGTACCAAAGACGGAGCGAGACGACATTCTGGTACGAAGCGCCGAAATTCGACTATAGGGGCTTGCTCGAATTCGGGCCGGACGGCCTCATTCGGCGCTATCCCGGGCTGTGGGAGGCCGAGTCGGCGTAATGAGACCGCCAGGCGCCGGTGACGCCGCCGCCGGACTGAGCCAGCCCATCGGCTTGACCCGCCACAGGACGCGTCGCATGCTCAGCGACGCCTCCCGCTCAAAGGATTCGCTCCCATGAAACGTCTGGCGCTCGCTTTCGCCGCTCTCATCGCTTTCGGCGCCGCGGCTCACGCCGCCGGCGTCATCGTGCCGGCTGAGAAGCGCTACTCGCCCTATTTCGGCGTCTTGTCCGGCTGCGACGCGCCCTGGGTCCTGTCCAGCATCTCCTTCGACTTCGCCGGCAAGGAGAGTGAATTTTGGAACTCGTCGCTCGAGATCGTCGGCTTTGACCGCATCCGCGAGATCGGCTTTCGCTCGAATGGCCTTTCCTACATTCCGCGCCGCTATTGCGTCGCGCGGGCGACGTTGAGCGATTCCAAACCTCATCTGGTCGTGTATCAGATCCAGGAAGACCTCGGCTTCATCGGCTGGGGCGATAACGTCGAATTTTGCGTCGTCGGCCTCGATCGCAATCTCGCCTACGCGCCGGGCTGCAGCGCGCTGCGCCCGTATGTCGTCCGTTTCCTTGGCGAGAAGGCCCTGCTGGCCCGCTACTGACGGTTGGACGTCCGGCTGCGGCGGGGAGCGAAAGATGCGCCCTCATCGTTCCTCCCGCGCCGCCTCGCTCGCCTTTGCCTTATCTCTCGCCGCGGGCGCGCCCGTCCATGCTCAGGGCCTTTGGAACGAGATTTTCGGCCAGCCGGCCGCAAAGCCCACCCCTTGCGTCCTCGACAAATGCCTGAACGGCGGCGCGGCTACGCCCGTCGAACCCGCGCCGGCCTCTCCGCAGCCTTCTCAGCCATCTGCGACCGCGCAAGCGGCGCCCATGGTCGCGCCCGGCGCTTTCGACTTCTATCTCTTGACCCTTTCTTGGTCGCCGGGCTTTTGCGACACGGGCGGCGAGGCCAAGGCGCCCGACCAATGCAGCGTCGGCGCCGGCGCAGGCTTTGTCGTTCACGGCCTATGGCCGCAAAACGCGCATGGCTATCCGTCCGACTGCGACGACAATCCGCGGCCGATCTCGCGCGCCGCTCTCGCCATGACCCAGGGCGTTTTTCCGGACGAGGGTCTCGCGCGCTACGAATGGCGCAAGCACGGGACCTGCACGGGCTTAAGTCCCGAGGCTTTTTTCGCCAGCGTGAAGCGCGCCCGCGATTCGATCGCCATACCCGACGCTTTGAAAGCGCCGCGTCAGGAGCAAGACGTCGCGCCGGTCGAAATTGCGCGCGCCTTCATCGCAGCCAATCCGGGCTTGCGGCTCGAGGCGATGGCGGTCACTTGCGCGCGCGGCGAATTGGAGGACGTGCGGCTCTGTCTCTCGAAGGACTTACGCCAGTTCGTCGGCTGCCCCGACGTCGCCCATCGGACCTGCCGCTCGCCGTCGATCGCCGTCGCGCCGGTGCGCTGAGCGCGCCAAGCGTAAGGACGCGCGCCCGATGACGACGCGAGAGCGAGGACAAAAGCCCCCTCCACCATGCTTCGCATGGT
>DATGHD010000196.1:0-2056 GCA_035308145.1 Roseiarcus sp.
CGCACCCTCATTGGCCCGCATGTCGGCGATCTTCTCGTCTGGCATGGGCCCAAAGGCGCGCGAGCGGCCGAGGCCTCGACCGGCGAGCAGAAGGCGCTGTTGGTCGGCCTCGTCCTCGCCCACGCGCGGCTGGTCGGCGTAATGAGCGGCATGGCGCCGATCGCGCTGCTCGACGAAGTCGCGGCGCATTTCGATCCGCGCCGGCGGGCGGCGCTGTTCGCCGCGCTGGAGCGGATCGGCGGCCAGGTTTTCCTGACCGGCGCCGATCCGGCGGCATTCGCCGGCCTCGAAGGCCGCGCGGAAATGCTGGAGGTGACGCCGGGGAGGGTCAGGGCGAGGGGGACGTAGGGTCCGCGGCAGCCTTCCGCCGCGTCAAGTCGCCATCAGCTCACTGCGCCGCGGCGGCCGGCGTCGTCGGAAACGCCAGCTCGACCAGCGTACCCTGCTCCTTGCGGCTCTTGATCGAGAAGGCGGCGCGATTGGCCTCGGTCAGCGCCTTGGTCAGGGGCAGGCCGAGGCCGGTGCCGCCCGGCTTCCGCGTCGTCGAGGCGACCTGGCGGAACGGCTCCAGGGCCGTGGCGATCTCGCTATCGCTCATGCCGACGCCGGTGTCGCGCACCCGGATCATCGCCTGGCCGGAGTCGTTCAAGGCGGTCGAAACGATCACCTGGCCGCCTGGCTCGTTGAACTTCACCGCGTTGGACATCAGGTTCAGCATGATCTGCCGCAACGAGCGCTCGTCGGCGACGACGCGCGGCAGTTTCTCCGCCAGCGACAGGCGCATGATCACCCGCTCGTGAGCGGCTTGCGGCTGCATCAGCGCGACGCATTCCTGGATGATGAGGTTGGCGTCGAGCGGCGCCAGCTTAAGGTCGACCTTGCCGGCCTCGATTTTGGAAAGATCGAGGAGGTCGTTGACGAGGCTCATCACATGCCCGCCCGAGGCATGGATGTCGCCGACATATTCTTTGTACTTTTCGTTGCCAATCGGCCCGAAACGCTCTTCCATCATCACTTCGGCGAAGCCGATGATCGCGTTGAGCGGCGTGCGGATCTCATGGCTGATCTTGGCCAAAAACTCGGATTTCAATGCGCTCGCCCGTTCGGCCTGGCGCCGCGCGTCTTCGAGATCGCGCTCGACCGTCTTCCAATGCGTCATGTCGCGCAAGACCGCGCAGAATTTGGAATCGGCGGCCGAGCCAAGGCGGCCCATGGTGACGAAGAGCGGAATTTTTCGCCCGCGCCGCTCTCTCCCGGGAATTTCGCGCCCGTCATTGATCAGGCTGGAAAGGCCGCTGGTCCTTAGGCCCTCGAAATAGGCCTTGGCGGTTTCGCGGCCTTCGGGCGCGAACAGCGTCGTGAGATTCTCGCCGCGCGCGTCGCGTTGATCGACGCCGAACAAGGCTTCGGCGGAGCGATTGAGCGAGAGAATGGCGCCTTCGTGATCGATGACCACGACGCCGTCGGTCGCCGTGTCGAGGATCGCCGCAAGCTCTCGCGCCTCGCTGTCGCGCGCCTTGGCTTCGGCCTCCAGCGCGCGAAGTCGTGGCGCGATTTCCGCCGCCGCGGAACGACGGAACGAATAAAGCGTCGCCGGCGCGCCGCCCCAGTCGATGACTTGGGCGTAGCTGTCGACCGCTACTCTTTCGCCATCGACCGCGCTGAGGACGCCCGCGGATGCTTCGGCGCCGCCGAAAATTTGCGCGACGCCGGAAGCGGCGCGGAAATGCTCGATGTCGGCATAGCCGAGGAGATCAAGCAAAGTACGATTGAGATAGAGCGCATCTTCGCCGCGCGCGACAAGCGCGCCGATTGGCAAGCGGTCGACCAAATGAGCGGCCTCGCGCGCGTCGACGACGTTCGTGCTTTCCTTGGCGACAGGGGCGTCCGAGCTTGCGGAGGTCTGCTCGTTGAGATCGATGACGTCGTGAGGCGAATGGCCCGCCTCATCCAGGTCCGTCCCATCCGATCCGCGATCGCGAACTTTCGCGCCGAGCGCGCGCGCGATCTCGCGAAAGGCGCTGCGTTCATGCGGCGTCAGCTCGACGCTTTGCTC
>DATGHD010000197.1:0-7127 GCA_035308145.1 Roseiarcus sp.
CCATTGTCGATCATTTCTACATCCTGAACACCCCGAACCGCGTCTCTTCGATCGGCGCGTTTAGACAAGCCGAGAAAGCGAGCGCCAGCACGCGCCGCGTCTCGGCCGGCGTAATGATCCCGTCGTCCCAGAGCCTGGCGGTCGCGAAATAAGGCGAGCCTTCCTTTTCGTACCTCTCGCGGATCGGCGCCTTGAACGCTTCTTCCTCCTCCTTCGACCAGGCCTTCCCCTCGGCTTCGATCGCATCGCGCCGGATTGTCGCCAAGACGCTCGCCGCCTGCTCGCCGCCCATCACGCTGATCCGCGCGTTGGGCCAGGTGAAGAGAAACCGCGGGCCGTATGCCCTGCCGCACATGCCGTAATTGCCGGCGCCGAAGGAGCCGCCGACGATCAGCGTGATTTTCGGAACCCGCGCGTTGGCGACCGCGGTCACCAATTTGGCGCCGTCCTTGGCGATGCCGCCCGCCTCGTATTGCTGACCCACCATGAAGCCGGAAATGTTCTGGATGAACAGAAGCGGGATTTTCCGCTGCGCGCAGAGCTCGATGAAATGCGTCCCCTTCAGCGCGCTTTCGGAGAACAGAATGCCGTTGTTGGCGAGAATGCCGATCGGCATGCCGACGAGATGCGCGAAGCCGGTGACGAGCGTCACGCCATAACGGGCCTTGAACTCGTCGAATTCGGAGGCGTCGACGAGCCGCGCGATGATCTCGCGCACGTCGTATTGCTTGCGAAGGTCGGTCGGGACGACGCCGGTCAGCTCCTCGGCGGGATGGAGCGGCTCGCGCGGCGGGACAAGGGCGAGGCCATGGGCTTTACGCCGGTTGAGATTGGCGATGGCGCGCCGCGCCAGGGCCAGCGCATGGGCGTCGTCGCGCGCCATATGATCGGCGACGCCGGAGATGCGGGTATGGACATCGGCGCCGCCGAGGTCTTCCGCCGAGACGACTTCGCCGGTCGCGGCTTTGACCAGCGGCGGTCCGCCGAGGAAAATCGTCCCCTGCCCTTTGACGATGATCGTCTCGTCCGACATGGCCGGCACATAGGCCCCGCCCGCCGTGCAGGAGCCCATCACCACGGCGATCTGGGCGATGCCCGCCGAGGACATCGTCGCCTGATTATAAAAGATGCGGCCGAAGTGCTCGCGGTCGGGAAAGACTTCCGCCTGATGCGGCAGATTGGCGCCGCCGGAATCGACGAGGTACACACAAGGGAGGTTATTCTCGCGGGCGATTTCTTGCGCGCGAAGGTGCTTCTTCACCGTCATCGGATAATAGGCGCCGCCCTTGATCGTCGGGTCGTTGGCGACGATCATCGCTTCTGTTCCCTCGATGCGGCCGATTCCGGCGATGAGCCCCGCCCCATGCACGTCGTCCTCGTACATGCCGTAAGCGGCGAGCGGCGCGATTTCGAGAAAGGGCGACGATGGATCGATCAGGCGCGCGACGCGTTCGCGCGCCAGCAGCTTGCCCCGGCCGACATGCCGCTCGCGGTGGCGCTCGGGACCGCCCTCGGCCGCCGCGCCCCGGCGCTCGGCGAGCTCGGCGAGAAGCGGCCGCCAACCTTCCGCGTTGGCGCGATAGGCGTCGGAGGAGGGATCGGCATTGCTCTTGATGACGGCCACGAAGGGGCTCCTTAAAGGGCGACGAGGTATAGCAGACCCTTAGCGCAGGACATCCTCCCCCCGTTTCTGCTTCGCTACACCGGGGAGAATAGAGCCGCGGCCTCCCTCAATGCAGCGCGCGCGAGCAGCCGCGTCGAATCGAGCGTCGGCAGAGGCGAATTGGCGTCGCTCATGATCAGCGGAATTTCCGTGCAGACGAGCGCGACGGCGTCGCAGCCCTCGTTCTTCATCCGCGCGAACACGCGTTGATGATAGGCGACGGCCTCGGCCCCGAAGATTCCATAGACCAACTCGTCCATGATGATGCGGTTGATCTCCTCGCGCTCGGCCGGGCTGGGCAGGACACAGGCGAGCCCACACGCAGCGAACTTCTCGGGATAGACCGGACCGTCGACCAGCCATTTCGTGCCGACCAATCCGAGCTTGCGGAAGCCGCGTTTCACCGCCTCGTCGGACACGACTTCGGCGATATGCAGCCAGGGCAGCGGCGAGCGCGGCAGAACCAGCGGCATCGCCTGATGGATCGTGTTGTCCGGGCAGATCAGAAAGGCGGCGCCGGCCTTGGCCAGCTTCTCGGCCGAGACCAGCATCAAGTCGGCGACGCTCGGCCAGTCGCCGGCCTCGATATAGGCGACGTAGTCGGCAAGCGACAAGGAATGAAGCGCGACTTCGGGATGAGCGTGCGGCCCGAAGAGCTTCGAGCCTTCCGCGCAGATCGTCCGATAGCAGAGCGACGCGCCCTCGGCGGAACAGGCGACGATCCCGATGCAACCTGGCCTCGCCATCAACCCTTCCTGTTCTGCGCGTCCCAATAGCGCTCGAGATTGGCGATCAGCGCCGGGCTGAAATGGCAATAGGCCTGTTCGCGCGCGTAAACCGCCATGTAGCGGCGGAAAAGATCGAGCGGCTCCTCGCCGATGCGGAAGGCGCGGCGGTTGCCGATCGCCCCGACCGCGCCGGAGCTGGTGAGCCCGGCGACGACGCGCTCGATCGCGGCGTCCATTTCGGCCGGCGGCGCGATCTCGTCGCAGATCAGCCGCCCTTCCGGACTGTCGCAGGCGAGCTTCCGCTCATATTGGATGAGCTGCCGGGCAAGGCGGTCGCCGACAAAGCGCGGCAGGCGCAGATTGGCGGCGCCGGGAATGATCCCTTCTTTCCGCGCCGGCAGCGTCATATAGGCGCCTTCGGCGGCAAGGACATAGTCCATCACCAGGAGGGCCTGGCAGTGGCCGCCGATCGCGAAATTGTCGACCGCGGCGATCCATGGTTTTTCGACGCCGGCGCCATGAACGCCGTCGGGCAGCGATTGAGGCGCGGCCACCCCGCGAAAAATCTTATGCACATAGCCGAGATCGCGCTGCATGTACCAAACGAAGGGGATCTCGCCGCGATAGAGATGGGTGAGGTTGATGCCGGCGCCGAAAATGCGCTGCCCGCGATATTTGGGGTGCGCGACTTCGCCGCCCCGCATCACCGCGATCGTCGTTAGAGGATCGAGGATCGCCACGTCGACCGCGATCTCCATCTTGTCGAGCGTGGTCTGATCCTCGGCGTTCAAGTAGCGCGGATTGGCGGCGAAGAGATAAGCCGCCTTGCCGCGGCGCTCCAGTCTTGCCGGGCCGAGATCGATCGCGCCTTCGACGATGAATCTTTGAAGATGCTCGCTTGTCTCCGGCCGCGGCAGCAGCATGGCGTGACAAAGGCGCCTCCCCGTCCGCTCGCAGCCGAGGATAGCGGACAGCAACACGCCCTGATCGATTTCGTGTCCCTCCTTGTCGCGCTGGAGGAGGCCCGCCTCGGCGGCGATCTGGGCGGGCGACGGGACGAGCCCGGGAAAGGCTTCCGCCGCCGCAAAGACCAGGTCCTCGACGCGAATGAAGCGCGAGAAATCATGCGTCAGCGCGGCATAGACTTTTTCGACATGGGCTTTGAGGAATTCTTCGCGCGAGGAGCGCGCCATCTCGTATATGGCCAGCGCCGCCGCCGCTTCAGCAGCGTTCCGCGCCGGCTTCTTCGGCAAGCGATCGATCAGTCTTCCGCTCAAGCTCCAGTAAATCGCGTAGCGCCGACGATCGTCGCCGAATTCGCCGGGCGCGTCGGGCTTAGCGCCGATCCATTCCTCGATCGTCTCGGCGGGCAAACCCGCTGCGTTCAACGCCGCGGGAATGGGAGCGGCCTTAAGCCCCGTCACGCCTTCAACCTCAAATCGATGACCCTTCTGGCCTTGCCTTGCGAGCGTTCGATCGTTCCCGGCGTCACGATCCGAACGTTCGTGGTCACGCCGATATAGGCCTTGATCAGATGCTGGGCTTTGCGCTCCAGCTCGGCGATTTCCGCAGCGCTGAGCTTGCCGCCGAAAGCGGCGCGGAGCTCGACCACGACGTCGAGTTCGTCGAGCTGCTTGGGCCGCCGCAGCTCGAGCACATAGTGCGGCGCAAGCCGCTCCTCCTTGGCGAGCACGGATTCAATCTGCGAGGGAAATACATTGACGCCGCGGATGATCAGCATGTCGTCGCTGCGGCCCTTGACGCGCTCCATCCGCCGCATTGAGCGCGCGGTCCCGGGCAGGAGCCGCGTCAAGTCGCGCGTGCGATAACGGATGACCGGCATGCCCTCCTTGGTCAGCGTGGTGATGACGAGTTCGCCCGAGGCGCCATCGGCGAGCGGCGCGCCGGATTGCGGATCGATGATCTCCGGATAGAAATGATCCTCCCAGAGGGTCAGCCCGTCCTTGGTCGCGATGCATTCCTGCGCGACGCCGGGGCCCATCACCTCCGAAAGCCCATAAAGATCGAGCGCGTCGATGCCCATCCGTCGCTCGATCTCCGCCCGCATGCCCTCGGTCCAAGGCTCGGCGCCGAAAATGCCGACGCGTAAGGTTGTCTTGCTCGCGTCCAAACCCTGGCGCTCGAATTCGTCGGCGATCGCCAAGAGGTACGACGGCGTCACCATGATAATGTCCGGCTTGAAGTCCTGGATGAGCTGGACCTGCCGTTCAGTGAAGCCGCCGGCGACCGGAATGACGGCGGCGCCCAGGAATTCGCCGCCGTAATGGGCGCCGAGCCCGCCAGTAAACAGGCCGTATCCGTAGGCGATGTGGATTTTGTCCCGCGATGTCCCGCCCGCCGCCCGGATCGAGCGGGCCATCAGGGCGGACCAGGTGCCGATGTCCTTCTTCGTATAGCCGACAACGGTCGGCTTGCCGGTCGTCCCGCTGGAGGCGTGGATGCGGACGATCTCGTCCATCGGCGCGGCGAACATGCCGAAAGGATAGTTGGCGCGTAGATCATCCTTGGTGGTGAACGGAAATTTGGCGATGTCGTCGAGCGTCTTGACATCGTCGGGGCGAACGCCGGCGGCGTCAAACTTGCTTTTATAGTGCGGGACATTCTCGTAGGCGTGGCGAACGACCGCCTTAAGCCGCGCGAGCTGCAGCGCGCGTATCTCGTCGACGCTGGCTCTCTCGATTGGCTCCAGTTGATCGGCCGCGGTCATGTTTCCTCAGCTCAAGAAGGTCAGGAGATCGGTCAAGTTGACGCCGACCCCGTCGGGCAGAACGCCGAGCTCCTCCGGCGGAAGTCCGAGCCGATTGACCCAATATGTTGGATAACCAAAGGTCTTGGCCCCGGCGGCGTCCCAGCCGGCAAAAGCGACGAACAAAATCTCTTCGCGCGGCAAGCCGAGAGCATCGACGCCAAGCCGATAGGCTCGGGCGTCGGGCTTGTATGTCTTCGCCCGATCCGTACTCACGACCTCTTCGAACATTCCGTCCAGGCCGGAAGTCTTTATGCAGCCGTCCAACATGCCCGAGGTGAAATTTGATAGAAATGAAAAACGCAGCCCGGAGTCTTTCAGTTTTGACAACGCCGGAACAACATCAGGCCAAGTCTTCAGCTCAAAATGGGCGCCGAGCAAGCGATCGCGTTTGTCCGCGGTCAATTCGAGCTTCAGCGCTCTGACGGCAAATGATAAGGATTCGCCGGTCACTTGCATGAAATCGGCGTATCGGTTCGATACCGTTCGAAGCCATGTGTACTCGAATTGGCGCACGCGCCACAGATTGACGAGTTCTGCGCCCTTGCTTGGGAACAACTCCTCGCAAAGCGTGGCGACAGGCCGCGGATCGAAAATCGGGAACGCGTCAAAAGCGACCGCTTTGAACCGCGGTTGCGTCGCGGCAGTAGCGATGGAGCGGTCCAGATAAGAGGCGGCAGCGAACCCTGCGCCAGCCATGAGGATCCTCCGGCGATCGATCGGCATGGCCCGCGTCCCTTCTGTTGATCCGCTGTTCGCCGCCTAAACCGGCGCCTCGCGCGTCTCATTCAACTTGGCGTAGTCGATCCGCCGCATGCCGTCCTCGTCGATGCTGACGACGTCGACGAATTCGTGGCCGAACTTGACGCTCCCCGCCGAATAGGGATGGCGATCATGCACGAGCTGCGCCGAGGTTTCGTCGAGCCCGCTGATGCCGACGACGAAATTCATGTCACTGGCGGCGAGGTCAGCAGCGCTCATGCCGTAGAGCGGGCTGTCCTCGTCGATCACATGCATCAACACCCAGGTCAAAGCGAAGACGGGATTCTCGTTGCGCTCGAGGCGCAAAGGCTGGAACCGCGTCATCTGGCGCCCTTCGGTCGAGCGCTCGCCGCGGATGACCCAGAGTTTCGCCGTGGCGTTGGAGATGAAATTGTTACGGGCGTTGGCGATGCGCACCATCATCGTCATGAGGCCGTTGTGGCGGGTGATGACCGGATTTTGCGCAAAGACGAGCCGCGCCCGCGGCCGCGAGAAGCGCGCAAAGACGAGGCCCGTCATCACCGCGAGCAGCACCAAGCCGGCGAAATTCTCGACCGTCGCGACAAGATGGCCGTACATCGTTTGCGGATGCATGTCGCCATAGCCGACGGTCGAGGTGGTCTCGACGCTGAAGAAGAAGAGATCGGAGAAGCTGCCGGGCTTTGCGTTGGCGACCGGCGCGTCGCCCAAGGAATAGATGCCGGCGAAGACCAGATTGATCAGGACAAAGATCGCGGCGAGCCAGCCGATGAACCTCGGCCAGGTCACCGTCATCGCGTTGAAGTAGAAGTCGGTCCAGAGATTGGCCTCGAGGCCCTGGGTGATGACGGGCCGGTTGCCGATCCGTGCGACGCGCGGGCGCGCGCGCCGCCCGTTGACCGCGATCCGCAGGCGATCGAGCGGGGCGTTCAGATGCTGTCGTAGCGTTCGATCCGCCATGGCTCTTCTTCGGCGTCCTTGATCCAGGCCTTCCAGGCCGGAAGCGCCATGATCGCCTCCATATAGTCGCGCGTCCCTTTCTTCACAGGGACGCCATAGGTATGGAAGCGGTTGACGACCGGCGCGAACATCGCATCGGCCGCGCTGAAGCGGCCAAGCAAGAACGCACCCGCTTTGCCGTGGACCTTGCGCGCGCCCGCCCAGGCCGCCTCGATGCGGGCGACATCCGCCTCAACCTCGGCGGTCAGTTCGCGTTTCCGGACCGGCC
>DATGHD010000198.1:0-15309 GCA_035308145.1 Roseiarcus sp.
CGCATTCTTATGCGTGTCCATTCGGCCCCTCGCGAATCACTGACGTGTGGCGACATCAGCGTTCACGCCCTGGGCCGAATGGACAACCTCCTGAAAACTCACACCTAGTCGTGGTGGGCGCGACAGGGATTGAACCTGTGACCCCTCCCGTGTGAAGGGAGTGCTCTCCCGCTGAGCTACGCGCCCTTAAGGGCCACGCCCGTTATGGCAGCGCGTTAGGGCAAGTCAAGGCGACGGTCAGCCGACGAAAGTCCCGAGCGCCGCGACTGTCTCCCACAAATCATCGAAGTGAGAGACAACCCGGTCGGCGCCGAGCTGGGCGACCGGCGCATCGGAATAGCCGAAATCCACCACGATCACCGGCGCGCCGGCGGCCCGCGCCGTGGCGACATCGGTCGCCGAATCGCCGATCATCATCGCACGGTCCTTATCGCCGCCCGCCAGCGCGACGGCGCCATGGAATATCCGCGGGTTCGGCTTGGCGACTTGGAAAGAGTCCTGGCCGCAAATCGCCCGGAAACGATCTTTGACGCCGAGCGCCTCGAGCAGGAGATGCGACGACCGCTCCAGTTTATTGGTGCAGACCGCCAAGGCGAAGCCGGCGGCGGCGAAACGGTCGAGCGCTTGCTCGACCCCGGGAAAGAGCCGGCTCTCGTCTGCGATATGGGCCTCGTAATGGGCAATGAAGCCGCCATAGAGGCTTTGCAGCCGGTCGGGCGCGAGCTCCCGCCCCTCCGCGGCAAAACCTCGCGCGATCAACGCGCGCGCGCCGGCGCCGATCAGCTTACGGGCGCTCGCCAGCGGCAGAGGCTTCAGCCCCTCGCCAGCAAGAATGACGTTCAGCGTCCCGAGGAGATCCGGCGCGGTGTCAGCCAGCGTGCCGTCGAGATCGAAAACGAGAATCGGAGGTTTGCCGCTCATCGATGTCGACCGATAAGGGCGTCGCCACCATGCGGCAAGCCATGTTTCGCGCAGCCGCTGCGAGTACAATGGAGCCTGAGGTGATTCGCGACGCGGGTCAGCGGGGCATGGCGATGAAATTCTCAAGATCAATTCTCAGTCCGGCCGCGGCTTTTGCGGCGACGTTTCTCAGCGCAATATCGCCGGCGCAGGCGGAGACGTCGGCTTACGAATTCTTGGCCGCGCCGCAGATCAATCTCAGCCTCGTTTACCGGCTCGACAAAGTGACGGGCGAGGTCATCGCCTGCCAATACGGCCACAATCCCGGCAAGACCGACATCGAACCTGGCGCCTTCGGCGTCACCGTCTGCTATCGATCGGGCGAGGGCGCGGGCAAGCAAGATCCCGGGCAATATGGGCTCATCGCCACCCGGCATGAGCAAGAGGGCGGCGTCTTTCGCGTCGACTATCGGTCCGGCTCGCTAAGCATTTGCTACCTCTACTTTCAAAAGGAGAAGCAGGGCGACCGCGAGGCGATCACCGATCAGTACGTGGTTTGCACGCCGCCGACGAAATGAGAGGCGGCGACCCGTTGACGCCAACGCCAAGGCCGCTCCCCTAAAGCAAGCGACGCGCGGATCCGCCTCGCCCGTCGGCTCACGCCACGGGCGTATTTGCCTTTCGGAGGCGGAGGGGTTAGGGCCTTCCACGGGGCGCGCCGAGGCGGCCCTACGGAACCTAAATCCTTTGCAAGACGCCGATCGACTGAAGCGCGAAGCTGCGCGTCGCGCGCTTGATCTCGTCCGGCCGGGCATGCGGCTCGGCCTCGGCACCGGGTCGACGGCGCGCCATTTCGTCGCGCTTCTCGGCGAACGGGTGGCGCAAGGCTTGACGGTTACCGGCGTGCCGACGTCCGAGGCGACGCGAGCTCAGGCGGAAGCCTTGAAGGTGCCGCTCGCCACATTGGACGAGACGCCGGAGCTCGACCTCGCCGTCGACGGCGCCGACGAAGTCGACCCGAACTTACGTCTCATCAAGGGCGGCGGCGGCGCCCTTTTGCGTGAGAAGATCGTCGCTGCAGCCGCGAAGCGCATGGTGGTCATCGCCGATGAATCCAAGCTGGTCGATCGCCTCGGCCGTTTTCCGCTGCCGATCGAGGTCGCGCCCTTTGGGCTCGAGGCGACCCGCCGCAAAATCGAGCGCGCCGCCGCCGAACGGGGTTGCCGCGGGGAAATACGGCTGCGTCGCCAGGCCGACCAGGTCTTCGTGACCGACGGCGGTCATTATATTTTCGATTGCGCGTTCGGCGCGATCGAGAATCCTTCGGCGCTGGCGGGCGCGCTCAAGGAGATTCCGGGCGTCGTCGACCACGGGTTGTTCATCGGCCTCGCCAGCGCGGCGATCTTCGCTGGCGCGAATGGCCTCAAGATTCTCGGCAACCTCGCTTGAAGCGGCCGCCGCAGGCGCCACAATCAAAGCCTAGGCATTAGGAGACCATCGACGTGAAAGCCCAACGCTCATTCATCCTGGCGGCCTCGGCCGCCGCGCTCATCGCCGTTTCGAGCTTCGCTCCGGCCTTTGCCGACGACCCGTCTCCGGCAGCGCTGGCGGAAGCGCGCACCGTCATCATCGCCTCGGGGATCAGCCGCTCGTTCGACAACGTCGTGCCGCAGATGCTCGGGCTGCTCGAACGCAACGTGCTCGCGACGCGGCCTGAGATCAAGGACAAGCTCCACGCGACGCTGCTGCAATTGGAGCCGGAATTCGTCAAGACGGAGGATTCGGTGATCGACGCGGCGGCCGCCAGTCTCGCCAAACGCATGTCAGAAGCGGAGTTGAAAGACGTCGTGGCGTTTTTCCAAAGCCCGAGCGGCAAGAAATATGTCGAGCAGACGCCGGCGAATCTCACTGATATCGTCGCCGCCATGGAGGCGTGGCGCCAGAAACTGTCGACCGACATCATGACGCGCGTGCGCGACGAGATGAAGAAGCAGGGCGTCGATCTTTGATCGGCGCGGCCATCTCGGCGCTGGGCGTCGCTGAAACATCATGACTTTCGACGTTGATCTCTTCGTCATCGGCGCGGGCTCGGGCGGCGTGCGCGCCGCGCGCATCGCAGCCGACCACGGCGCGCGCGTGTTGGTCGCCGAAAATTCGCGGATCGGCGGCACGTGCGTCATTCGCGGCTGCGTGCCGAAGAAGCTGATGGTCTACGCCAGCCGCTTCGCCGACGATTTCGAGGACGCCGCCGGCTATGGCTGGCGCGTCGGCGAGAGACAGTTCGACTGGCCGAGCTTGGTCGCCGCCAAGGAGAAGGAGATCACCCGCCTCTCGGGCGCGTACCGCGCCAATGTCGAGAAGGCGGGCGCGTCGATCGTTGAGGAACGGGCGCGCGTCGAGGGGCCGCAAGCCGTGCGTCTGGCCAGCGGGCGCCTCGTCACCGCTCGCTATATCTTGATCGCGACCGGCGCCTGGCCGGATTCCGCGTTGAGCATTCCTGGAATCGAGCACGCGATCAGCTCCAACGAGATATTCGATCTTAAGGCCTTTCCACAGCGGCTGTTGGTCGTCGGCGGCGGCTATATCGGGGTTGAATTCGCTTCGCTGTTCGCGCGGCTCGGCGCGGCGGTGACGCTCGTTGCGCGCGCCGACAATATCCTGCGCGGGTTCGACGACGATATGCGCGCGGGATTGCGGGACGCCATGGCTGAGGCCGGCGTGAGGTTCAGGTTCGGCTGCCGGCCGGCGCGGATCGAGAAACGCGCCGGCGCCCTGCATGTCACATTGTCGAACGGCGAAACAATCGTCGCCGACCAGATTCTCAATGCGCTGGGGCGGCGCCCGCATACGCAAGACCTTGGCCTCGAGGCCGTCGGGGTCGCGCTCGACGCCGCCGGCGCGGTCAAGGTTGACGCCTTTTCGCGGAGCAGCGTCGAGACAATTTATGCCATCGGCGACGCGACCAACCGCATCAATCTGACGCCGGTAGCGATCCGCGAGGGTCACGCATTCGCCGACACGGCGTTCGGCGGCAGGCCGACGGCGGTCGATCACAAGGATGTGCCGAGCGCCGTCTTCGCGACCCCGGAAATCGGCGCCGTTGGATTGACCGAGGCCAAAGCGCGCGAAGCTTTCGAGGTCGTCGACATTTATCGGCGGAGCTTCACGCCGATGAAAGCCACGCTGTCCGGCCGTAAAGAGCGCACGATCATGAAAATCGTGGTCGACGGCGAGACCGACCGCGTGCTCGGCGTGCATATCCTCAGCCATGAGGCCGGCGAGATGGTCCAGCTTCTTGCTATCGCGATCAAGATGGGCGCGAAGAAAGCCGATTTCGACGCGACAATGGCCTTGCATCCGACCGCGGCCGAAGAAATTGTGACGATGCGCGAGAGAACGGCGCGCTACGAACGCGCCGAGGCGTGATCGCGGCTCACACGCCTTCGAGCCTTTTTCGCGCCTTGGCGAGATCGGCGCCGACAATCTCCATGAAAGCGCGCACGCGCGCCGCCTGGCGCAAGTCGGGATGGGTGAGAATCCACAGATCGACGTCGAGCTCGGGCATCGGCGCGCCGATGCGCGCAATGTCGGCGTGATGATCGCCAACAAAGCAGGGCAGCAAGGCGACGCCGCCATCCGATGCGATGGCTTCGGCCATGCTCATGACGGAGTTGACGCGCCAGACCTGTCGACGCGGGCCGACCACGCGCTCGACCCAGCGCCTGCCAACATGCGCGCCGAAACCCTCGCCGAATCCGATCCACGGCGCTTCCTCGATCGCCTTGGCGCCGAATTCCTGAACCAGCGATTGGCTGCCATAGACCGCCCATCGGATCGGCCCGATGCGCCGGCCGATCAGTGTTTCCGGCGGCTCGTTGGTCGCGCGGACCGCGACATCGGCGTCGCGGCGCGAAAGGTTGAGATTCTGCGCCGCCAGAATGAGATCGAGATGCACGCCGGGATTGAGGCGGCGAAAATGCGCCAGCATCGGCGCCAATAGATAGACCGCGACCGAATCGACCGTCGTGATCCTGAGTTCGCCGGTCGGCTTCACGTCGCGGCCGGCGACGCGGCGTTCGAAATCGACGATCGATTCCGACATGGACGTCGCCAGCGCGACCATTTCTTCGCCTGCGGCGGTTGGCTGATAGCCGGAGCGCGAGCGTTCGAACAATTGCGCGCCGAGGGTCGCCTCGATCGCGCCGAGCCGGCGGAAGACGGTGGAGTGATTGAGCCCGAGCGCCTCAGCGGCGCCAACCAGGGATCGGGAGTCGGCGACCGCTTTCACCAAACGGAATTCGTCCCAATTCAAAGGCGAATTCATCGCGAACCTGGACCAATCAGCAGCAAATGCCCGCTTCCTTGCCCGTCTGTAGGCTTATTTGCAAGCAGAATGGCGGCCCATCATGCAAAATTGACGTCGCTCGTCGTGGTTTGCGCGAGGTCCTGTCCGCGCGGCGCCGCGGCGCGTCTGAGCCGATCATTGATCGCGGCGCCAAGCCCGCCGGCGGGGATCGGGGCCACCGCAATCACGCCGCCGCTTCGGTCGAGCGCGCGCAGGTAGGCGAAGAGATTGGCGGCAGCTTCCGTGAGATCGCCGCTCGGCGAAAGATCGAGCCGGCGCGAGGCGCGGCTTTTCGCCAAGGCGCCACCGAAATCGAGCGCCGACTCGTCGCCCGCTGCGTCGGTTGCGTCGAGGCGGAGCGCCGCGCGCGGCGCATAGTGCGAAGCGAGCATGCCCGGCGCGGCGGGCCCACCGGCGGCGCCGCCCTCGGCGACTTTCGTTCCGAGGCGCGCCTCGATCTCTTCCTTGGCGATCGCGCCATGACGCAGGAGGCGCGGCGGGCCTTCGACGCAGGCGATGATCGTGGATTCAAGTCCTGCCGGCGTCGGCCCGTCGTCGAGAATGAGATCGATGCGGCCGTCGAGATCCGCCTTGACGTGTTCGGCGCGGGTCGGGCTGATGTGGCCCGAGAGATTGGCCGAAGGGGCGGCAAGCGGGACGCCGGCAGCCGCGATGAGGGCGCGCGCCACGCCATGGCTCGGCGCGCGCAAAGCGACGCTGGAGAGACCGGCCCGCGCCAATTCCGAAATGCGGCAGGTCGCGGCGATTGGCGCGACAAGGGTCAGCGGGCCCGGCCAGAACGCCTCGGCGAGGGCTTCCGCATTCGCGTCAAAAAGCGCTTCGCGCCGCGCCGCCCCCAAATCGAGAACATGGGCGATCAACGGATTGAAGACCGGGCGCCTCTTGGCTTCGTAGACTGACGCGACGGCTCGATCCGATGTCGCGTCCGCCGCAAGCCCATAGACGGTCTCGGTTGGCATCGCGACCAGGCCGCCGCGCTTAAGCCAGGCCGCGGCCTCGGCAATCGCCGCGTCGTTGGCGGCAAGCATTTGGGTGCGTCGGTTGGCGGGATCAGACATAATGAACGACAGCGGCGTGACTTGCGGACGGATTAGTTTATATATAAACGATATCGCCGCACCCGGCACTTATGTCGGGCCGAGATCGACGGTCAAGCAGAGGAAGCGCGCCATGACCTATCGGGCGCCCGTCTCCGACATTCTCTTTTCGCTTCGGCACGTGGCCGGCTTCGGCGAGGCGATCGACGAAGGCCTGTTCGGCGACCTCGACGATGCGACCGCGGCGTCGGTCGTCGAGGAGGCCGCCCGCTTCGCCACCGAGGCGATCGCGCCGCTCAATCGCGTGGGCGATGTCGAAGGGGCGACCTACGAGAACGGTCGCGTGACCTCGCCGTCCGGCTTCCGCGACGTCTACCGGGCCTGGGCCGAAGGCGGCTGGGCCGGCGTCACCGCCGCGTCCGAATATGGCGGCATGGGCTTGCCGCACGCGGTCAACGCCGCCTGCGGCGAATTATGGGCCGGGGCCTCGATGGGCTTTGCTCTTTGTCCCTTGCTCAGCGAGGGCGCCATCAACGCAATAGCCAAATATGCGGCGAAGCCGTTGCGCGATCTCTATCTGCCGAAGCTCGCCAGCGGCGCATGGACCGGCACGATGAACCTCACCGAGCCGCAAGCCGGCTCGGACCTCAACGCCGTTAAGACGCGCGCCGAGCGTTCCGCCGACGGCACGTACCGTCTCTTCGGGCAGAAGATATTCATCACCTATGGCGAGCACGATATGGCGGACAACATCGTCCATCTCGTTCTCGCGCGGCTGCCTGACGCGCCGGCCGGCACGCGGGGCATTTCGCTCTTTCTCGCGCCGAAGTTTCTCGTCGGCGCCGATGGCGCGCTCGGCCCCCGCAACGACGTGCGTTGCGCCAGCATCGAGCACAAGCTCGGCATTCATGCTTCGCCGACATGCGTGATGATCTTCGGCGATTCCGCCGGCGCGCAGGGCTGGCTGGTCGGCGAAGAGAATCGCGGCCTCAACGCCATGTTCGCGATGATGAACAGCGCGCGGCTTGGCGTCGGCCTGCAAGGCGTCGGCATCGCCGACCGCGCGACGCAGCAAGCCCTCGCTTATGCGCGCGAACGCCGACAGGGCCGAAGCGGCAAAAGCGCCAATGGCGCAATGAGCCCGATCGTCGAACATCCCGACGTGCAGCGGATGTTGCTGACGATGAAGGCTGAGACGCAGGCGGCGCGCGGAATCTGTCATTTGACGGCGGTGGCGATCGATCGCGCCCGTCACGGGCGGAGCGAACGGGAGCGCCGCGAGGCTGACGAGCGCGCCGCATTGCTGACGCCGGTCGCGAAAGCCTTCTCGACCGACATTGGCGATGAAGTCGCCTCGATCGGCGTGCAGGTCCATGGCGGAATGGGCTACATCGAGGAAACGGGCGCCGCGCAATATCTGCGCGATTCGCGCATCGCCGCGATCTACGAAGGCGCCAACGGCATTCAGGCGATCGATCTCGTGCAGCGCAAGCTGCCGCTCGCCGGCGGCGAGGCGGTCGCCCGCGAAATCGCCGATATGCGCGCGATCGAACGCGCGGTCGCTTCGCGCGGCGGCGCCCGCTTTGGCGCAACCGCGGCCAGGCTCAGCGAAGCGATCGATGCGCTCGAGGCCGCGACGCGCTTCATCGTCGAGGCGCGCGACGCGCCTGAAGACGCATTGGCCGGGGCCACGCCGTACCTTCGCCTGTTCGGCCTCGCGCGCGGCGGCGCCTGCCTCGCCAAGGCGGCCCTCGCGGCGGAAGAGCTTGCCGCCAAGGACGACGCCTCTGAGCTCGGTCGCGTCGCCCTGGCCCGCTTCTTCGCGGAAAAGATCGCGACCGCGGCGCCGGGCCTCGCCGCGGCGATCGCGACCGGGGCCGGCGCGCTCGAGGATTTTGACCGCACGATTGGGAGATGAAGCGATGACCGCTTTTGTCGAAAAGCGCCGCGAAGGCGCGGTACTGTCGCTTACCTTGGCGCGACCTGAGAAAAAGAACGCGCTCACCGGCGCGATGTACGACGCGCTCTGGGCCGGATTGGCCGAGGCCGGCAAGGACGACGACATCGGCGCGATCCTGATCGCCGGCAAAGGCGGCGTTTTCACCGCGGGCAATGATCTTGGCGATTTTCTCCAACTTGGCGCCAGCCTTGACGCGACCCCCGCCGGCGCGTTTCTGCAAGCTCTTGCCGCGCTCGAGAAGCCGCTGGTGGCCGCGGTCGACGGCCACGCGGTCGGCATTGGGACAACCTTGTGCTTTCATTGCGACCTCGTCTACGCGGCGCCGAACGCGCGTTTTCAAATGCCCTTCGTCAATCTCGCGCTCGTGCCCGAAAACGCCTCCTCTTTGCTCGCGCCGCTTCGCTTCGGCATGGCCAAGGCGTCGGAGTATCTGCTGCTCGGCGAAGCCTTCGACGCCGCCGAGGCCTATCGCTTGGGTCTGGTCAACGAGGTGATCGACGCCGCTGCGCTCCACGCCCACGCCCTCGGCAAAGCGCTGGCGCTGGCCGCCAAGCCCCGCGCGGCGATGCTGGCGACGCGCAAGCTCCTGCGCGGCGATCCAACCGTCGTCGCCGCGCGCATCGCCAAAGAGAACCGCGCTTTCAGCGACGCGGTGCGCTCGCCGGAAGCGCGGGCTTTCTTCCAGGCGTTCCTGCAGAAAGCCAAGGCGTCGTGAAACGCGCCCTTGTCATTCCCGCGCACGCGGGAATCCAGCACAGCCCATCCCCTTATTTCCGCGGTTCCTGGATTCCCGCTTACGCGGGAATGACAGGCGCGTGAAAGGAAAATCTAAAAATGGCCGAGCATTCGCTCAAGGGCAAAACGTTGTTCATCACCGGCGCTTCGCGCGGGATTGGCCTGGCGATCGCCCTTCGCGCCGCCAGGGACGGCGCCAATATCGCGATTGCCGCCAAGACCGACGAGCCTAACCCGAAGCTGCCCGGCACGATCCATACCGCCGCCGCAGAAATCGAGGCCGCGGGCGGCAAAGCCTTGCCGCTGGTCGTCGACGTGCGCGACGAGGCAGGGGTACGCAATGCGCTGGATGGGACCGCTCGACGCTTCGGCGGCATCGACATCGTCGTCAACAACGCCAGCGCCATCCAACTCGCCAACAGCCAGGCAATCGAGATGAAGCGTTTTGACCTGATGCATCAGATCAATACGCGCGGAACATTCATGGTTTCCAAATTCGCCGCGCCGTACCTCTTCAAGGCGGCAAATCCGCATATCCTGATGCTGTCGCCGCCACTCGACATGAAGGAGAAATGGTTCGCGCCGCACACCGCCTACACGATGGCGAAATTCGGCATGAGCCTCGTCGTGCTCGGCCTTGCCGGCGAATTTCGAAAGGCCGGCGTTGCGGTCAACGCGCTATGGCCGCGGACGACGATCGCCACCGCCGCTGTCAAGAACCTTCTCGGCGGCGACGCGCTGATGCGCGCTTCGCGTAAGGCCGACATTCTGGCGGACGCCGCGCATCTGATCTTCTCTAAAGACGCCAAGACTTTCACCGGCAATTTCCTGATCGACGACACGTTCCTCGCAGAGAACGGCGTCACGGAATTCGACCATTATCGCGTCGATCCGAGTCAGAAACTGGCGGTCGATTTCTTCGTCCCCGATGATTCGAAACCGCCGGCGAGCCTTGACGCGCTGAGCGCCTCGATCCGGTCGACGGATCCTGGCGCCGGTCCGGTATAGCGAGCGCGCGGGCGAATGAGGCTGTCGCTCGCCGCTTGTTCGAGAGCGTGAGCGATCCAGCCGACCGAGCGCGCGATCGCGAACATCGTGAACGACGCCGGCGGCGGCAGTTGAAACGCATCGGCCAGCGCGGCGATGGCGAAATCGACATTCGGCGCCTCGCCGATCAGGTCTTCGACGACGGCCCTGGTCTCGACAAAGATTGGCGCCGGCTCGAAATGCGCAAAGAGCGCAATCGCGCGCGGGTCGCCCTGCGGATAGAGCGGATGCCCGAAGGCTGGCAGCCGCCGGCCCTGCGCGAGCCAGTCTCGCGCGGCCGCCGTCGCGCCGAACTGACGGGCGTTTCTGATGAGAGCCCGAGCGGCCTTGACCGCGCCGCCGTGCAGAGGCCCAGCCAGCGTCGCAAGACCGGCGAGGAGCCCCGCCGACAGCGGCGCGCCGGTGGATATGGCGACCCTCGTCGCAAAGGTCGACGCGTTGAGCTCGTGATCGGCGAGAAGCACGAGAGCGCGGCGCAGCGCGTCTTGGGCGCGGCGCGCGCGCCAAGCGGCGGCCATGCGTTGATGGATCAGCGCGCCCGCGCGAAAGTTCGATCCGAGCATCGCCTCGACGAGGCCGCCGATGAGATCGGCGGCCTCAGCCTTCAGAACCGCTGGCGTGCGACGACGCGAGGGCGAATCCGTCGCCACCCGTTTCGCCAGGACGAGAAGCGCGGATTCCAACGGCGATTCGGATGGACGAACAGATTTGTTCTTTATCGGCGAGGCCTCAGTGCTTAAGCCCTCGGACTCCCACAGCAACGCGGCGATGTCCTCCAAAGATGAGCTCTCGGCAAGTTCGACGGCGTCGCGGCCACGGTAGAAAAGGCGCCCGTCGGCAATCGTCGAAACGCTGGAGGCAAGAATCGGATCGCCCCAGCCGATCGTCTCGGCGGCCACGGAGGCGGCCGAGCGCCGGCCGCCGCGCCGGCCGGCGAGGCGCTTGACGTCGCCGCCGTCGTAAAGGCTTCGCCGAGGGTCCTTGGGGTCGGGCTTGGCGCGGATGCGGCCGCGACTGACGTTGGCGTACAGCGTCTGCCGTCGCACGCCCAAGGCCGTCAGCGCCTCTGTCGCGGTCAGCCAAGCCAATGGCGCGCCTCATGTTGATCGTATTCATCAAGATTGACGTCAATCTTGATGAGATCATCTAATCCTCGAGAAGGATTTGGAGCAAGCCATGAACAACGGTCTTGATGACGTGGTGGCGGCGGAGACGACGCTTTCCGACGTTGACGGCGCTGCGGGCCGGCTGCTCATTCGCGGCCGCTCGCTGGACGAATTGGCCGGCGCCGTAAGGTACGAAGATGTTCTTGAATTGCTTTTTTCAGGCTTCTTCATCGGCCTGCCGAACGCCGATCATCTGGCGCTCGCGCTAGGCGAAGCTCGCGCGCAAGTCTTTTCGCGGCTGCCGGCGGCCGCGGCGTTCCTTAACCTGCCGGTCACGGAGGCGGTCCGCGCCCTCATTGCGCAAATCGCCGACGGCGACGATCTTGCCGCCGCCCTCCGCCTCATCGCGGCGCCGGCGGTCTTTGCGCCGGCGATCATTCGCATGAAGCGCGGCGACGCGCCGGTTGTTCCCGATCCCGCCTCCACCCATGCCGCGGATGTCCTGCGCATGCTTCATGGCGAGACAGTCGCGCCCGACTGGGCTGCGGCGTTGGATGCTTATTTTGTCACGGTGAGCGATCATGGGCTCAACGCGTCCACCTTCGCCGCGCGCGTCGTCGCCTCGACGCATGCGGGACTGACCTCCGCTGTGCTCGCGGCGATCAGCGCGCTCAAAGGTCCCTTGCACGGCGGCGCGCCGGGTCCGGTCCTCGACATGCTCGATGAAATCGGCCGGCCCGAGGCCGCCGAAGCTTGGCTCGAGGCGGCGCTGGACAAGGGCGACCGGCTGATGGGATTTGGCCATCGCGTCTATCGGGTCCGCGATCCACGCGCCGACGCGCTCAAACAGGCGGCTCGGCGCCTTGCGAAGTCAACGCGCAGCGGCGCGGGGCGCTTCGCTCTCGCCGAGAGCATCGAAGCGGCGGCCCTGGCCATTCTCGCGCGTCGCAAACCGAACCGGCCGTTGAAGACCAATGTCGAATTCTACACGGCGTTGCTCTTGGAGGCGCTTGGCTTCCCGCGCGACAGCTTCACGAGCGTCTTCGCAATGGGCCGAAGCAGCGGCTGGATCGCCCACGCCAAAGAGCAGGCGCTCACAGGGCGTCTCATTCGCCCGCAATCGCGCTATGTCGGTCCGTTGCCCGAAAGGGCGGCGTGAGCTTCCCGCCTAGCCGCCGTAGCGGTTGGCGAGGTCCTTGGAGATATGCGCCGCTTCGTCGAGGAAGCGCGCGATGACCTCGTGAGCGGCGGGCGTGCAGATGCGATAGGTCAGCGCATAGCCTTCAAAGCCGCGGTTAAAGGCGCCGGCCAGGCGCTCCTTGCGCGCATCGGTCTTGGCCTCGACGTCGAGAAGCGCGGCCATCTTGGCGCGAAACGCATCGCCGTCACGGGCGCCGCATAAATCGCGCAAATAGGCGAGCGCCCCCATGACTTCGCTTAAGCGCAGCAATTGCGGCTCGTAAGGCGGCGGCGCCTCATTGACGGGCTTATCGGCCTGCGGCGTTTCGACGGGGGGAGCGGCCTGCGCGAGAGCGCCGGCGGCGCCCAAGAGAAGCATCGCCGCGGCGAGAGCGAGCGCGCGCGAAGTCCCGTTCATGCGCCGCCGCTCATCAGATGCGCGGCGCGCGCGACAATCGGGCCGAGACCAGGCGTCGTCGGAACATCGAAGGGTCGATTGGGATCGACCCATCGCACATCGTCAGCCTCGGCGCTGGTTCGCGCTTCTCCGCTGACCCATCGCGCGACGAAGGAGGCGATCACGTAATGGGCGCTAACCTCGGCGCCGTCGCGCACGATCGATTCGACATGGTCGTTGAACGCGATGATCTCGGCGGCGACGCCGACTTCCTCGAAGAGCTCGCGTAAGGCCGCCTGCTTCAACGTCTCGCCGACCTCGACGCGACCGCCTGGAAGCGAATAGACGCCCTTCAGCGGCGGCCGCGCCCGGCGCGCAATCAGCGCCCGCCCTTCGCGGAAAACCGCGAGCGAGACGGCGAGGATCGGGCGCGGCGGGAAGGAGCGATCATCGGTCATCGAGCGCTTACACGTGCTGACCGCCGTTGACGTGAATCTCGGCGCCGTGCACGTAGCTCGACTGCTCGGAACAGAGGAAATAGATCGCCTTGGCGACCTCTTCGGGCGAACCCAAGCGCCGCATCGGGATCTGCGCGACAATTCTCTCGGTGCCCGGCGAGAGAATCGCGGTGTCGATCTCGCCCGGCGAAATGGCGTTGACGCGCACCCCGCGCGGACCGAAATCCGCCGCCATTTCGCGCGTCAACGCGGCCAGCGCGGCTTTGGAGGTCGAATAAGCGGCGCCGGCGAAAGGGTGCACGCGCGCTCCGGCGATCGAGGTGACATTAACGATCGAACCGCGTGCTTTTTCGAGTTCGGCGGCAAGACCGCGCGCGAGCATAATCGGGGCGAAGAAGTTGACCTGAAACACCGTCGCCCAATCGTCGATTTCGGTCTCGAACAGGCCGAGTCTCGTTCCGGCGACGCCCTTCGGCGAAATCGCCGCATTGTTGATGAGCGCGTCAAGCCGCCCGTCTTCGAGGCGCTCGCGCGCCTCGGCGATGGCGCGCAGCGTGTCCGCCGGATCGGCAAGATCGATTTGCAGATGGTCTTGCGGGCCAGCCTGCCACGGACATTCTTCCGGGAAAGGATGACGCGAGCAGGTGATGACGCGCCATCCCGCCGACGAGAATCGCTTCACCGTCGCATGGCCGATGCCGCGCGAGGCGCCGGTCAGCAGCATCGTGCGCCGAGGCGCGTTGGTCTGAGCTTGCGTCATTCTTTCAAATACGGCGGTTGCAGGGCGGCATCGTCATAGCACATTCACGGCCAAGGGCTCGCGCGCTTGGCGCGCGGCGCGCATTTGAAATGCCTGGGCGATTATATTTATTGGGTCGCAGTGGGTTGGATTTTGTCTAAAGCCCGAGCCTGGGGTGTTTTTTCTGAAAGGCAAGGCGCGACGGCTGACCCGCAGCCGTGGCTATGGGGTGGTCCGCGGGAACGGGCGCGCAGGTCGCTTGACGCGGCGATTTCATGTCGCGTATCGGCGTCCCGATCGCGAATGCCGCCGGCTTCCGCGGCGCGCATGAGCGCAAAAATAAGCCGCTCAGCGAGCAGAAGCATCTTGTGCTGACGTACCAGGCGATAACGAAGAATTGACGTGTCGAGAATGCGACGCAGTCGTTCACCCGTTACGGCGTTGAAAACGAAACCTTTGGCGGAGGGCATGGGGCAAACCTGGAATCCTCCTCGCAATCCATGTACTATCCGCAGAACAACTCAACGGCCCGGAGCTACGCCTCCGCCGTAAGCGCCACTCTTCTCCCCAGGGTTACGATCAGCGCCTTTGCGTGGCTGCTTTGCGGCAAGCTCGTGGCGCGCAGTCACGCGCGCTCACGACAATGTGGTCGGCGCTGCGCTCAAAGCGCCAGATTTTTCGGCTGTAATCCACGCAATTCGAAAATTCGTGGCTGGGGCGTCGCTTGAGGATTGAAACCTTGGCGCAGGAGGGACGTTCTTATGCGGGCGCTGGTTCGCGAAGAATGACGTTCGCGCGAAAAGGAGCGGGGGCAGCGCGCAGTGATGGAGACAGCAATGTTGAGAACGATTCTCTTGGCCGGAGCGGCTACGCTTCTCGGCGCGACCGCTGCGATGGCGGACGCGTCCAACTTCCAGCCTTACATGTTTGACCAAGGCGCGTCGCAAGCGCAGGCCCAGCCGGCGGCTTCCGACACGACCGCCCCGAATAGGCCAGAGCGCGCCGACAACAAGACGATGCGGCGACATACCGCGTCGAATGCGTCTCGGCGTATGGCCGCCGCGACGGAGGGAACGGCCGCGGGCGCGGCGGTCGGAACTGAAAACGGCGTCGGACAGACATGGAATCCGCCGTCGCAATCCGAATACTATCCGCCGAACGCGCCCCAGGCCTGGGGCTACGCGCCAGGGCCGAGCTATGGCGCGGCTGGGTATTATGGGCCGACCTACGCGTCAGGCGGCTATTACGGCTCGCCCTATTACGGCGGCGGCATGGTAGAGGGCAGAGCCGCTTATGTCGGCCCCTCTGGCGTCGGCCCAGATTATCCGGAGATCGGGCCGCCGATCGGACAGACCATGCAGAATCCGCCATCGGCGTCGATGTAC
>DATGHD010000199.1:0-3007 GCA_035308145.1 Roseiarcus sp.
TTTTCGAAACCTGGGCGCTCGTTAAACGGTCTCGCCCATTCCGGCAATTCCCAACTATGCGTAAACGGGTTCCACTGTACAGGCGACTGGGCATAGGCGGTCGAAGCCGTCAAGGCGACGGCCAAGACCGCAACGTATTTCAAAATCCGCATGACCTCTCTCCCTTCTCGCCCCCACGTCTCACCTACGGGCCAAAAGCCGGAAAGTGACAACGCCGCTGCTCACAGGCGCGTGAGATCGTTCCGAGCCCGCCAAGCTACGCGGGACGCCCCGCCGCTCACAATATAAATCGGCTTAAATCAGCGTTCTTGGCGAGATCGCCGACGTTGCGCTCGACGAAAGCGGCGTCGACGACGATCTTTTCCCCCGCGCGGTCCGGGGCCGAATAGCTCACCTCATCGAGAACGCGCTCCATTACGGTCTGAAGGCGACGCGCGCCGATATTCTCAACGGTTCCATTGACTTGCGCGGCGACGCGGGCGAGGGCGATGATCGCGTCGTCGGCGAATGAGAGTTCGACGCCCTCCGTGCGCATCAGCGCGACATATTGCTTGATCAGGCTTGCCTCAGTCTCGGTCAGAATGCGCCTGAAGTCCTCTTCGGTCAGCGGCGCCAGCTCGACCCTGATCGGCAGCCGGCCCTGAAGCTCGGGAAGAAGATCGGACGGCCGCGAAATATGGAAGGCGCCTGAGGCGATGAACAGGATGTGGTCGGTCTTGACCGAGCCGTGCTTGGTCGTCACAGTCGTCCCTTCGATGAGAGGCAAGAGATCGCGCTGTACGCCTTCGCGCGAGACGTCGCCGCTGATCCGTCCTTCGCGGGCGCAGATCTTGTCGATTTCGTCGAGGAAGACGATGCCGTTGCTCTCGACCTCTTGGACCGCCTCGCGCACGAGTTGATCCTGATCGAGCAATTTGTCCGCTTCCGCTGCGAGCAACGGCTCGTAGGAATCCTTGACCGTCATCCGTCGCGGTTTGGCCCGTTGGCCAAAGCCTTTGCCGAATATGTCGCCGATCGAGATTGCGCCGACCGACGCGCCGGGCATGTTCGGCAGTTCGAAGAGCGGCATTGACGGCGAGGCCGAAGGGATCTCGACTTCGATTTCCTTGTCGTCGAGCTCGCCGTCGCGAAGTCGGCGACGAAAGGCGTCGCGCGTCGAGACCGAGGCGCTGGCGCCGACCAGCGCGTCCAATACGCGCTCTTCCGCGGCAAGTTGCGCCTTGGCTTGAAGACTCTTTCGTTTCTTGTCGCGCACCAACGAGATGCCGATCTCGACCAGGTCGCGCACGATTTGTTCGACGTCGCGCCCGACATAGCCGACTTCCGTGAATTTCGTCGCTTCGACCTTCAAGAACGGCGCGCCGGCGAGCTTGGCGAGCCGGCGCGAGATTTCCGTCTTGCCGCAGCCTGTCGGGCCGATCATCAGAATGTTCTTCGGCATCACTTCGTCGCGCATCGCGCCATCGAGGCGCAATCGCCGCCAGCGATTGCGAAGGGCGATGGCGACGGCGCGTTTGGCGTCACGCTGGCCGACGATGAAGCGATCGAGTTCGGAGACGATTTCGCGAGGGGAAAATTCGGTCATGACCAGGCCTGGTGAGGGGAAGGGCGCGCCAGATGGACGCGCAAAGCGGCGCCGATAGGCGCCGACGTGGGAAGGCGGCTAGAACAGCAACAGATCAAGCCCATCACGGTCCGTGTCGACATGCTTCTCGATCGTCATCCTGTAGCTGCATCTTTCCGCTTGCGCGATGATCGTGATGGCGCGCTTGGAACGCTCGACGAGCAGCGCGGAATCGACCGCTGGATCGGCGCCGGGACCAGGGCTGATCCGCACACTCGGACCATTCCCTTCGACGACGAGCTTGAAGCGACCGCAGGCGAGATCAGGACTCCCGAGCGTTGATTCAATCCCGTCCGGCGGAAAGCTTTGCGGCGCGCCGAAAGCATCGGGCCGGGCCAACACATAGGCCATTGCGAAACCGGCGATCCCAGCCGTAAGGGCGATCACGAAAAGAATGACAGCGCGCTTGCGCAAGACCGCCTCCCCCGAATGCGGCGCGCCGAAAGCAGCCAAGTCATCGCGCCGCCTCCAAAGCCTCTACGACGACATTGGCGTTGGTGTAGACGCAGATTTCCGCCGCGATGGCCAAGGCGCGCCGCGCAATCGTTTCGGCGTCGAGCTCCGTCGAAAGGAGCGCGCGGCCGGCGGCCAGCGCGTAGTTGCCGCCCGAGCCGATGCCCATCACGCTGCCTTCGCTGCTCGATTCGGGCTCGAGGACATCGCCAGTGCCGGTCAGAACCAGCCCGACGTCCTTGTCCGCCACCAGCATCATCGCTTCGAGACGGCGTAAATAGCGGTCGGTGCGCCAATCTTTGGCGAGCTCGACGCAGGCCCGCGCCAACTGGCCGGGATATTGTTCGAGCTTGGCCTCGAGCCGCTCGAAAAGCGTAAAAGCGTCGGCGGTCGCGCCGGCAAAGCCGCCGATCACGTCCCCCTTGGCCAGCCGCCGCACCTTTTTGGCGTTCCCTTTGATGATCGTCTGGCCGAAGCTGACCTGGCCGTCGCCGCCGATGACCGCCTTGCCGCCCTTGCGGACCATGACGATCGTGGTCGCATGCCAGCCTGGCGCGCGTGAGGCGGGGTCGCTGTTCATATTTTGGCCTTGAGATCGGGCGTTTTTTGCGGAGCCATTCGATCTAGGGACCGGCGCGGCCCGACGCAAGGGCGGCCATTCGGGTGGTCATCCAGCCCGCATCTTGCTAATGAGCGCCCGGTCCGGGGCTTAAGGCCTCAAAATCCGAGACGATCGATGCGCAGCGCCAGCGTCACGCGCAAGACCAAAGAGACAGAAATCACGGTCGAACTCAATCTCGACGGCGCCGGCAAGGCGAGCGTCGAGACGGGCGTCGGCTTTTTCGATCATATGCTCGACCAGATCGCCCGCCATTCGTTGTTCGACATTACTGTCCGCGCCAACGGCGATCTGCATATCGACCAGCACCA
>DATGHD010000200.1:0-2688 GCA_035308145.1 Roseiarcus sp.
AGGCGGCCTAAAGGCCGCCGGCGGAAAACTTCTCGCCGACCGCCCTTGCCGGCCCGAGCCGCTTGCCGCCCCATCGCCCCCTTGAAGGCCCGGGCGCGGCCTCTCGGCGGGGTGAGCCGTGCATGATCGCCAGATGGACGCAATTCTCGCTGCCTCTCTTCCTTCCGGCGACCCGCTCACGCCGCGATCAGGAAACGCGCCGAGTCTTGCTGGGCGAGCTGATCCCGGAGCCCTCGAGCGAGCGCGCGCAATCCGAGGCGTCTCAAATCTTCATTGAAGTCGCCGAGCCGCGAGACCAGCGACAGAGCTTCGATCCCGACTTCCCGCGCGCGTCGGCTGAGCCGCTCCATGCCGCGACGACCGGCCGGGTCAGCGTCGACCGCGATGTAGAGCCGTACAAGTCGGTCAGGGAGCAAGAGGGCTGCGAGGTGATTGGCGGAGAGCCCGGCGATCATCGGCAGGCCAGGCATGGCCATCCGCAGCGACATGATGGTTTCGAGACCTTCGCCCGCAACCAGGATCGTATGATCGCTCTGCGTCTTGCCAAAGCGGACTCCGGCGCCGAGCAGATCGCCCATGGCGCGGCGCGGCGATGAGACCGGCGCTTTGTCGCCCGGCGACGCGGGATCGAGCCAAGTCCGATGCACGCCGGTAAGCCGGCCAGCGAGATCGGTCACGCCTGCGATCAAAGCGGGGAAGGTCCGGGTCGGCGCCTCGTTCGAGTCGCGATAATAGCAGCGCGGGTGAAACCGCACTGCGCTCACGTCGACGATCGCCGGCTCAAGATTGCGACGCCGAAGGTACGTCTCTGCCAGCGTTCCGGCGATTGGCTGGCTCATCGCAAAGAGTCGGCGCGCCGCCTCAGCGGACCCACGCGGGGTAGTCGATGCGCGAACCTCGGCGGGGCAGGGGACATCGTGTCGCGGCAGGTTCAAATAGGCGCGCGCCTCGACCATGACCTCGCGAATCGAGGTCAGCCCACGATTGAGGCCGATGAGATCGAGGAGATCGCCATGTTCGCCGGTCGCCGCGTCCGTCCAATTGCCTGCCGCGCCTTTGCCCGATTCAGGGCCGATGAGGCGAACATATAGTGAACGCCCAGGCGCGCCACGGACGTCGCCGACGAGCCAGTAACGGCCTTCCTTCCTGCCGGCGCGCAGATAATGCCGGCAGACGGCTTCGGCGCGACGAGAAAGCCGGCGAGAAAGCTCGCCGGCGGAGAGACGAGGAGCCATTTGCCGCTCCTCAGGCTGCGTCCCGTTCCGAAACCGCGATGATCGGAAAGCGTTCGACCAAACGCGCAAAGACCTGCAGGCCGTCGGCGCCGACAGGTACGAAAAAGCGCAGCTTCCAGGCAATGATCTCGCTGAAGAGTCCCATCGCGCGCAGGCGATCGCGCACGCCCTCGGTCAAGCCAGAGAGCTCCACGCGATAGTCGTTCATGACGCGCACGCGCCGCACCTGCAGACCATCCGCGAGCTGCGCGACGCCACGACCGCCGACCACAACGCTCCAGGCGTCGTCGACTTTGATCGTCGGCGCGCCGTCCTGACCGAGGTTGCGATAGAGCGTCGACAGAGCCGTCGGCGAAATCACGCGGCCGATGACGCGTTCGCCTTCATCGGTTTGAAGGCGATAGACTTTGCAGGCATCGTCGGGAATGCGCTTCCAGATCGGCAGCAGCAGGCCGGTGACGACGTGAAACGTAGACGTCGCGAATTCCGGAACTTCGGCAAGCTCCGCCCGCCAGGCTTCAGCAAAGGCTCCGGCGTCGGCCTCTTCCCAGTTCGTTTCAGCCAAGGCGTCGAGACTGATGGCGTGACGATCGAGCGGCCGAAGAAGCCGAACGCGCCGCTCGATGGCGCCGTCGTCGAGCATGAGACTCGGTGCAGGGACCTGAACGGCCGCGCGTCCCGACTTGGCGTTGATCAGAAGCTTGGCGTTCTTTTCGCTGGCGCGTTCAAGCGCGCCCTCCAGCGACAGCGGCTCGTTGCGATCCTGGCGTTCGATGGCGAAGACGCGGGTTTCCGCGCCCGTCGCGCCATGGATATGGACGGTGCGGCGATCGATGACGCACATTCGATCGGCGCGGACCGTCTCGACGCCTTGGTCATAGTGGCCTGACGCGATCGCGCCTTCGATCTTGGCGCTGAGAATTGCCTCGAACGCCTCGAAAAGAAGGTTTTGCATACGAATCGTCAGCGCCAGCAGGCGATTGAGAAAAGTGGTGATCGGCGGCAGGTCCTCTTTCAAAGTGCCGTCGGCGTCGGTGAGCGTCAGACCAGTGAGGTCCTGAAATTCCAGGAGGAGGCATCCGTCGATCTTGCCTTGAAAGAGTTGACTGTAGAACTGACGCAGCGCTGCTCGAGCATAGACGGATTCGAGATTGTCCTCGGCGCGGAAGAGACCCTGGCCGCCAGTCTGGCGCTGGCCCTTCGTGATCGCGCCCAACGTGTCGAGGCGGCGCGCAATGGTCGACAGAAATCTCTTTTCCGCCTTCACGTCGGTCGATACGGGCCGGAACAGCGGCGGCTGCGCCTGGTTCGTCCGGTTGGTGCGTCCGAGCCCTTGAATCGCCGCATCGGCGCGCCAGCCCGCCTCCAGAAGATAATGGACGCGCAACCGACGATTCTTCGTCGAGAGTTCGGCGTGATAGCTCCGCCCGGTGCCGCCGGCGTCCGAGAAGAC
>DATGHD010000201.1:0-15045 GCA_035308145.1 Roseiarcus sp.
ACCCAGAAAATTTGCAGCTCGGCGGACAACAGCGGCGTCTGACATTGATGTTCTGCGATCTGCGCTCGTTCACGACTCTGTCGGAAGGACTCTCCGCCCTCGAACTCACGCGCCTCCTGAACGAATATTTGACGCCCATGACGGATGCGATTCTCGCCGAGACGGGCACGATCGACAAATATATGGGCGACGCGATCATGGCGTTCTGGAATGCGCCGCTCGACGATCAACGGCACGGCCTGCATGCCGTGCGCGCGGCCTTGGCGATGCGACAGACGCTGGCGCTTCTCAACGAGCGGTGGTCGACGCTGGAGAACGATACATTCCGCAACGTTAAGTTCGGCGTAGGGCTCAATACCGGCGAGTGCTGCGTCGGCAATCTCGGCTCGACTTTGCGGTTCGACTATTCGGCGATCGGCGACGAGGTGAATGTCGCTTCGAGGCTAGAAGGAGCGTCGAAGATCTTTGGCGTGGATATTGTCGCCAGCGCCTCGACGCGGGCCGAGGCGCCGGAGTTCGCTTGGCTGGAGATCGATCGGGTCCTGCTGAAGAACAAGACCCGGCCGACCGCGCTTTTCGCTTTGGCGGGGAGTGCCGACTATGCGGCTAGCGCGGCATTCCAAGAACTCGCGGCGAGGCACGCGGAAATCCTGGCCGCCTACCGCGCGCGCGACTTTGCGACGGCGCGGGATAGGGCCAAGGAGGCCATGGGTTTGGCCCCTGAGGAGGTCAAAGGCCTCTACGCCTTCTATCAAAAACGCTTTGGCCAGCTCGCCGGGGCCGATCTCGCTCCGGCCTGGGTTCCGATGATCGCGCTGGAGGAAAAGTAGGCCGCGGCTGGCGTCGGACGCCGGGGGCGCCCTGCGCCCAGAGCCGCCAGCGCGGGGGGTCGCTTGTCACGCCGTTTTACTGCGCATAGAATTCGTTAACAGGGCGGGCTGGCGTATGTTGGGGTGGCGTTGGGGCGCATTCGCGCGCCATTGGGGGGTATTTCTTGCGCGGCCGGCGTCAGACTGCCGGGGACCGCGGCTGTTAGCCGTCTCCATCAAGGCAGCACGGCGCTCGGCGGCGGCGGCCGCGGCGTTCATCGCGATTTCTTTGTGCTTTTTTTCGACTTCCAAGGTTTTCGCGACGGAGGTCGCGGGAAGCGATGCCGAGCTTCGTGGGGCTGCCGACTTGCTGTTCAAACGCATGTTTGTGAAGCCCGATGATCTCGACGCGGCGTTTCGCTATTCGCAAATCGAGACCAAGCTTGGCGATTACGAAGCGGCGATCGGCGCGCTCGAGCGAATGCTTTTCTATAATCCGAACCTGCCCAGAGTGAAGCTGGAACTCGGCGTTCTCTACTATCGTCTTCGCTCTTATGAAATGGCGCGAAGCTACTTCACTCAGGCGGTCGCCGCGGAGAACACGCCGCAAGACGTGCGCGACGAGGTGGCGACATTCCTAACGGCGATAGATCGCGCGGTTGCGGACAACCAGTTCGCCTTTTTCGCGCAAACCGGGTTGCGCTACCAAAGCAACGGCAACGCCGGGCCCAGCAGCCCGATGGTGCAGGCGCTCGGGCAAAACGCGATCCTATCGAGCCAATTTCAACACCGACCGGATTGGAACGTCTTTGGCATTTCGACGCTTCATCATTTTTACGATTTCAATGATCAGAACGGCGACGGCTGGGAGTCCGACGTCACCGCGTACTACGCCCGCCAGTTCAAGCTGACGTCTCTTAATCTTGGACTGTTCGAAGTTTCCACCGGGCCGCGATTAGGTCTCGGCTCGGAGACGTTCACGTCTATTCACCCCTACGCCATCGGCAATATCGTCACCTTGGGCGACAACCCTTATTTCGGCACATTGGGGGGCGGCGCTTCCTTGCGCGTGGAGCTTCCCGCGGCGATCGAACTCGATCCCGGCGTCGAGTATCGAGATCGGCAGTTCCGCAATTCCAAGGACTATCCGATTGCGACCCTGCAGACGGGCAATCAATGGATTGGCTATACGCTGGGCGCCGGACCGCTGGCCATGGCGCCGGGGCTTTCATGGCAGGCGCGCGTCGCGGTGACGGGCAGCACGGCCGACTATACGCCCTATTCTTATACCGACGTATCGGCGGACTTCTCGCTGCCTTACGCGTTTGCGGCGCCGCGCTTCGCGCAGGCCGGCGCGAACTGGACCTTCGCCCCCTTTATCGGCTACTCGCACACCGCCTATCGGGAGCCGGACCCCATTGTCAATCCAGCCATAACGCGGCTCGATCAGCAGTGGCGGACCGGCGCGACGCTCGACATGTCGTTCTACCGGAACGTGGGCGTCGCCCTTCAGGTTCAGTATCTGCGGACCAACTCGACCGTGCCGAACTACCGGACAAATGACTTTATCGTGTCCGGCGGTCCGACAATTCGTTTTTGACGGCAGGAGAGGGTAATGCGCAACGCATCGCACCACCGCCTTGGTCATCTCGTCGTCGCGACCCTGTTGATTGCAGCTCAGGTCGGGCCGGCGAAGGCCGAATCCGTCGTCGGCACGGCGGGCGCCGCAAATACGCGCTCGACCGGCGCTGCGGGCGGCAACGTTCGCGTGATCGAGATCGGCGAGCAGATCGTCGCCAACGAGAAGATCGAGACGTCGACGACCGGCAGCGTGCAATTGCTGTTCATCGACAAGACGACATTGAACATCGGGCCGGGCTCCAGCGTCGTGATCGACAAGTTCGTGTTCAATCCCGTGACGACGCAGGGCGAACTGGCGGTCACTCTGGGCAAGGGCGCGCTGCGGCTGGTCGGCGGTCAGGCGACGCACACGGGCGGCGCGACGATTGCGACGCCCGTGGCGGCGATCGGCGTTCGCGGCGGCATCGTGACGGTGACCCACGGGCAAAAGGACGGGACAAAGGCGTTTCTCGGTTACGGCAAATTGTCGATGACGTCGCGCTGCGGCGGCAATGTCGCGGCGACCGTGTCAGGCGCGGGCTGCACGCCGCAGACTGTGTTTGTGACGAGGCCCGGCTTCATGGTGCAGACGACCGGGGCGGGCGCCGCACCCTCCCAACCGGTGAAGGCGTCGGCGGCCTCGATCACCCAGACAAATATCCAACTCACCAGCAAGGCCGGCCAGACCGGCGGATCGAGCGCGGCGCCGACTGACCAGCAGGCCGCGGGCTATAATGTCGGGACGGCGAATTCGGCGGCCGCCCCGGCCGTGACCGTCAGCCTGGCGCAAGCGCGTGGAAGCGCGGCTGCGGCGACGACGTCTCTTGCGCAAGCTACGCAGCAAAGCGCGCAGCAGGGCCAGCAAAGCACGGCCGCGACGACCACGGCCAATATCATCACGCCGTCGCCGCCGCCGCCACAACCGGCCCCTCCCACGCCGCCCAAGCCCCCGCCGACGCCGGCCTACCCGGCGACCGCCTTCGTGCTCACCACCAACGTGGACAGCAAAAATCTTGGCCAGTCCCAGTTTCCCTATCTGGTGGCTTCGTTCGTGTCGTCGGGCGCCAACAGCATCTCAACGCCGTTCTACGGCTATCGCGGCGCCTCGGCGGCAGGGACGACGCCTAACGCCCCGCGAGCTTTCCAAGCGAATTTCGCGGTCAACGGCCAAGGCGCCAACCAAACCTCGATGATCTCGGTGATGACCGCGTCAGGCGAAAACGATCCGGTCAACGGTCGAACGTTCATCGGCAATTTCTTTGGGACCTCCGTTGCGGACGCCAATCCGAACGATTTCAACAGCTGGACGCGCGGCTTTGCGACGTCGACGCCGCAATCGATCGCGCTGGACTCAAATCTGCTCCCGACAGGCTCCTTCACGACGACGCAGAATAGTTTCAAGTCGAGCACCGCAACGGTCACAAACGGCTACGCCAACCCGCCGACCCAGTCCTTCGCCTATGTCCTCCCGGCCAACGCGCAATATAACTACCTGACCAACCAAACAATCACGCGAGCCGCAACGCCGGCCGGCCTCGGCGCCGATCATCCAACGGAGACCCTTCAAGGCTATGTCGGCGGATTGTTCGGCACCTACGAATACGCGCCGAAGGGCAATCAGTACAACTTTGTCGCCGGCAGCCCGATGTACGCCGTCACCAACGCCAGCGGCACGCCGGGCGACGTCAGCGTTTCGCTGATGAACGGCTCAAGACTGGAAGCCGTATTCAACGTAGCCGCGATCACCCAGTCCTTTCCGGCAAACAATCCCAATTTCGGAGCGAATAGCCTCAAGGTTGCGCAATACAGATTCGGAAATCCGCAGACCTTGCCGAACGGCGCGTCGGCCTCCGGCGACAACGGCGCTTATGTCGACTCGCGCACCTTCGCTGCTTTGAGCGAGAGACAGTTCAATGCTTCGAGCCCAAGCACCTATACGAGCTCGGTGAACGGAACCACATACAACGATCCCGCGATCCCAGGCGGAACCGCGGGCTACCTTTATTCCTTGATGATCGTATCGGACGCGGTCGGCGCAAACAGCCAGTCTTTCCTTTCCTCGATCTCCTCGACGACCGTTTCGCCCTGCGTCTGCGACTACACCCGCTGGGGATTTTGGTCCGTCCAAGGCGCGCGTAACGATCCGGTCAACAACAACGATTATTACGACCAGACTCACTTGGCGTTCTGGGTCGCCGGGCTCCCGGCCAAGACGGTCGACATACCCTCGACTGGGACGGCGACCTACACCGGCCACGCCATCGCGGAAATCAACAATGGCACGCGCCAATATATTGCGGCCGGGGCGTTCTCCAATGCGGTCAATTTCGGGACGGCTACCGGCGCTGTTTCAATCACTGGCCTCGACAACACGAACTATTCGGGAACCGTCGGGCTCATACCGCACACCGCTCTGTTCACGGGCGGTCTTCTCGGCGACGCTGGCAACCGCGCGGCGGTGGTCAATGGTTCGTTTTTCCAGGGCGGGCCGACCAACTCGACGCCGCTCTATGGCGAGATGGGAGGGTCAATCAACCTCTTTGGACCGAACTATCTCGGCAGTGGAATTTTCGCGGCGAGAAAGCCGTGATCGCCTGACCACGCTGAAGGACATCTCCCGCTTGGGGCCGGCCGATCCGTTCAGAAGCGTCTTTGAAGGTCTCGCGCGGCTCTTCGGTTCCGGTCTAGAGTGAGCGCCGCAAAAGAGGGCCGCCATGATCGTCTCGACGACCAATGATATCGTCGGCTACCGCGTCACCCGCCACCTCGGCCTGGTTCGCGGCATCACGGTGCGCTCGCGCAGCGTTGTCGGCAATTTCGTCGGCGGGTTGCAATCGGTGTTCGGCGGCAAGTTGTCGGTCTATGTCGAGCTCACCGAAACGGCGCGCCAAGAGGCGTTCGATCATATGTGCGAACATGCCGCCCAGGGCGGCGCCAACGCGGTCATCGGCATGCGCTATGACGCCAACGAGATCATGGACGGCATTACCGAAGTCCTGGCTTATGGGACGGCGGTCTGGGTCGAGCCGGTTTGACCGGCGGCGAAGCGCCAACGGCGAAAGCCTTGCGTCCTCAGACCCGTTGCGCGATAACCGGCCGCGCTAGGAGTGTAGCTCAATTGGTAGAGCACCGGTCTCCAAAACCGGGGGTTGGGGGTTCGAGACCCTCCGCTCCTGCCAGCCGGGGTTAGCTTGGCCGCCTGAGGCCGCTTTCAGATTTTCCTTGGCGTCGGGCGGCCTGATCCTATATGAGGGGCTGGTGGCGCGCGGCCGAGAGGCCCCGCGCCGCAAATCTTTCTGGCCGGCAGATAGCCTTCAAGCGAGCGCCAGCCGGCCTCCGGAACCGAGTTATGGCCAATCCTTTTGAATTCCTCCAGCAGGTCCGCGCCGAAGGCGAGAAAGTCGTCTGGCCGACCCGGCGCGAAACGATGATCACCACCGGTCTCGTGCTTCTGATGGTTTTTCTGGCCAGTTTGTTCTTCGTCGCCGTCGACGAGATCCTGCATTTCGCCATCGGCTATGCGCTGGGGATTGGCCGGCACGGCTAGGCGCGCCAAAATCTTGGGACTTCTGACGACATGAGCACGCGCTGGTATATCGTCCACGCCTATTCGAACTTCGAAAAAAAGGTCGCCGACTCGATCAAGGAGCAGGCGGCGCAACGCGGCCTTGCCGACAAATTCACCGATGTCATGGTGCCGACCGAGCAAGTGGTCGAAGTCCGCCGCGGCCGCAAGGTCAGTTCGGAGCGGAAATTCTTTCCGGGCTACGTCCTGGTCAAATGCGACCTGACCGACGACGTCTATCACCTGATCAAGAACACGCCAAAGGTTACCGGCTTCCTCGGCGCCGACAAGAAGCCGATGCCGATATCCGACGCCGAAGCCGATCGTATCAAGGGCCAGGTGGCCGACGGCGTCGAGCGGCCGAAGGCCTCGATCCACTTCGACATTGGCGAGCAGGTCAGGGTGGCCGACGGCCCCTTCGCGTCGTTCAGCGGCGTGGTCGAGGAGATCGACGAGGCGCGCTCGCGGGTCAAGGTCGCGGTGTCGATCTTTGGCCGGGCGACGCCGGTCGATTTGGAATTTGGCCAAGTCGAGAAGATGTAGCCGCGGGCGCCGTCCTAGTACCTCCACCTCTGCGCCTTGGCGACGAGGAAGTCGCGAAACGCCTGCACGCGGGCGACATTCTTCATTTCTTCCGGATAGACCAGGAAGCAATCCATCTCCGGCATGTCGGCCTGCGGCAGCAGCCGGACCAGGCCGGACTCGGGGGCCACGCAATAGTCTGGCAGCACCGCGATGCCGACCGCATGCTCGACCGCTCGCGTCACGGCGCCGATATTGTTGATGCTGATCGCCGCCGTGCGGGGGCTCCGCGAATCCCGCCCGAGCGTCAGCAGCGAATTGAGATTGTTCAGGATGTGATTGGCGCCGATCGTGCCGAAGGCGAGAATTCTGTGCTGGTCGAGATCGCCGACCGAGCGCGGTTGCCCGTAGCGCTTCAAATATTCAGCCGACGCATAGGCGTGGAAATGCACGGTGAACAGCCGCCGCCGGATGAGGTCCGGTTGCGAAGGCTCGCGGAGGCGCAGCGCCACATCGGCCTCGCGCATGCCAAGGTCGAGTTCGTCGTCGTTCAGGAGAACCTGCAGCTTGATCTCCGGGTAGAGTTCGAGGAACTCGCCAAGCCGCGGCGAGAGCCAATTGGCGCCGAGGCCGAGCGTCGTCGTCACCCTGAGTTCGCCATGCGGCTTGTCTCGGCTGTCGATCAGGCGGCTTCGCGCCGCTTCGAGCTTGAGGACGACGTCCTGGACCGTTCCGAGAAGCAGCTCGCCCTGCTCGGTCAGAATGAGGCCGCGGGCGTGACGATGGAACAGCGGCGTGCCGAGGTCCTGCTCGAGCGCGCTGACTTGTCGGCTGATCGCCGATTGGCTGAGGCCCAACGTCTCGCCGGCATGGGTGAACGAGCCTGCGTCCGCCGCCGCCTGAAAGATACGCAGCTTATCCCAGTCCATCACTTTCCCCCCGGCCGGCGCGTCCGGCCAAACTTCCGCGCCCGTTGCCGCGTCTTTAAAAGAAAGCGGGAAATCCGCGCCGTCGCCTAAGGGCTATTCGGCAGCTTGCCGCATTTGCGGCAAATGCGCGAGCCAACGTTCCGCCTCCAGCGCCGCCATGCAGCCAAGACCGGCCGCGGTCACCGCCTGACGATAGATGTCGTCGGCGACGTCTCCGGCCGCAAAAACCCCCTCGACGCTGGTGGCCGTGGAGTTCGGCGCGGTTTGCACATAGCCGTTCGGCTTCAGCGTCAATTGTCCGCGAACGAGCTCGCTCGCCGGCGCATGGCCGATGGCGACGAAGACGCCGTCAACCGCCAGCTCTTCATGGGCGCCCGTCCGCACATTGCGCAATTTGACGCCGGTCACCGCACGAGGATCGCCGGTCCCGACGATGTCTTCGACGACCGCATTCCAGATGATCTTGACATTGCCGCGTTGGGCCAAGCGCTCTTGCAAAATCTTTTCGGCGCGGAACGAATCGCGACGGTGCACCACGGTTACCTCCGACGCGATATTGCTCAAATACAGCGCCTCCTCGACGGCCGAATTGCCGCCGCCGACCACGGCCACGCGACGTCCGCGGAAGAAAAATCCGTCGCAGGTGGCGCAGGCTGAAACGCCGTAACCCCGGAAGGCCTGCTCGCTCGGGAGGTCAAGCCATTTCGCCTTCGCCCCTGTCGCGAGAATTACGGCGTCGGCCGTGTAGACTAGGCCGCTGTCGCAATGGATGCGGAAGGGACGCTGGCTGAGGTCGAGACTCTGCACATATTCTGACTCGATCCGCGCCCCGACATGCGCGGCCTGCTCGCGCATTTGCTCCATCAGCCAGGGGCCTTGGATCGGCGAGGCGAAGCCCGGGTAATTCTCCACATCGGTGGTGATCATCAACTGGCCGCCGGATTCAAAGCCGGCCAGGAGAATCGGCGAAAGCATGGCGCGCGCGGCGTAAATCGCCGCCGTGTAGCCGGCGGGGCCGGAGCCGATGATGATGACGCGCCCGTGTGTGGCGTTCGTTGTCGACATGACGCCTCGCTGATCCCGAGCTTTTTCTGATTTTCGGGGTAAAGGCCTAGTATCGCCGAGCCTTATATGGGTCTTACGCGGGCTTCGGCAACAAGGGCTTGATTTTCGGGGAGCGGACCGGCCAGAGATCCCCGGCCGCCGCCAGGCCGGCGCGAACAAAGGAACCCGTCGATGCTGATTCTTCGCTCCTCGCCGCCCTCGCCCTTTGGGCGCAAGATCGAAATCGCCGCGGCGATCCTGGGCCTGACGGATCGCATTGAAATCGCCGCCGCCGACACCAACGATCCGGCCGAGCCGCTGCGACGGCAAAACCCGCTCGGCAAAATTCCGACGCTGATATTGGAGGACGGAACGGCGCTCTACGACAGCCGAGTGATTGTCGAATATCTCGATTGGCTGGCGGGCGGCGGCAAGATCATTCCGGCAAAGCCGACCGAGCGATTCGCCGCTCTCAGCCGGCAAGCGTTGGCCGACGGCTTGATGGACGCGTCCCTCCTACAAATCTATGAAACGCGCTTTCGCGACGCCGACAAATATTCGGCGAAATGGCTCGACCGCCAGGCGGGCAAAGCCCAACGCGCGCTCGCGGCTTTGGCCGCCTCGCCGCCCGCCGAGACGGCGCGGGACATCGGGGCGATCGCCACGGCTTGCGCGCTCGGCTATCTTGATCTGCGTTTCGACGGGCGGTGGCGGCAGGACTATCCAAGTCTCGTTCGATGGCTCGACGCTTTCGCGGCTGGCGTTCCCGCTTTCGCAAAAACCCGCGTTGCGCCTGCCTGAGCCTCTCGCCAAATGAAAAGCCCGGCGGGGGAGGGGCCGCCGGGCTCGTTTGCTGGACGAAGATCGCTTCGGTCAGAAGCGATAGTTGAGGCCCAGACGAACAAGCGAAATATCGAGACCGTCCTTTGCCGCATAGGACGGCGTCACAAGGGTTTTCCCGTCGAGCTGGGAAAAGAGATATTCGGCCTTGGCCGATATGTTGTTGGTGAAGGCGTATTCAATGCCGCCGCCGACCGCGTAGCCGTTCTGCCAGGTGTTGTTGGAGATGTAGGCAGGCGTGATGGCGTCAAAGATCGCGCTGTGCACTTCGCCGCCCGCGTAGCCGCCAGTCACATAGATCAGCGCCCGATCCATCGCGAAGCCCAAACGCGCCCGCGCCGTCGCGAATGTATCCAAGTCGAGCTTGCCGAACGAACCAAAACCGTCGATCGTCTGCTTGTTGGACACGTCGCCGAAGTCGACATCGCCTTCGACGCCGACGACGAACTGGCCGATCTGGTAGTTATAGCCGGCCGTCGCGCCGCCCATGCCGCCGCTCGGATCGCCGAAGACGCCGTTGCTGCTGCGGACGCTGCCCCAATCGTAGGCGCCATTCACGCCGACATAGAATCCCGTCCAGGTGAAGATCGGCGGCGCGTACATTGGCGCCGGCGCGGGCTTGGCGGTGGGCAAGTCCGCTGCAAAGGCCGACGTGGCGACGCCGGCCAGCAGGGCCCCGATTAGAATCTTTTTCATCGAAATCTCCTCGTGTCGAACCAAGCGGGAGGAACTCGACAAGCCCGCCCCCGAGATGGCCTGATCTATAACGCTGAATGTGTCTAAAAGTCTGTGGCGCCGGCATCACAATCGAGCCGGTCAATGTGGCTGAAATCTGGCAATTGTCTGTAAGTAATTTGTCGTTAAATCGAGAAGATCAACTATGTCTAGACGCGTGAATATTGTCTCAGTTTTTCTGAGATTTCACAAAAACGTGAACGATATTAGTCCAATCTAATTTGGTAAACAATTTATTTATTCGATTGCTATCCTTGTAGGCAATCAGAAGAAAAGTCGTCCGGTCGGGTCGCATGACTGCGAGGCAGTCCTGAATGAGCAATAGTTCGCCCTCGTCTCCGACGCCGGTCCGGCGGCGAAAAAGGGCGATAAGGAGGCGCGTCGCGGCTTAGGGCCGGTTAGTCGGCGCTCGGCAGACGGCGGATGGTGAATTCGATACGCCCGTCCGCCAGTTCCCGCCAGAATTCGATCTCCGTCATATAGGCGGATTTGGGATAGCGTTCGAACCACTCCATCGCCTTCTCGCGCGCCTGGCTGCGCGGCAGACAATAGGTCTCGCGCCGCCATGACTCGTCTCTGGCGAGCGAGACCGCTTGACGCGTTTCGCGCCGACGCGCCGCGCGCTTGGCTATGTCGAGAGGCTTTCCGCGCTCGATCGCCATGACTGGGCTCCTTGAGCGCGACAAGCCTAGCGCGGACGGCGGCGAAAGGGGAGAGCGGCCGGCCCGATGCTCAGGCGCAATTGCTTTTAGGGTTCATGGGGCCGGCGTTAACGGAAACGGGCGATGGAATAGGGCGAGAGGTCGACGACGGGCGGCTGCTGGCAGATGAGATCCGCGACGAGGCGCCCGGTCGTTGCGGCCAGAGTCAAGCCCAGATGGCCGTGACCAAAGGCGTAGTACGCGCCGGCGCGAGTCAAGGCGGGACCGATCACCGGCAAGCTGTCGGGCGTGGCCGGCCGGTGGCCGGCCCAATTGACGGCGTTCTTCGTCCTCAGGCCCGGCAGGTAGCGGGAGGCCAGCGCGACGAGGGCCTCGGAACGCCGGTAATTCGCGGCAGCGTCGAGCCCGCCGAATTCCGCAGCGCCGCCGATGCGCAAGCCGCAGCTCAAGGGCGTCGCGACGAACTTCCTCTCGGCGAAGATGATCTGTCGTTCGACCGAGATTCCGGGATCGGGCAGGGTTGCGTTGTATCCGCGCTCGCTCTCGAGCAACACCGGGTCGCCGAGCTGCCGCGCAAAGGCGCCCGACCAGGCGCCCGCCGCGACCACGAGTCGGTCAGCCTGTATCTTTCGTTGGTCTTCGAGCGATAGCGTCATTTTGGCGTCGCCGGGCGGCGCGATCGCCTTGACGACGCCTGGGAGGATCGTCACGCCTTGCGCCTCCAGCCAGCGCCGCAGCGCGTCGATGAGACGCTTCGGGTCGTTCACGTGGGACCATTGCGGCGTGAAGACGGCCCGCCGGACGAGCGGACCCAACGCCGGCTCCATGGCGCGCGCCTCGTCTCCGTCCAATAACTCCGTCGCAATTCCGTGCGAGCGTTTGAGCGCCCATTCGTCGGCGTCGCGATGAAAACCGCTCTCGGTCTCGTAGACGCTCAGCGCTCCTTTTCGGTTGAGCTCGCCCGAAAGACCGGTTCCATGAAGCATGGGCAAGAGATCGTCATAGGCCCTGCCGCAGAGAGTCGACAAAGCGGCGGCAATCCGGGCGACTTCCTGAGGGGCGCCGGCCCTTAAGAAGCGTATGAGCCAGGGCAGAAGCATCAGCGCGTGGGCCGGGCGGACCGCCAACGGCCCGAGCGGATCGATGAGCCAGCCGGGGACGCGCCACATCAGGCCGGGGACTGACGCGGGCGCGACCTCCGTGACGGCGATGCCGCCGGCGTTGCCGAACGACGCCTTATCGCCTTCGGGATCCTTGTCGATCACCATGACGTCCGCGCCCTCAGCGAGAAGGTAATAGGCGACCGCCAGGCCGACCGCGCCCGCGCCGATGATGACGACTGTCGGTTTTCCCAAATTCGCCTCTCGCGTGCGATCGACCGGACCAACAATTGCCGGACGGGCGAAGATAAGTCACTTTTCGGATTGGATGACTTTTCGAGCCTTAGGAGATCGGTTGAGATGACAGACTGGAAGGGCGTGTTCCCCGCGGTCACCACCAAAATGACGCGGAACGGCGGAATCGACCTGAAGGCCACCCAGGCGAGCCTCGACCGCTTGATTGCAAACGGGGTCGACGGCGTGATCGTCCTACCGATGCTCGGCGAGAACGCCTCCCTTTCTCCCGCCGAACGGGAATCGGTCATTCGCGCCGCGGTCGCGGCCGTCGACGGCCGCGTTCCGCTCCTCTCCGGCCTTGCCGAGATCACGCTCGCGACGGCGAGGGAGCGCGCGCGGGACTACCAGCGATTTGGCGCACAAGGCCTGATGGTCTTCCCGAGCCTCGGCTACAAGACTGATCCGCGAGAAACAGTGGAATGGTACAAAGGCATAGCCGGCGCCTCCTCTTTGCCGATCATGATCTACAACAATCCGATCGCTTATGGCGTTGATGTGACCCCTGCGATTCTTCGAGAGCTGGCTGACACGCCTGAGATCATCTGCGTCAAGGAGGAATCGGGCGACATCCGCCGCGTCACCGACATTTTCATCGTCTGCGGCGGGCGTTTCAGCGTCTTCTGCGGCGTCGACGATCTCATCGTCGAAAGCTTGGCTCTCGGCGTAACCGGTTGGGTGTCCGGCATGACCAACGCCTGGCCGGCCGAATGCGTCGAACTCTTCGCCTTATGCGCCAAGAACAGATACGACGAGGCGCGGGAGCTCTACCGGATCCTGACGCCGTCCTTCCATCTCGATACGCATGTCAAGCTCGTGCAGTACATCAAACTGGCCGAGCATCTTGTCTATGGCGCGCCGGAATATGTTCGACCGCCGCGGCTTCCGCTTATCGGCGAAGAGCGAGAGTTCGTCACGCGGACCATCCAGGCGGCCATCCGCGCGCTTGCGAAACGAGCGCGCAAGGCGGCCTAGACTCCGCTTATATTCGATTGGGCGCTGTCGACGGAGGAGACGGAAGGTATTCAAAATCTCGCCGCGCGTTTTGGGCGTTCGCGCTGGCGCGCCGACGCTGTCAAATTTAACAAGAGGTCGCAGCCTGCTTGAGTCGCCTATCCGCTGTCTGAGCCTGACGTTTTTGTGGAGCGCCATGTCGATCGGAGATCGGCTCGTTCATCGACCAGATGGCGAGACAATCCCGCGGCGACGGCGCCGACGGCTCGCGAACAAGGAGCTTCGAAGATGCGTTTCATGTTCATCGTCAAATCGGCCGAATTCAAGCCCCCGACGCCAGCGCTCATGGAGGCGATGAACAAGCTCGCCGACCGGGAGATCAAGGCCGGCCGCATGCTCGATAACGGCGGGCTCATGCCCCTTGCGACTGGCGCCCAGGTGCGTCTTGCCGATGGGCGTCTCAGCGTTGTTGATGGCCCTTTCGTCGAGGCCAAGGAGGTCGTCGGCGGCTACGCCATTTTCGAATTGCCTGGCAAGGAAGAGGCCTTGGCCTCGGCGAAGGAATTCATGCAATTGCACAAGGATCTCATGCCGGGCTGGGACGGCGTTTGCGAGCTTCGCGCCTTCGCCTCACCGCAGATGGAGGTGGGCTGCCAGGTCGACGCGCTCGCGAAGGCTTGACTTACAAGCCCTCCCGGTCTTTTCGGCGGCGATGACGGCCGCCGACGCGCATCGCGCGATCCTCGCCGTCTGGCGGATCGAGCAACCAAGGCTGATCGCCAGCTTGGCGAGGATGCTGCGCGATGTGCCCCTCGCTGAGGATTTGACGCAGGAGGCGCTGCTTGCGGCGCTCGAAAACTGGGCCGAGACGGGCGTTCCCGAACGACCGGGCGCCTGGCTCATGGCGACCGCCAAACGTCGGGCCTTGGACCATTTGCGCCGCCGCCGGATGCTCGAGCGCAAGCACGAGATGGTCGCCCACGACATGGCGGCCGAGCAGGAAGCCATGCCGGATCTCGACTCCAGTTTGGACGACGACATCGGCGATGAGATGCTTCGACTCATCTTCACTGCATGCCACCCGCTTCTATCGCGCGAGGCGCGCGCGGCTTTGGCGCTGCGGATGATCTGCGGCCTGACGACTGAGGAAATCGCCAGGGCCTTTCTTGCGTCCGAGGCGACAATCGCCCAGCGCATAACACGGGCGAAGCGGACCCTGTCGGACTCGGGGCTCGCGTACGAGACTCCAACTGGGGAGGAATTGTCCAAACGGCTAGCCTCGGTGCTGGAGGTCGTGTACCTAATCTTCAATGAAGGTTACACGGCATCGCGCGGCGACGGTTGGCTGCGCCCGCAGCTTTGCAACGAAGCGCTTCGCCTTGGCCGGGCGCTCGCCGCCGTCGCGCCAAACGAGCCGGAAGCTCACGGGCTGCTTGCCTTGATGGAGCTCAACGCCTCTCGGGCGGCGGCGCGGATTGACGCGGCTGGCGCGCCGATCCTCCTGTTGGATCAAAACCGAGCGCTTTGGGACCAAATCCAGATTAGGCGCGGAATGCTGGCGCTTGGTCGGGCGCGCGAACTCGGCGGGGCGATGGGCGCCTACGCGTTGCAAGCGGCGATCGTGGCTTGCCACGCCGAAGCCCGAACAGCCGGCAACACGGACTGGTCGCGCATTGCGGGACTCTACGATGCACTCGCGGCGCTCACAGGCTCGCCAATAGTTGAGCTCAATCGTGCGGTCGCGATCGGCATGGCCGAAGGCCCCGAACCCGCTCTCAAGATCGTCGAGCGCCTGCGGCATGAGCCTGCGCTCAAAGCCTATCACCTGTTGCCCAGCGTACGTGGCGACTTGCTTCGTAAGCTAAAGCGTTCTGCATTTAGGTATACGCGTATCCTGCATTTCTGAGATAGTTTGCGCACTCGCTTGGGTCGAGTTGAGCAAGGGCGTCTGCGAGAGCTTCAGCGACGGCG
>DATGHD010000202.1:0-2358 GCA_035308145.1 Roseiarcus sp.
CGATGCGACGGTGGGCGATTTTGGGCGCATTGTCGATGAGGGACCTAAGATCACGCTCAGCCCGCGCGACGGCGAAATCCTCAAGGATATTGCCGCCAGCGTACATGACTGCGACGACAATTCCGGCGAGATTCTGGCCGAGCGCCAGTGCGCCCGACATCGAAACAAACGCGACGGCGTCCACGCCCATGCGGCCGCTCAACAGGTCGCGAGCCATGGACACGAAGAGCCCAACGACGACCGGAACGGTGCCTGCCGCCCAGCACCAATTCGCGAGGGCGTTTTGGCCGGTGAGCCAAGCGCCAACGCCGAGCAGCAGGCTGCCCAAGGCGATGACGACAAGCACTCGGCGAAATATTCTTTCGGTGAAGAAAGCGGGCATTTAATCAGCCTCGCGTCGATAAGGCGCCGTCGTCGGCCGCCAGCACCGCCGCGCGCAGCCAGCCTGTCCGTTGACTGTGATGGAGTTCTTTTCGCATCGTTTTCGTCGATTCTTGGCGAGATAAACTTGGCGAAGATAAGTTTCTCTCGTTTTCGGCCAAAACCGAATGATTTACGTCAAGCAACTGAGCGATCCGCCATAGAAGGCGTCGCGCGTGTGAACCTTTGGCCGCCGAGCGCAATCCCGCAAACGATTGATCGAGGTCAAGACAAACCGTCCGCGCCCGCGCTAGCTGTAAATAAGCTTTGTCATAGCAAAGGCGTCAATTGTGACCACGGACGAAACAGAAGCTCGCGTCGAGCCGAGCCCCCCAAAGGAAATGGAAATCGTTGCGCCCGGCAACGCGCTCGTTCCGACGTCGGCGCCAGCGGCGCCGCAAGCAGCTCCCATTCGCCGGAAGCTCCGCTGGAAACCGATCGCGCTCGTACTCTTGCTCGCCGCGGGTGGGGCGGCCGGCGGCTTCTATTGGTGGCAGACGCGCCCGCCAACCCACCCGGTTGGGATCGTCTCAGGGAATGGACGGCTCGAAGCAGAAGAAATCGACATCGACACGAAATTCGCCGGGCGCGTAGCGGAATTGCTGGTCGACGAAGGCGATATGGTCTCTCCCGGCCAAGTGGTCGCCCGCATGGACACCCGCGATCTCGAGGCGACATTGCACAAGGATGAGGCGCTGGTCTTGCAGGCGCGGCGCAGTCTCGAAGAAGCGCACGCCAGCGTCGAGCAGCAGAACACGCAAGTCACTCTCGCCCAGCAAGAATTCGATCGCACGAAGACATTGTTCGGGCAAGGCTACGCGACCAACGAGCTGCTTGATCAACGCCGCCAGAGCCTCGATGGCGCGAACGCTGGTTTGACCGCGGCCCAGGCGCGGGTTGGCGAAGCCGAGCGGGCGCTCGACGCCGCCACGCACGACGTCGAACTCTACAAGGTCAATATCGCTGATAATACTTTGGTTTCGCCGACCGCCGGGCGGATCCAATATCGCATCGCCAATGTCGGGGAAGTGCTTCCGGCCGGCGGCAAAGTCTTCACGTTGCTCGACGTCTCCGACGTGTACATGGACATCTACCTTGCGACCGCCGACGCGGGCCGCGCCAAGGTCGGATCGGACGGACGCATCGTCCTGGACGCCTATCCGAATTTCGCCGCGCCCGCTCAGGTCTCCTTCATCGCCACGCAAGCGCAATTTACGCCGAAGGCCGTGGAAACCAAAAACGAACGCGATAAGCTCATGTTCCGAGTGAAGGTGCGGGTCGATCGCGATCTTCTGCGCGCCCACGCGACGGAGGTCCGCACCGGGCTGCCGGGCCTCGCCTATGTGCGTCTCGATCCGAAAGTCGAATGGCCAGCCGCCTTGCGCGGACCAACTTCGCAATGACTATCGCGGTTCGGGCGGCGGCCTGCGAGTTGGATGAGGTTTCGCTGCGCTACAAGGCGGCGATAGCGCTTGACAATGTAACCGTTGCGATCCCCGCCGGGATCATGGCTGGACTGATCGGGCCCGACGGCGTCGGCAAGTCGTCGCTGCTCGCGCTCGTCGCCGGCGCGCGGCGCATTCAGAGCGGCGGCGTTCGCGCGCTCGGCGGCGATATGGCCGACATTCGCCATCGCGCCCTGGTATGTCCGCGCATCGCCTATATGCCGCAGGGCTTGGGAAAGAACCTCTATCCCGACCTCAGCGTGCGCGAAAACATCGCCTTCTTTTGCCGCCTCTTTGGACAAGCGGCTGAAGAGCGCGACGCGCGGATCACGGCGCTGCTCGCAGCGACGGGGCTCCGCGCTTTCGCCGACCGTCCGGCGAACAAGCTTTCGGGCGGCATGCGCCAGAAACTCGGCTTGTGCTGCGCGCTCATCCACGACCCCGATCTGCTGATTCTGGACGAGCCGACGACCGGGGTCGACCCGCTGTCGCG
>DATGHD010000203.1:0-9380 GCA_035308145.1 Roseiarcus sp.
GGGACGGATTCCGGTGCTGATCGACGGCGGCGTCCGGCGCGGCGGCGATGTGGTGAAGGCGCTCGCCTTGGGCGCCTCGGCGTGCCTCATCGCCAGGCCGCATCTGTTTGGCCTGGCGGTCGCCGGCGAAGCGGGCGTCGCGCGCGTGCTCGAAATCCTTCGCCGCGAGATCGACCGATCGATGGGCCTCTTGGGCGTCAGCAAAATCTCCGAGCTCGGTCCGGACCTCATCATTCGCTCTAGCGATTCAAAAGCTCGTTGAGCGGCAGGGCGGTGTTGTACTTGACCTGTTTCAGCGCGAAGCTCGACCGGATGTTGGCGACGCCTCGTGTCTTCGAGAGCCGATCGAGGATAAAATGCTGCAGCGCGACGACATCGGACACGACGACCCGCAGAAGGTAGTCCGAGTCGCCGGTCATCAAATAACATTCCATCACCTCGGGAAAGCGGGCGACGGCCGCCTCGAACACGTCGAGCACCGGCTCGGTCTGCTTCTCCAAGGTGACTCGGATGAAGACGCTCACCGACGCGCCGAGCTTCAAGGGGTCGAGCAGCGCGACGCGCCGGGCGATCACGCCCGCTTCTTCGAGCGAACGAACGCGCGCCAGACACGGCGAAGGGGACAAGCCCACCTTCTCGGCGAGTTCGACATTGGTGACGCTCGCGTCGTCCTGAAGCGCCGCGAGGATGCGCAGATCAATGGCGTCCGGCGCAAAGGGCGGCGCTTTATGCTGAGAAACCTTCCTCATTTAGCACATATTGCCGAAACCAAACCAGGTTGCAACCACTTGCGGCAGGAAATGCCGCGCGCTCGCCGATAGGCTGACAGGGCCAAGACGGACGGGATAGGAACCATGCTCGAAAAGGTCTCTTCAATCCTCGAACCTCGCGAAGAGATCGGACCTGCGGACGATGATCCGTTGGAGACCGCCGAGTGGCTGGATTCGCTGGACGCGGTTTGCCGGAACGTCGGCAGCGACCGCGCGGCGTTCCTTTTGACCGCGCTCAGTCGCAAAGCGGGGCAGCTCGGCATTGTTTCGAACGCCTTGCCTTTCTCGCCCTATCGCAACACCATTCCGCTCGAAAAACAGATTCCGTTCCCCGGCGATATCGACATGGAGGAGCGGATCACGGCGATCATTCGCTGGAACGCGCTGGCCATGGTCATGCGCGCCAACAAGGCTTCGAGCGAACTCGGCGGGCATATCGCGAGCTACGCCTCGGTCGCCGAGATTTTCGAGATCGGCTTCAATCATTTCTTCCGCGCCGGGGGAGAGGATCACGGCGGCGACCTCGTCTTCTTCCAGCCGCATTCGGCGCCCGGCGTCTATGCCCGCGCCTTTCTCGAAGGGCGGCTTTCGGAAGAGCAACTGACGCGCTATCGACGGGAGATCGGCGGCGCCGGCTTGAGCTCCTATCCGCATCCTTGGCTGATGCCGGATTTCTGGCAGACGCCGACCGGCTCGATGGGGATCGGGCCGATCAGCGCGATCTACCAAGCTCGTTTCATGCGCTACCTCGCCGACCGCGGTCTTGCGGAGACGAGCGGCCGGCGCGTCTGGGGCGTCTTCGGCGACGGCGAGATGGACGAGCCCGAATCGATCGCCGGCCTCTCCCTCGCTGCGCGCGAAAAACTCGACAATCTGACCTTCGTCATCAACTGCAATCTGCAGCGGCTCGATGGGCCGGTGCGCGGCAATGGACAGATCATCCAGGAGCTCGAGCGTCTTTTCCGCGGCGCCGGTTGGAACGTCATCAAGGTCTTGTGGGGCTCCGAATGGGATCAGCTCTTCGAGCGCGACAAGAACCATGCTCTGCTCCGCCGCTTTGCCGCGACGGTCGATGGCAAGTACCAAACGCTCGGCGCCAAGGACGGCGCCTATAATCTGGCGCATTTCTTCGAGGAGGATCAAGAGTCGCGCGCTTTGGTGGCCCATATGTCGGATCGCGACATCGACGCCTTGAAGCGCGGCGGCCACGACTTCCGCAAGCTCTATGCAGCTTTCGAGGCGGCAAGAACGACGACGGGCCGGCCCACGGCGATCCTCGCCAAGACCAAAAAAGGATACGGCATGGGCGGCGGCGGCGAATCGCGCATGACCGCTCATCAAGCCAAGAAGCTCGACGTCGACGCGCTCATCGCGTTTCGCAATCGCTTGCATCTGCCGCTCAGCAACGAGGAGATCGAGCGTCTCGAATTCTACCGGCCCGCGGAAGACAGCGCCGAACTCGGCTACCTACGAAGCCGGCGCGCCGCCCTTGGCGGGTATTTGCCGGCGCGGCGGCGCAACGCGGCGGCTGTCGTGGTCCCGACGCTCGAGAGCTACGCCGATTTCGCGCTTCACGCCGCCGGCAAGGAAATGTCGACGACCATGGCGTTCGCGCGCCTGCTCGGCAATCTTTTGAAGGACAGGACGCTCGGCCCCCGCATCGCGCCTATCGTCGCCGACGAGGCGCGGACCTTCGGCATGGCGACGCTGTTTCGACAAGTCGGCATCTACTCGCCCGTGGGCCAGCTCTACGAGCCCGAGGACGCCGGCTCGATGCTGTACTATAAGGAGGCGAAGAACGGCCAGTTGCTGGAGGAGGGCATCACGGAAGCCGGCGCGCTCTCCTCATGGTCGGCGGCCGCGACGTCCTATAGCGCGCATGGCTTCGCCATGCTGCCGTTCTATATCTACTACTCGATTTTCGGCTTTCAGCGCGTCGGCGATCTCATTTGGGCCGCCGCCGACCAGCGCGCCCGCGGCTTCTTGATCGGCGCGACTGCGGGGCGCACCACGCTCGGCGGCGAAGGCCTACAGCATCAGGACGGCTCGAGCCATGTCATGGCGGCGACCGTGCCGAACTGCCGCGCCTATGATCCCGCCTTCGCCTATGAGGCGGCTATAATCCTCGACCACGGCGCCCGCGCGATGATGGAAGCGGGCAGGGACGAGTTCTATTACCTCACCGTCATGAACGAAAGCTACGCGCAGCCTTCGATGCCGGCTAACGTCGAGGCCGATATCGTCAAGGGCCTCTATCGCTTCGCCTCCCATACGCCGAAGAAGAGCGTCGGCTTCGCGCGTCTGTTGGGCTCAGGCGCGATTCTGCTCGAAGTCATCGAGGCGGCTCGCATGCTTGAAAGCGAATGGCGCGTCTCTTCGGAGGTTTGGAGCGTCACGAGCTATTCGGAGCTTGCGCGCGAGGCGCGCGACGCCGAGCGCCGCAACCGTCTGAACCCGCGCGCGGCGCCCGTCGTCAGCCATCTCGCCGCTTGTTTGCCAGGCGGAGCGCCGATCGTCGCCGCCTCGGACTATGTCCGCGCCTATCCGCAACTGATCGTCTCTTATCTCGAGGCGCGAGTGACCGTTCTTGGCACGGACGGCTTTGGGCGCAGCGATACCCGCGCGGCCCTGCGCTCGTTCTTCGAAGTCGATCGTCGCCACGTGGTCATCGCAGCGCTGGCGGCGCTGGCGACCAAGGGCGAGGTTTCGCGCGAGACGGTCGCCGAGGCGATCGAGCGCTACGGCGTCGACGGCGCGAGCGAAGCGCCCTGGACGCGGTGATTATTGCGTCGAGAAGGCTCTAGCCGACGCCGCTGCGCGCGGCGGATTCTGCCGTCGTATCGAGTTCCCCGCTGTCGCTCATCATGCAGACGCGATTGCGGCCGGCGGTTTTGGCGGCGTAGAGCGCTTTGTCAGCGCTTGCGACCAGCGTGGCGGGAGACGGGGGCGCGATCGGCGCCCGATTGTCATTCGCGCCGCCGCCCGCGTCCGGCTCAAAGCGCATCGCCGCGGCGGCGCCGGCGACGCCGATGCTGACTGTGACATGGTCGGCGGCCGCAGAAGCCGCGTGCGGAATATTGAGTTTTCGCACCTGTTCGCAAATCCGGTCGGCGAGCTGCTTTGCTTCTTCCGCGCCGATATGGGGCGCCAAAATGGCGAATTCTTCGCCGCCGTAGCGCGCCGCCACTTCGCCGGCGCGCCGAGCATTGTGCACTATGACGCCTGCAACCTGGCGCAGGCATTCATCGCCGGCAATGTGGCCGCAGGAATCATTGTAGCGTTTGAAATAGTCGACATCGATCATCAACAGAGACAGAGGCGTCTTGTAGCGCAAGGTTCGCCGCCATTCGCTGTCGAGCGCTTGTTCGAAAGCGCGGCGATTGGCGACGCCGGTCAATGCATCCGTGTTGGAGATGCGCCGCAGCTCGGCGGCGAGCCTGCGTTCAAGCTCATGCGCCACGATCAGGCGCGCGTAAAGGACGCCATGATGCGTCATCAGCACCAAGAGGACGAAACTGGCCGCCATCAGTCCGTAGATGCGCCCTGCGTAAAAGCCGAGGTCGAAACGACCGGCGTTGAGCCCGCCGCTCAAGGCGATATCGAAGAGCCAGGCGGTGGCCACCACCATCAGCCAAAGGTCGAGCACGGAATGGGGCCGCGGCCGGCGCAGCAGCAGCGCCAACAAGCTGAGGAGACTGAGCAGCCACACGATCGCAATGACGATGGGCTCGGACGTAAGATAATGGTCGCCGCGCATCATGGCGGGCAGCGCCCCTGCGCCAATCGTGGCGAGGAGCGTCAGCGCTGCGGCCGCGCCGAGCGTCAGCGCGACGGCGAGCACCATCGCGGCGCCCGGGCTCGTCTCCTCGCCGATGCGGCGGTCGCCGCTTAACGCATAGACGATCACCAGAATGGGGAAGCCGGCGTGCCAGAACATGTAGAGCCACGCCGTGGTTTGTGGTCCCGAGCTGACGAGGCCATTCGCCGAGAGCAGGCCAGGAAAGCTCAACAGATGGGTCACCGCCAACGTCGCGGTGAAGAGGTAGCCCGATGCGAGAAGCAGAAGACCGCGCGTCTTGAGCGCATTGAACTGGTTGAGCAAGAATGCGGCGGTGATCAGATCGTTGAGAATGAGCGCCGTCTGATAGGCCGGAATGAACGCCGGCATGGGCGCCATCGGCCGCGTCGCGATCGCCGCTAGCATGAGGAAGGCCGCGGTCGAAACCAGGACGAAGGCGAGCGCCGCGCGGCGCTCGCTCCGCCCAGCCGGCAGGGTCGAGAGATATCCGGTTTGTTCACCCAGCCCTTCGCGCGACATCGCGCCGCTCCGCGGGCGCCGCCGAGGTCCATAAGAGAGGCCTGCGGCGCGAACGATTGCTCCGGCTCGAGAAGCCGAAGCTAACCGCATCCTACCGCTGGCTCGTCCAAATGTTTCCGTCGGATCAAAGCCTTCGGGCCAGTATTCGCCCGCCTGGTTAATGGCGGGATGGGCCGCGCAGGAGCGAAAACATTGCGCGCGCTTAATTTGAGCGGAAGCGCGCGCTCTAGCTCGGCCGTTTCGGAATCGGACAATTCAGCATCCATTGCACGCCGAACCGGTCGGTCAATTTGCCATAGAAATCGCCCCAGGGCTGTACGCCCAGCGGCGTCGTGACTTGGCCGCCCTCGCTCAGGCGCTCAAAGAGCCGCTCGGTACTCTCCCGATCGTCCATCATGAGGATATGCGCCGAACCGCGCATGGGCTCGGCGTCGTCATTGTCGGACGCATAGAAGAGAACGCCCGGCCCTTCGAAGCGCGCGTGCATGATCTTGCCGCGCATCGCGTCGCTCGGCGCGGGCATGCCCTCCGCGCCGTAGCGCATGACCAACGTGACCTTGCCCAATCCGCAGCGGGTGTAGAAGGCGAGCGCCTGCTCGCATGAGCTGGTGAAGAAGAGATAGTTGGAAAGCAGCATGGCCGAGCCTCGGTCTAGTGGAGAGAGGATGGTCGAAGTGTGCTGGCTCAGCATATATGAGACGGCGATGGAGACGGATTCGTCCATTGTTTGCATGGCGGAGCGAAGGCGGCGCCGACGTCTTGCCAGTCTCAGATGTGTTTGAGCCAGGGCAGACGCCTCTCGCGCGCCCTCGCATGAAATCAAAAAAACGGCCTCGCGATGCGAGGCCGATAAGTTTGCTGGCGGCATGGGGGAGGTCAGGACGCCAGAGGAAGCTCATAAGGAGGGCGGGCGGCGGCTCGCCCGCGACGGCCGAACGATCGTCGTCGGGTAACCCGCGACCGTGACGCGGCTCGCGTTCCTCCACGGCGCGGCGGCGACCATGGAGAGCAAGGCCAACGAAGCGGGCAGAGCGAAAGTGAAGAGGTTCATGGCTACCCCCGAACTTGCATAGTTGGTGTTTAGACCGGCGCGAACCAGAATGATGTGGCGTTCGCCACCTATCGCCCGGTCGACATCAGGGCGGCATCCGATCGAAAACCGTAAAGCTTGGCGGGATGACGGCCCAGTCTGGGCGACCTTCCGCGAAGATGGCCACCGCTGGATGAAAGGCGGAAGGATCGTCCAGCGAGCCGGCGTAGATCGTATAGGAATCAGTTTTGCCGATTTCGCCGCCGAAGACGAGGCTCATGCAGATCGGGCAAGAGTTGCGCACCGCCTCGCCGCCTCGCGCGGATTTCGAGCGGAACTGGCGAGCCTCGCCCGAGAAGCGCACGGCGCTGGCCTTGAATTGCATGAACGGCGCAAAACCGGAGCCCGACGCCTTGCGGCAATCCGCGCAATAGCAATGGCCTTGGGCCATCGGCTCGCCGACGACCTCGTAGCGCAAGGCGCCGCAAAGGCAGCCGCCGGTGTAACGCTTGATTTGATTGGTCATGGATAGGCCTCTTCAAACTATCCCTATCGCAGCATCTCACTCAGCCGCCCTGATCAGCTTGATATCCTCTCGCGCCGCCCAGGCATGAATGTCCTCCCGCCGTAGCGCGGCGGCCATCAGGTCGGGGAATTGATCGGGCGTGCAGGCGAAGACCGGCGCGCCTAAGGCTGCGACGCTCCCGGCAAGCTGCGGATTGTACGCGGGTCGGCCGGAGTCGCTTAAGGCCAGGAGCGCGATCACGTTGACGCCGGCGGCGATCAGATTTTTAAGCCGCGCCAGCGTCTCGTCGGCCTTGCCGCCCTCGAAAAGATCGCTGATCAGCACGAAATGCGCCTTAGCCGGCCGCTCGATCTTGCCGGCGCAATAGGCGACGGCTTGATTGATGTCGGTGCCGCCGCCGAGCTGGACGCCGAATAGCGTTTCGACCGGGTCTTCGAGTTCTTCCGTCAGGTCGAGGACGACCGTGTCAAAACAGACGAGCTTCGTCTTGACGACCGGCAGCGAGGCCATCACCGCAGCGAAGATCGAAGCATAGACGACTGAAGTCGCCATCGAGCCGGACTGGTCGACGCAGAGGATGACTTCATCGAGATCGACGAGGCGGCGCTGGCGGCGCATGAAGCCGATCAGGCGCTCAGGCACGATGGTGCGGCGATCGGCTTGATAGTGCCGCAAATTCGCGCGGATGGTTCGCGGCCAATCGATGTCGGCGAAACGCGGGCGGCGGGCGCGCCGCGAACGGTCGACCGCCCCGCGCAAAGCCTCGGCGGTGCGGCGTTCGAGCCGCTCCATCAATTCCGCGACGACCTTGGCGATGACTTGCCGCGCCGTCGCCTTGGCCTTGTCCGGCATGACATGGCGTAGGGACATCAGCGTCGCGACGAGGTCGACGTCGGCCTCGACCGCGGCAAGGAATTCCGGCTCGAGCAGCATGCGCGTGAGGCCCAGCCGCTCCAGCGCGTCCTTCTGGACGATCTGCACGACCGGCGAGGGGAAATACTTTCGTACATCGCTAAGCCAGCGCGCGACATTGGGCGCGGAGGCGTTGAGACCGCCGCGGCGCTTCTTCCGCCGGGGAAGTCCGTCGTCGCTATCGCCGTCGCCCTCGCCATAGAGCGCGGTCAGCGCGGCGGAAAGGTTTTGGTCCTCCGCGCCGAGGGCGTCGTCCTCGCCGCCGAGCGCCAGACGCCAGCGGCGCTCGCGATTGTCACTCATCGCGCGGCCTCGCGATGAGGATTTCGGTGAGGCGCGCCAAATGCCGCGGCCAGATTTCTTCGGCGTCGGGGCGAAGCGCGCGTCCTGGCAGCCCTACGCCTTCGCGGCCGAACAAAGCGTCGAGCAGACGCCGGCGCTGCATCCGGTCGAGATTTGAGAAGGCGCGGCGGAAGAGCGGCAGATGCTCGACGAAAAGCTCCTCGTCGAGGCCCTGCACCCAGCGGTCGACCGCCTCGCGCAGGGGCTTGTCGTGGATCAGCAGTTCGCCGGCTCGCTCAAAAAATCCTTCGAAGAAACCCGCCGCGTCGGCCACGGCGCGGCCTGGCGATAAGGCGCGGGTCAAGAGCAGCGCCGCCTCGTCGGGCGCCAAAGCTTCAGCCTCGTAGAGCAAGCGCGCGGCCGCGCCGGCGACGAGCGGGGTTACGCGGGCGTCCTCGGTCAACGCTCGCAAGGCGTTGCGCCAGGCGCCGAGCTCATCGCCGCCGATCTCGGCCAGCGTCACGGCGCCGTCGGCGCTTCGCATGACGCGGCGCATCGCGGCGGCCGCTTCGCGATCGAGCCCTCGCGCCGCATAGGGCAAGGCGAGCGCCCCTTGCGTCAAGATACGCGCGAAAAGCGCAGCGAGCTGATCGGCGTCGGTTTGGCGCGCCTGGCCATAGCGGATCGTGTCGGCGAGAGGCGATAGGGCGGCCAGGAGCTCAATGCATTCGCTGGTCTGCGCGGCGCGCCGCTCGATCATGGCGATGCCGCGCTCGACAGCATCGGGCAATCGCGCGGCCATGGCTGAGAAGACGAGATTGGCGAGCGCTTTCAAATCGCCGGCTTTCTCGAAAGACTCGCGCATCCGTCCCGCCGCGGCTTCCGCGATCGCCGAGCCATAGACGAGGCTCTCGACCAGCCGCACCGCATATTCCGGCTCCCAGCGTAGGACCCAGCGCTCGCGGAATGTGCCGCGGCTCCGCCCGGCGTCCGTGAGCTTGCCCCATGGCGCGCCGAGCAGAGCAACGCGATGCAGGAGGATCGAGCGGTCGGCGCCGCTCTCGCTGCGAAGATCGACGCTCAGCTCGCGTTCGAGCGCCTCGGGCTTCAGGCGCACTCTTTTCTGCTCGCGCTGCAAATCTTCGATGAGCGGCGCGAGCGGCGCATTGGCGGGAATGGCGCCGACTTCCGCGCCGATGATGAGGCGGCGCGACACGACGTCCCAAACCAGGGGCTCGCCGAAGCAAAGGCAGGCGATGGCCGCTTCGCGCAATTCCTCGAAGCCGGGCGCCGGACGACTGCGCAAGGCGGCAAGGGCGCGAGCGAGGCGTTCCGCCTCGATCAGCGACGCGGTCGAGACGGAATGGCCTTCGTCACGCAACGAGGCGGCGATCCGCGCCAGCCAGCGCGAGGCGATCGCCTCGCGCGGCGCATCCCAAAGATGCGCGCACCAGCCGGGCGCCGCGACGCCGGCGCCATAGCCGCCGGCGACGGCTAGACGCGGCGACGTCCAGGGCGCCCAGGTGGCGACGATCTTTTGTT
>DATGHD010000204.1:0-3237 GCA_035308145.1 Roseiarcus sp.
CGGCGGCCGGCGCCGCGAGGGCCGTGGAGCCGTCGGAGATGCTGAAGGACCCGGCACTAGAGGCGCGCGCGCGGGCCATCAGCAAGGAGCTGCGCTGCCTCGTCTGCCAGAACCAGTCGATCGACGATTCCGACGCCTCGCTCGCCCATGACATTCGCGTCTTGATCCGCCAGCGAATCGCCGCCGGCGAGAGCGACCAGGCGATCAAAACCTTTCTTGTTTCGCGCTATGGCGAATTCATCTTGCTGAAGCCGCCATTACAACTGAACACGCTGTTGCTGTGGGGCGGACCGCCGCTGGCGTTTGGCGTCGGCGTCACGTTTCTTTTTTTCGGGATGAGGCGGCGAAAGGATGTTTCCCTCGCGCCGACGCCGTTGAGTTCGGCCGAGGAGCGCAGGCTTTCGAGCCTGCTTGACGAGCCGCCGGCCTAGGAGCGGCGGCGCGAGCGCTGAGCCCCGATTCTCGCCTTAACAATTATTCATCTTCGCGCCATCGCGAGGTAAGCGGACTTGGTTCATTGTCCGCGCCATACCGCCAGGCAAGCTCCACTGGCGTCCCCTTTCTGAATGGAGATTCTTATGCCCCCCTTTAATCGCTCGAGCTTCAAGCCCCGTTCGCTGAAAGGCGCGCTGCTTGGCGCGGTCGCCCTTGCGGTGGTCGGCGGACTGGCGTTCGAAGGCCTGCCGCTGGCTTCCTATCCGGCGACCGCCGAGACCGCCGCCGTCCAGCAGGCCGGGCCAGCGTCCTTCGCCGACATCGTCGACCATGTCAAAGGCGCGGTCGTCTCGGTCAAGGTCAAGATGAACGAAGACAGCGATACGAGTGATACGTCCAGCCTTCCCGATATCAAGCCCGGCAGCCCGCTCGACCGGTTCTTCCGGCAATTCGGCCAAGGCGGCGACCCATTTGGCGACAACGGCGATAATGGCGACAACCCGACGCCGCACATGCCGCATCACACGCATCACGTCCAGATGGCGCAAGGGTCGGGTTTCTTCATCTCCTCCGACGGCTATATCGTCACCAACAATCACGTCGTCGATCATGCAACCGACGTGACCGTAACGACCATCGAAGGCAAAACGCTTCCCGCGAAAGTCATCGGAACCGACCCCAAGACCGACCTCGCCTTGTTGAAAGTCACCGAGAGCGGCGACTATCCGTACGTCAAATTCGCCGATAAGTCGCCGCGCGTCGGCGATTGGGTCATCGCTGTCGGCAATCCCTTCGGCCTTGGCGGCACGGTCACCGCCGGCATCATCTCGGCGCGCGGCCGCGACATCGGCTCCGGGCCCTATGACGACTTCCTGCAGATCGACGCGCCGGTCAACCGCGGCAACTCCGGCGGCCCGAGCTTCAACAGCGAAGGCGAGGTCGTTGGCGTCAACACTGCGATCTTCTCGCCGTCGGGCGGCAGCGTCGGCATCGGCTTCGCCATCGCCAGCGACGTCGTCCAGGACGTGGTGCAGCAGCTCAAGACCAATGGCATGGTCTCGCGCGGTTGGCTCGGCGTTGAGATCCAGCCGGTCAGCCAGGACATCGCCGACAGCCTGGGCCTGAAGCAGACCGAAGGCGCGCTCGTCGCCAAAGATCAAAAGGACTCGCCTGCTCTCGCCGCCGGCGTCAAGGCTGGCGACGTGATCACCAAGGTGAACGGCGAGGCGGTCGCCGATCCGCGCGACCTCGCTCGCAAGATCGCCGGGCTCGGGCCGAAAAAGAGCGTCGATCTGACGGTCATGCGCAACGGGGAGCAGCAGACCATCACCGTCATGCTCGGCCAGATGCCGAATGACAAGCAGCAGGCGGCGAACGAGCCGTCGGATGAGCAGGGTGCGACCAAGAGCGAGCTCGCTAAGCTCGGCCTGACGCTTGAGCCGGCGGGCGCCGGCAAGCCTGGCGTCATGGTTTCGGAGGTCGATCCCGACGGCGCGGCGGCCCAGAAGGGCTTGCAGCAAGGCGACGTCATCCTCGATGCCGGCGGCAAGCCGGTGAGCCGTCCAAGCGACATTTCGGCGGCCTTCGACGCCGCCAAAGCTGAGGGCCGCAAGGCGGTGCTGCTCCGCGTGAAATCGGGCGACAACGTGCATTTTGTCGCCCTCTCGACCCAGGCGGCCTCTTGACCGCTTGAGTGGCGTCCGGCCTAGCGCGCCCGCCCCTGGCGCGAAGCTGGATGAAAGGCGGCAGGTCAGGCCCCCAGCCTGGCCTGCCGTTTTCGTTTGGGAGCCGCTATATGTCGCTCATGCGGATTCTGATCATTGAAGACGACCGCGACGCGGCGGCCTATCTCGTCAAAGCGTTCCGCGAAGTCGGCCATGTCGCCGATCACGCAAGCGACGGCGTCACCGGCTATGACCTTGCCCGTGAGGGCGCTTATGACGTTGCGATCGTCGATCGCATGCTGCCCAAGATGGATGGTCTCTCGCTGATCGGCGCGCTCCGCGCCCAGAACGTCGAGACGCCCGCGCTGATCCTCTCGGCGCTCGGCCAGGTTGATGACCGCGTGAAGGGCCTTCGCGCCGGCGGCGACGATTATCTCGCCAAGCCCTACGCTTTCTCAGAATTGCTGGCGCGGATCGAGGCGCTGGCGCGCCGGCGCGCCAGCCGCGGCGAGGAGACCGTCTATCGCGTCGCCGATCTCCAGCTTAACCGCCTCTCGCACGAGGTGAGCCGAGCCGGACAGGAGCTGCAATTGCAGCCGCGCGAATTCCGCCTGCTCGAATATCTGATGCGGCACGCCGGCCAGGTCGTTACCCGCACCATGCTCCTGGAAAACGTCTGGGACTATCATTTCGATCCGCAGACCAATGTGATCGACGTGCATATCTCCCGCCTGCGCTCCAAGATCGACAAGGGCTTCGCGCAACCGCTCTTACACACGGTGCGCGGCGCGGGCTACATGATCCGCGAGGGCGCGCGCTAAGCGCCTTCCGCTCATTTTCCCGCACAAGCGAAGAAGGATCCCGCGGATGGGCCGCTACGTCGCCGCAGCCTGCCGCGCCTTGGGTTCGCTCAGTACGCCGCGCGAAAAGAGCGCGTCGATTTTCTCGGCCGCGATACCCCAATCGGCGAGCGCGGATCGCGATCCTTCGCCGAGTCCGCGCGGCGGCGCCGGGCGAGCTGCGGGCGTCCGGCTAAAGCGCGGGGCAGGAGCGGGCTGCATCACGCCCTCGACCTCGACGAAGGCCTCGCGCGCGAGGTTGTGCGGATGGTAGGGCGCCTCGGCCATGGTCAGAACCG
>DATGHD010000205.1:0-2276 GCA_035308145.1 Roseiarcus sp.
CGAGGCGCCCAATGAGACGCTGCCGGCGGGGACGGTCACCGACGTCGTGCAGAGCGGCTGGAAGATCGGCGATCGCGTGCTCCGGCCTGCAATGGTCGGCGTGTCGAAAGGCGGCCCGAAAGTGGCCGTCAAGACGGAGTGAACATCCCGTCACATTGAAGCGTTAGCAACAGGCGCCGCCAGCGGCGGCGAACATCGGGAGGCAAGCGATGGCCGGGCACGGAACTTTCGTGTGGTTCGAGCTCAATACCGACAATGTCGCCAAAGCCAAGGATTTTTACGCCAAGACGTTAGGCTGGACCTATTCCGAAATGCCGGGGCCGGCGGGCGCCTATACGATCATCCACAGCGGCGAGACCATGATCGGCGGCATGGTCGCCAATATGGCGCCGCCCGGAACGCCGCCGCATTGGTTCGACTATATCGAGGTCGACGATGTCGACAAGCGGGCCGCCGCCTTCGGCTCGTCCGGCGGCGGCGTGCTCCGGCCGCCGTTCGACATTCCCAACGTCGGCCGCATCGCCATCGTCAAGGATCCGAGCGGCGCGGTTGTCGGCATCATCACCTCAGCGCAGCGCTGAGGCCGGGGTCACCCGCCGCAACGTGAGATTGATGCGGCCGCCTTGCGAGAGCAGGGTCGATGAACCGCTCTTGATCCGATCGACGCCGTGAAAGGCGAGACGCGCTGGGCCGCCGAGGATCAGCGCATCGCCCGACTCAAGATCAAAGGAGCGCGTTGGGTCGCGCCGTTTCTCGCCACCCACGCGAAAAAGGCACGCATCGCCCAGCGACAGCGAGAGGACGGGTACGGAAAAGTCCTCTTCGTCGCGGTCCTGATGCAAACCCATGCGGGCGGACGCGTCATAGAAATTGACGAGGCAAGCCTCGGGCGGCGGCGCCTCTGGCGCGAGTTCAGCCCAGGCGGCGAGCGCGATGTCGGGGATCGGCGGCCAAGGCGCGCCGGTGACCGGATGCGTTTCCTGGTAGCGATAGCCGCGCTCGTCGGCGACCCAGCCGAGTTTGCCGCAATTGGTCATCTTGACCGAAAAGGGTTTGGCGGTGCGCGGCATATAAGGCTGAAACAACGGCGCCGCCCGGACGACATCGCGCAGGGCGTCGCGCAATTTCTCCTGCGCGGCGCGATCGAGGTACGTCGGGTAGTGGACGAGGCCCGGAATGATTTCGATTTTTGGGCGCCGGCCGCCGTTCAACTGGACAGCACGACTTTCGAGGCGACTGTCGAATCGGCCTTGAGCCGGTAGACGAGCGGCACCCCGGTTTCGAGCTCCATCGACGGGATCGTCTTGGGCGTCATCCTGTCGAGCACCATAACCAGCGCGCGAAGCGAATTGCCGTGGGCGGCGACGAGCACGCGTCTGCCGCGCAGGACGTCGGGGAGGATGTTCTGGCAATAATAGGGAAGCGCGCGGGCGACCGTGTCTTTCAGGCTCTCGCCGCCAGGCGGAGCGACGTCGTAACTGCGCCGCCAGATGTGGACCTGCTCCTCGCCCCATTTCTTGCGGGCGTCATCCTTGTTCAAACCGGAGAGATCGCCATAGTCGCGCTCGTTCAGCGCCTGATCGCTCGTCGTTGGCAGGCCGGCCTGGCCGAGCTCTTCGAGCATCAGCGTGAGCGTGTTTTGCGCCCGGATCAGCGCCGAGGTGAACGCGACGTCGAAAGAAAGGCCCTGGCGCTTCAGCCGGCGGCCGGCTTCCTTGGCTTCTTCGACGCCTTTCGGCGACAAATCGACATCGCGCCAGCCCGTGAAAAGGTTCTTCAAATTCCATTCGCTCTGGCCGTGGCGGACAAGAACGAGCAGGCGATCGGATGTCGGCATGGAAAGTCGCTTCGCAATGGGTCGGATCGCGCCTCTAGAAGCATGATCCTTGCGCGGCGCCAAGCGCGACGAAGCGCCGCCCGAGATCCTTCATCCCGCCGGCTCCGCTTTCTTCCCGAATCCCGCGGCCTCGACCGCGAGATGCACCTTGTTCTGGAAGCTCGCGTCCTCAGCGCGAACCAGCAGCTCCGCCGACCGCGCGACCGCATCGCAGACCGCGCTGACCCAGCCCATCTCGGCTTTGGCGAAATCGCTCAGCACGTAGTGATAAACCATCGCCGGGTCGCCGGGATGGCCAATGCCGAGGCGCACCCGCTTGTACTCATTGCCGATATGAGCGCTGATCGAGCGCAAGCCATTGTGGCCGGCATTGCCGCCCCCGACTTTCACGCGCACCTTGGCCGGCGCGAGATCGAGCTCGTCATGCAGCACGATGATG
>DATGHD010000206.1:0-21790 GCA_035308145.1 Roseiarcus sp.
ACCTACGAGATCGAGCGGATCGGCAGGGTCGCCTTTGATCTTGCACGGAAACGCCGCAAGGTCACCTCTTCTGAAAAGCGCAACGTTATGAAATCGGGCGTTCTGTGGAACGAGGTCATTTCCGCATTGCATAAGCGCGACTATCCCGATGTTGCGCTCGAACACCAACTCGCGGACGCGCTCGGCATGCAACTCGTTCGCAATCCAAAACAGTTCGACGTCATCGTCACCGACAACCTGTTCGGAGACATGCTGTCTGACGTTGCTGCGATGCTGACCGGCTCGCTAGGCATGTTGCCCTCGGCTTCGCTCGGCGAAACCAATCCCAGGACCGGTAAGAGGAAAGCGCTTTATGAGCCGGTCCACGGCTCAGCGCCCGATATCGCCGGCAAAGGCCTCGCCAATCCGATCGCCATGATCGGCTCCTTCGGCATGGCGCTGCGCTATTCCTTCGGCATGAACGAGGCCGCCGACAAGCTCGATGCGGCGATCGCCAAGGCGCTCAGCGCTGGCCTGCGCACCGTCGACATTCAGGCGCCTGGGAGCGTCGTCATTTCGACCTCGCAAATGGGCGATGCGATCGTCGCTGAACTCGAGCGCGCCTGACCGGCGCTTAGCGCGAGCAGGCCGAGCGTTCTGCAGGCTCGCTTCCAAGCGCCTTGTCGAGGCCTTTGGCGACGCCGGCCGGCGTCGCGCGCAAGCGCTCGAGAAAGCAATCGAGTGTCTGCCGCTCGATCGGCTTGCCCGCCGCTCCGCAAGCCATCCCGGAAATGTCCACGCGCCCATCGCTCGCCAAGCGAAACCCGATGCAATCTCGGCGCGCGGCCCCCTCGACGATGAGATCGGAGATCAACAATTGGCCCCGCGCCGAGGCGTAGGGTTGAGCGGCCGAGGCTCGATTGATCGCAAGGCCCATCGCCGCCGCTTCCCTGGCGAGTTCGACGAAAAGATCGGCGCTCTGCGCTTCCGAGCCCATCACATGCGCCGTCGCTCGGAAAAAGGCCTGATCAGACTGCGGCGCGCCGACAGTGATTGTGTCCTGCCGCTCGCCGTCGCTCTCGCGAAGGCGCGCCTCATAGTTTGCGTCGCGGCCATCCAATTTTCGGAGCGTCATCAGCGGCGGCAAATCATCTTTCCGATGAAAGGCGCTTGCGAGCAGAGGGGCTTCGCCCGTCTCAGACTCGGCCGCCCGACGCAGGTCTTGCGCATGGAAAAGGCCGATGATTGCCGCCAAAGCCAAGCCGCCCGCCAACGACCCGCGCCAGACTCGGCCGCGCCGGGGCTTGGCTCCCGAAAACTCGCGCTCGACCCCGCCCAACAACGCCTCGTCCGGCGGCGTGGCGGCGCGTTCGAACCACCCGGCGATCATGACACGACGCGACCCTTCGACACCTTTGATCCATGCTAACGGGACAATGCCTCGCGAAGGTTATTGGCCGCGGAAAGCTTGGCGTGATGCCCAATGCTTTCTTAAGACTGGCCATCGGGAGCACCCGCGCGTCTTGGGCTGATCCCAATTTGACGCTTGAACCTCGATCCCATTCCGTATATCAAACGGACCGTTCGACAGACCGAACAGGCTAGGAGCGACGCGTGGGAGGCCCAAGGCCCAATTTGGTCGGCAGCACGTTGGAAGCCGACACGCCAAACAGTCTCGTCGTACGCTTTGGCGCTGACCGCCCGCTGACGATGGAGGCTGGCGTCAATCTCGCGCCGCTGACCATCGCCTATCAGACCTACGGCGCGCTCAACGCCGCCAAATCCAACGCCTTTCTCATCTGCCACGCTTTGACCGGCGATCAACACGCGGCCAACGTCAATCCCGTGACCGGCAAGGGCGGCTGGTGGGAGACGATGGTTGGCCGCGGCAAACCGATCGACACCGATCGCTTCTTTGTCATCTGCGCCAATGTCGTTGGCGGTTGTATGGGAACAACCGGACCAGCCTCGATCAATCCAGCGACCGGCCGTCCCTACGGCCTCGACCTGCCCGTCGTCACCATCGCCGATATGGTTCGCGCGCAGGCCATGCTCATCGACCACCTCGGCATCGACTCTCTCTTCTGCGTCGCCGGCGGCTCAATGGGCGGCATGCAGGTCCTGCAATGGGCGGCAAGCTATCCCGAGCGCGTCTTCAGCGCTTTGCCGATCGCCGCCGCGGCCAAGCATTCCGCCCAGAACATCGCCTTTCACGAGGTCGGCCGCCAAGCGATCATGGCCGATCCCGATTGGCGAGGAGGGCGCTATCTCTCCGAGGGCGTCAGCCCCGGCAAAGGCCTGGCGGTGGCGCGGATGGCCGCTCACATCACCTACCTCTCCGAGAGCGCCTTGCAGCGGCGCTTTGGCCGCAAATTGCAAAACCGGGCGGAGCGCACCTTCTCTTTCGACGCCGACTTTCAGATCGAATCCTATTTGCGCCACCAAGGTTCGATCTTCGTCGAGCGTTTCGATCCGAACTCTTATCTCTTCATGACCAGGGCCATGGACTATTTCGACCTTGCCGCCGACTATGGCGGGGCCCTGGCGGGCGCGTTTAAAGGCGCCAAGACCCGGTTCTGCGTCGTTTCTTTCACGTCCGACTGGCTGTTTCCGACGTCCGATTCCCGCGCGATCGTCCACGCGCTCAATGCGGGCGGCGCCTCGGTGTCCTTCGTCGAGATCGAGACCGACAAAGGTCATGACGCCTTCCTGCTCGAGGAGCCGGACCTTTTCGCCACGACCCGCGGGTTTATTGACGCGGCCGCGCGGGCGAGGGGCCTGCCCACCGCAGCGCGATCTGGCCGCTGAACCCGCGGCATCGCTCGCTCATGACCACGCCCGCGCCGCAAACCCGCATCGATCTTGTTCGTGTCGCCGAAATGGTCGAGCCCGGCTCGCGCGTGCTCGACGTCGGCTGCGGCGACGGCGCGCTTCTGCGCCTGCTCGCCGAGCGCCGGGGGGTCGACGGGCGCGGCATCGAATTGTCGCAGCAGGGCGTCAACGACTGCGTCGCCAACGGCCTTTCCGTCGTTCAGGGCGACGCCGACAAAGATCTCGCCGACTATCCGGACGACGCCTTCGACTACGTCATTTTGTCGCAGACGCTCCAGGCGACACGCCAGCCGCGGGTCGTTCTCGAACATATGTTGCGCATCGGCCGGCGCGCGATCGTTTCCTTTCCGAATTTCGGCCATTGGCGGATCCGGGCGCAACTGGCCTTCAAAGGCCGAATGCCGGTCACCGAGAACCTCAGTCATGCCTGGTACGACACGCCGAACATCCATTTTTGCACGATTCGCGACTTCGTATTGCTGACCCGCGAGGTTCAAGCGCAGATCGAGACCAGCGCGGCGCTCGATAATCTTGGCCGCCCGCTTCAGGTCAATCTGCCTTGGTGGACCCAGAACCTCATCGGCGAGCAAGCGGTCTTCCTTCTCCGGCGCAGCCGCTAAGGGGCGCTAACGCAAATAGGCGTTGACTTGAGGATTTGCCCGGCGCCTGCTCGCTTCCGAGCCCTATTGGAGCCGTTCCATGCCGATCGATCCCGCCATTGAAGCCTTCGCGGCCGACGCCAAAGAGTGGCGGCGCGACATTCATCGCCACCCCGAACTGCTCTACGACGTTCATCGGACCTCGGCCTTCGTCGCGGAGCGATTAAAGGCCTTCGGCTGCGATGAGGTGGCGACCGGCCTCGGCCGCACGGGCGTCGTCGGCGTCATTCGCGGCCGCCTCGGCGAGAGTTCGAAGACGATCGGACTGCGGGCGGATATGGACGCCCTGCCGATCCATGAGACGACCAACCTTCCGTACCAATCCACGGTCGAAGGAAAAATGCACGCCTGCGGCCATGACGGCCATACCGCGATGCTGCTCGGCGCATCGCGTTATCTGGCCGCGACGCGCAACTTCGCCGGTTCGGCGGTCGTCATTTTTCAGCCGGCCGAGGAAGGAGGGGCCGGGGCCAAGGCGATGATCGACGATGGGCTCATGGAGCGTTTCGGCGTCGCGCAGGTCTTCGGCATGCACAATATGCCGCAACTCCCCGTCGGCGCTTTCGCCACCCGCAAAGGACCGCTGCTGGCCGCGGCGGACCCGTTCACGATCGCGATCGAGGGACGCGGCGGCCACGCCGCCTATCCGCATCGCTGCATCGATCCGATCATTGCCGGCGTTCAGATCATTACCGCCTTGCAGACCATCGTGTCGCGCGGCGTCGACCCCGTCGATTCTTGCGTCCTCTCGGTCACCTGCTTCAACGCCGGCAATACCGACAATGTCATTCCGCAAACCGCGCAGCTCATGGGCACTGTCCGCACATTTTTGAAAGACACGCGCGATTTCGCCGAACGCCGGGTGAAGGAGATCGTCAAGAACGTCGGCGCCGCCATGGGCGTCGCCGTGGAAATCGACTATCGCCGCAATTATCCGGCCACCCGCAATCATCCGGACGAGACCGATTTCGCCATCGGGGTCGCAAAGAAAGTCGCCGGCGACGATAAGGTCGTCGCGGATATGCCGCCGGTGATGGGCGCCGAAGACTTCTCCTTCATGCTGGAAGCGCGGCCCGGCGCCTTCATCATGATCGGCAATGGCGACAGCGCCGGCCTGCACGACCCGAAATACGACTTCAACGACGCGGCGCTGCCCTATGGCATGAGCTATTGGGCGCGGCTGGTGGAGACTGCGCTGGCCGCCTAATCGGAAGTTGCGGCGCGCTCCAGCGCCCGGATGGCGCCGCGTAATTCGGCGAGGCCCTTCAGACGGCCGATCGCCGAATAGCCGGGATTGGTCCTCTTTCCGAGATCGTCGAGCATCTGGTGACCGTGATCAGGGCGGAACGGTATCTTCTGATCGCCGGCCCGCCGGCGATCCTCCGCCAAGAGCTCGCGTAAGACCGCGATCATGTCGAAATCGCCGTCGAGATGATCGCTCTCATAGAACGATCCGTCCGCCTCGCGATGAACCGAGCGCAGATGCGCGAAATAGATGCGCGGCGCAAATTGGCGGGCCATGGCCGGAAGATCGTTGCCCGGCGAAACGCCTAGGGATCCGGTGCAGAAGCACATGCCGTTGGCGGGCGACGGCGCGGCGTCAAAGAGCGCAGAATAGTCTTTCGCCGTCGAGGCGATGCGCGGCAGGCCGAGCAACGGCCGCGGCGGATCGTCCGGGTGGAGCGTCAGCTTGACGCCAGCCGCCTCGGCCGCCGGTGCGACGCGCTCGAGGAACTCGATCAAATGGCGTTGCAGCTCCTCCGCGCTGATCTTGCCATATTGCGCCAGCTTCTCGCGCATGCCCGCCGTATCGAGAGGTTCGGTTGTCGTCCCGGGAAGACCGGCGCCGATATTGGCGACGAGTTGGTCCGCTTCGCTCTGCGTCAGCCGATCGACCACTGATTTGGCGCGCGCTTTGATCTCCGCGGAATAATCCTCCGCGGCGCCAGGTCGCCTCAGCAAATGGATATCATAGGCGGCAAGGCGCGCGTGGTCGAAGCGGAGCGCCTTCGCCCCATTGGGCAAGGGCCAGTCGAGGTCGGTGCGCGTCCAGTCAAGGACCGGCATGAAATTGTAGCAGATCGTCTTGATCCCATTGGCGGCGACCGCCTCCAAGCTGGCGATCCAGCCGTCGATCGCGTGGACCGCCGCCTTGCCGAACCGCTTGACCTCGTCGGGAACCGGGATGCTTTCGACGACGCCCCAGCGCAAGGGGCTGCGGCCCGGCGGCCCTTCTTCGATGATCCGCTTGCGTTCGGCGACGGCGGCTTTGGTCCATTCGCCGCCGGGAGGAATATCGTGCAGAGAGCTGACGATCTCAGTCGCGCCAGCCTGTCGAACGTCGTCAAGGCTGACATTGTCGCGCGGTCCGTACCAGCGCCAAGCCTGTCGCATGTTCTTCCCCTTGGGTAGCGTCGCGGCGTTAGGCCGATCCCTCGATTTCTTCGCGAAGGATTTCGAGATTCAGCCATTCTTCTTCAGTGCGGGACAATTCTTCCTGTTTGGCCCCATAGTTTTGCGAAGCGTCGGCAAAGCCATTCGGGTCCCGTGCGTGAAAATTCGGGTCGGCGAGAGCCGAGTCAAGCTTCTGAAGTTCGCCGCGCAGAGTTTCGATGCGCGCCGGCAAGACTTCGAGCGCATGCTTCTCCTTGAACGACAGGTGGCGCTTGGACGACGCGGATCGCGTTTCCATCCGCGGCGCTCTCTTTGGCGTTTTCTCCTCCGGCCGCGCCGGGAGGCCTCGCTGCGCGATCATGTCCGAATAGCCGCCGGCATATTCGATCCAACGCCCATCGCCTTCGCTGGCGAGGACAGAGGTAGCGACGCGATCGAGAAAATCACGGTCATGGCTTGAAAGGATGACCGTGCCGGCATAGTCGGCAAGCAAGTCCTCCAGCACGTCGAGCGTCTCGATGTCGAGATCATTGGTCGGTTCATCGAGCGCCAGCAGATTGGAGGGCTGGGCGAAGGCCCGCGCCAACATGAGCCGCCCGCGTTCGCCGCCCGATAGACGACCGATTGGCGTCCGGGCCTGATCGGCGGAAAAGAGAAAGTCCCTCATATAACCGACAACGTGTTTGCGCCGACCGTTGACCATAACGAAGTCGCTGCCGCCGCCGGTCAAAGCCTCGACCAGGGTCGTCGTCGGCTCGAGGCTGGCTCTACGTTGATCGAGGCTGGCGATGGCCAGATTGACGCCAAGACGAACCGAACCGCGATCGGGCTCGAGCGCGCCGGTCAAGAGATTGATGAGAGTCGTCTTGCCGGCGCCGTTCGGCCCGACCACCGCCAGTCGGTCGCCGCGCAACAGGCGAATCGAGAAGTCCGCGACAACCGGTTTTGCCTCGTCATACGCCTTGGCCGCGTTCTCCGCTTCGATCGCCAGCTTGCCGGAAAGCGGGGCGTCGGAAGCAATCATTTTGGCCTCGCCCAGGGCCCGCCTCGCGACGCGCCGTTTGGCTCGCAGCGCGCGAAGTTCGTCGACCCGCCTCTGGTTGCGTTTGCGCCGCGCCGTGACGCCGTAACGCAGCCAATCCTCCTCCGCCGCGATCCGCCGATCGAGCTTGTGGCCTTCGCGCTCCTCGTCAAAGAGCGCGGCGTCGCGCCACGCCTCGAAAGCCGAGAAGCCCTGGTCTAGCCGCCGCGTCGCGCCGCGATCCAGCCACACGACGGCGCGCGTCAGATTCGCGAGCAGCCGACGGTCGTGGCTGACAACAACCAGAGCGGCCCGCGATTGACCAAGCTCCGCCTCCAGCCATTCGATCGCGCGGATGTCGAGATGATTGGTCGGTTCGTCGAGCAGCAGAATGTCAGGGTCGGAGGCCAAGGTTCGCGCGAGCGCCGCGCGGCGCGCCTGGCCGCCGGAAAGCGAGGCGGGCGAAGCCGCCGGGTCAATGTCGAGCGCGCCGAGCAAGGCGCGCGCCCGGCGGGGATCGTCGGCCTCGCCGAGGCCTGCCAGGACGTAGTCAAGGACGCCGCCAAATCCCGCAAGGTCGGGCTCCTGCGGCAGGTAGCCGAGGCGCGCGTTCGGTTGGACGAAGCGCTCGCCGGCGTCGGCCTCCATTTCGCCGGCCCCGAGTTTCAACAGCGTTGATTTGCCCGAGCCGTTCCGCCCGACGAGGGCGAGCCTCTCGCCGGGCGAAAGGCTTAAATCAGCGCCCTGCAGCAAGGGAGCCCCTCCGAAGCCCAGGCGAATGTCTCGCAATTGCAACAGAGGCGGCATAGACCGATGCGTTTTTCGTTGAGCGAGGGCCTCAATAGAGCGCCGCCTTGCAAAGAGGAAGCGGATTCGGCCGGCCCTCAGCCCGGTCTCGGCCGGTGAAATCTCGCCTTATTTGCTGCTAGAGTCTGTCGGGCGGCAGCTCTTGGAATGGAGGCCAAAATGACTGATCCGGCGAGATTGGCGGCGCTCGTCGCCGAAAGCCGACAAGTCCTCGCGAGCAGCGTCGCGGACGATTTCGTCGCCGATCCGCAGCGTTTTTCCTCCATGCACGTAACGCTCGACGATCTCCTCTTCGACTATTCCAAGCAACGGATCACCAAAGGCGTCCTTGCCGAATTGATCGCCCTGGCCAAAGCCGCCAATGTCGAGGAAAAGCGCGAAAAAATGTTTCGCGGCGATCTGATCAACGTGACCGAGCGGCGCGCCGTTCTGCATACGGCGCTGCGCAATCTTTCCGGACGGCCTGTCATAGTTTCGGGCCATGACGTGATGCCGGACGTCCTTGCCGAACGGGCTAAAGTCGCCGCATTCGCCAATGACGTCCGCGAGGGAAGGATTAGGGGCGCGCTCGGCCAGCCGATGACCGACGTGGTCAACATCGGCATCGGCGGTTCCGACCTTGGACCGGCGATGGCGACGAAAGCGCTCTCGCCTTACGCCGCGCCACACTTACGCAGCCACTTCGTGTCCAATGTCGACGGTGCGGACGTGGCGGACACTTTGCGCGGCCTCGATCCATCGCGCACGCTGTTCATCGTCTCGTCCAAGACCTTCACCACGCAAGAGACGATGACCAATGCGGCGAGCGCCAGGGCCTGGGTCGCCGGCGCGCTCGGCGAAAAGGCGGTTGCTGACCATTTCGCCGCAGTATCGACGCAGCTCGACAAAGTCGCCGCCTTTGGAATCGAGGCTGGACGCGTCTTCGGCTTCTGGGATTGGGTTGGCGGCCGCTATTCGGTTTGGTCGAGCATCGGCCTGCCGCTGGTCATCGCGATTGGACCGGAGCAGTTCGAAGAATTCCTGGCCGGCGGCGAGGATATCGACAACCATTTCCGGGCCGCGCCCATGGCGGAGAACATCCCAGTCCTGATGGGCCTCATCAGCGTCTGGAATCGAAACATCCTTGGCCACGCGAGCCAGGCGGTCATCCCTTACGATCAGCGGCTCAGCCGCTTTCCGGCTTACCTCCAGCAATTACAGATGGAGAGCAACGGCAAGAGCGTGACCCTCGACGGCGCGCCGACGCCGACTGCGACCGGCGCCGTGATCTGGGGCGAGCCCGGCACCAATGGCCAGCACGCCTTCTTCCAATTGCTGCATCAGGGAACGGAGATTGTCCCGACCGATTTCCTGATCGCCGCAGAGCCGATCAACGCCGACGCGCATCATCACGACCTTCTGGTCGCCAATTGCCTGGCGCAAGGGGAAGCGTTGATGCGCGGCAGGACAAAAGCTCAGGCTGAGTCGATCAATCGGGCATTAGGGCTCTCGCCAGACGAGGCCAAGCGGCTCGCGCCGCACAAGACGTTCTCGGGAAGCCGGCCGTCGAGCGCCTTCCTCTACGCGAAGATGACCCCGCGCACGCTCGGCCGTCTGATCGCGCTCTACGAGCATAAAGTCTTCGTCGAAGGGGCGATCTGGGACATCAATTCTTTCGATCAATGGGGCGTGGAGCTGGGCAAGGAACTTGCTTCGCGGCTGGCGCCGCTCGTCTCGGACGCGACGAGCGATATTTCGAAGCTGGACGGCTCGACGGCTGGGCTCGTCGCGCATTTGCGCAAGTTGCGCGCGCGAGCCTCGCGCGGCGCCGCTTGAGCCTGTCGGCGTTTAGGGGATCGCCGCGCCGCGGCTACTTGCCCGGCGCGCTGAGACGAAACTGTCCTGAGCAAAGACCCATCTTGGCGATCATCGTTTCGGACGATCGCCGCGAAGCCGACGCGTCGCCTGGATCAGCCAACCCCTCGTCTTGGCGTCGACCAGCGGGGAAAGCGCCCCTCGCACGCGCGCGTGATAGGCGTCGAGCCAAGCGCGCTCCTCGGCGGTCATGAGCCTCGGCTCGACAAGGCGCAAGTCAATCGGGGCCAGTGAGATCGTCTCGAAGCCCAGCATCTTTCGCTCGGCGCCGGCGATCTTCCGTTCCTCAACGACAATAAGGTTCTCGATGCGGATGCCATAGCGGCCGGCGGCGTAGTAGCCCGGCTCATTGGAGATGATCATGCCCGGCTCGAGCGCGGTTGCGCCGGTCTTGGCGATGCGCTGGGGTCCCTCATGCACGGAAAGGTACGAACCGATTCCATGGCCGGTGCCGTGATCGAAATCAAGGCCGGCGTCCCACAAGGCCTTCCTCGCGAAAGCGTCGATTTGCGCGCCCGTGACCCCTTTCGGAAACACGGCGCGCGCGATCGCAATATGTCCTTTGAGCACGCGCGTGAAACGGTCGCGCATTTCGGGGCTCGGGCGGCCAACCGCGATCGTCCGCGTGATGTCGGTGGTTCCGTCTTCGTATTGTCCGCCGCTGTCGATCAAGAAGATCCCATGCGCGATCTCCCGATCGGACGATTTCGTGACGCCATAGTGGGGGATTGCGGAATTCGCGCCAGCGCCGGCGATCGAGGGAAACGAAATGTCCCTTAGGAGGCCGGTGTCGCGCCGGAAAGATTCGAGCGCTTCGGCCGCGGCGATCTCCGTCAAGCCGCCTTTCGGCGCGGCCAAATCGAACCAGGCGAGAAACCGCGCGACGGCCGCGCCGTCGCGCAAATTCGCCGCGCGGGCGCCGGAAAGCTCGGCCTCGTTTTTCGCGGCCTTCATGGCGGCGATCGGACCCACCGCGACTTCGGCCCCGCCGCCCGCCGCTTCGAGCGCTTGGGTCAAGCGCGCCGGCGCGCTCGCCGCATCGAAGGAAAGGCGCTCGCCCTTTGCCCCAAGCTCCCTCAGATCGGCGAGAAGCTGCCGTTCTTCCCCGATATCCGCCAGCGCGGAAAGCGCGACGCGGACGCGATTGGAAAGCTTACGCCCGTCGATATAGAGCTTCGGCCGGCCTTCCTTCGGCAGAAACGCGAAGGCGAGCGCGAGAGGCGTATGGGCGACATCGCGCCCACGGATATTGAACAGCCAAGCGACGTCATGAGCATCGCTGACGATCAGCCCGTCCGACTTCAGCGCCTTTTGCGCCCGCTTGATTTTGGCCCGGGCGCTTTCACCGGCGAAGCGATGCTTATGGATCGTCACGGCGCCAAGCGGCGGCGGCGGCCGATCGGTCCAGACCGCGTCGATCGGATTGGTCTCGACCGCGACAAGCTCGCCGCCCGCAGCGCTCGCCGCCCGCGCCCATCGCTCAACTGCCTCAGGCGTCGTCAGCCAGGGATCGTACCCCAGCTTTCCGCCGCGTTTGAGATGGGCCTCGATCCACGCGGCCGGCGGGTCTTCGACCACATGGCGAAACTCGAAGACCTTCGCGTCGACCTGCTCCGGCGCTTGCAACGTATAGCGCCCGTCGACGAAGAGCGCCGCGCGATCCAAAAGGACAATCGCCAGACCCGCCGATCCGGAAAAGCCGGTGAGCCATCGCAACCGTTCGGCCCCAGGCGGCACATATTCGTTCTGGTGTTCGTCGGCGCGCGGGACGAGAAAGCCGTCGAGACCGCGCCGACGCAATTCGTCGCGCAAATTCTCGACGCGCCTCCGCCCCAAGCTCGGGTCGGCGACATCGTCGAAGGATTGAAACACGCTTTCAAACATTGGGCCTCGGCGCCCAACCCGTCATCGCTCGTTGGCGACGACCCGGCCAATGAACGGCAATTGCCGATAGGAATGGGCGACATCCATACCATAGCCGACGACGAACACATCGGGACAGACGAATCCGACGAAGTCCGCGGAAATCTGAACGGCGCGCTTCCCCGGCTTCTCCAGCATCGCGCAAATCATGACCCGGCGGGCGCCGCGCGCCATCAAGAGATCCTTGGCGAAGGCCAAGGTGCGGCCGGATTCGAGAATGTCGTCGACCAGCAGGATGTCGCGGTCTCTCACCGAAGATTCGATGTCCTTGAGTATCTTGACCGCGCCCGACGAGACCGTGGCCTCGCGATAGCTTGAAAGATGCATGAACTCGACATGCGGCTCGAGGCCGACGCGATGGAGCGCGCGGAGAAGGTCGGCCGCGAACATGAAGGAGCCCTTGAGAATCGCGACGACCAGCAGATCCTTCGGATCGGCGGCTGCGATTTCCTCGGCAAGGGCTTGCGTGCGCCGGGCGATCGCCTGTTCGTCGTAGAGGACCTGAAGGCGCCGCGCCCCGCTCAAAATCCGTCCTCGACTGGCATTGGCGCTTCCGAGGCCGACGCGAAGCGCACCATCACGTCACTCGCTTCATTCGGCGGCGCGGCGAGCCTGGTCCGGAAAGCGCCGCGCTCGCCGGGCCTAAGCTTGGCGTTCAAGGCCTTCGCCGTCCAGACGTAGACTTCACGTTTCTGAGCATCGCGAAGGGCGATCCTGATATTCGGGGTTTCCACCGTCTCGTCTCGCAAATTGACGAGGGCGCCCTCGATGGTCAGAGTCTGCTTGTTGTTCGCTTCGTCAAGGGCCGCGTGGACCCCTTCAAGCGCCAAGCCGCGGAGATTAACGGCAAGGCCGACAGCCGCATAGAGCCGCGCGGTCGAGGGGGCGACTCGAACTACGGCCTTTCGCGCCGCCACTGCGCTCATGCCTCCGGCGACGATCATGACGACGGCGAGCGGGATAAGCGCGCGTTTCATTCCGCGCGCCGATCTTGTCGTCGCTGGCGAGGTTTTTTCCCCGCAATAGGGGCAGGGCGAGGGCTGGCCTGCGCCCGATCGGTCGCTATGATAGGCGCGCCCGCAGGTCTCGCAGACGATGAACATGGCGAATCAGGCTGGCCCCCGCGTAAGGCTTTGGTCGGGCCATTTGGTCGCGGTCATGGTTAAGGAGCGGTTAATAGCCTTCGTGGCCGATTGCGCCGGCAACCAATCGTAAATTTGACTGGAAATTGAGGTTCCGCTCTTTTCGGATCGGCCGCAGCGAGAATCCACCTTGCTCCATTTCGAAAACGTCGGGTTGCGATACGGAATGGGGCCCGAAGTTTTGCGCGACCTGACCTTTGCGATCGACGCGCAAAGCTTCCAATTTCTCACCGGCCCCTCGGGCGCCGGCAAGACCACCCTGCTCAAACTAATGCTGTTGTCGCTAAAGCCGACCCGCGGCCTCATCAAAATGTTTGGCCGCAATGCGGCGAGCCTCGACAAGGATGCGATAACCGCTCTTCGCCGTCGCGTCGGGGTGGTGTTTCAGGATTTTCGTCTTCTCGATCATCTGACGACTTACGAGAATGTCGCGCTCCCCTTACGCGTCATGGGCCGCAGCGAGGCGAACTACCGAGCGGAGGTCGTCGAGCTCTTGAGATGGGTCGGCCTCGGCGAGCGCATGAATGCGCTTCCCCCCGTCCTTTCGGGCGGAGAGAAGCAGCGCGCGGCGATCGCGAGGGCGCTGATCGTCCGGCCGGAGCTGCTGCTCGCTGACGAGCCGACCGGCAATGTCGATCCGAGCCTGGCGCGTCGGCTGCTGCGTCTTTTCGTCGAGCTGCATAAATCCGGCACCGCCGTCGTGATCGCGACCCATGACATCGCGCTGATGGATCAATTCGCGGACGCGCGGCGCCTGGTCATCGCCAGCGGAAGACTACAGATATTTGATCAGGAACAGTGGTGAGCGCCGCACAACGGGAAGGAACGGTCACACGCCCCCGCGATGGCGCGGCGGGCGATGCGGCGCTGAAGCGCGATATGCCGCTCGTGCCGGCCGGCTCGATCGCCGGTCGCGCCCTTGTCTTTGTCATCGCGATCATGACCTTCCTCTCCTGTCTGACCGCCGGCGGCGCGATTCTGGTTGCGAGCGCGTCGCAGGGGTGGCGTTCGGAAATCTCCCGCGAGGTGACGATTCAGATCAAACCCGGCGACGGCGGCGACCCGGACGCGGAGGTCGAGAAAGCCGCCGCGGTCGCTCGCGCCGCGACCGGCGTCGCCAGCGTCCAAGTTTTCTCGAAGCAGGATTCTGAGCGTCTTCTCGAACCATGGCTTGGCTCTGGGCTTGATCTCAGCCAACTGCCGATCCCTAGGCTGATCGTGGTGAAGATGGGCGACCGCGACGCAGCCGATCTTGCCGCATTGCGCAACGCCTTGGCCGCTCAAGCGCCGCACGCCAGTCTTGACGACCATTCTTTATGGCTGTCGCGGCTCGATACGATGGCCGACGCGATCGTCGTCTTCGCTCTGGCGCTGTTTATCCTGATGATGTCGGCGATGATGCTGGCGATCGGATTCGCCACCCGCGGCGCCATGGCGGGAAATCGCGAAATCATCGAAGTGCTTCATTTTGTCGGGGCGGCGGACAGCTTCATCTCACGGCAATTCCAGGACCATTTTCTGCGGCTGGGCTTGAGAGGCGGTCTTCTCGGCGGCGTCGCCGCGGCGCTGTTCTTTCTTCTGGCGACCGCATTTTCGGCGTTTGGCGGCAATTCGCCAGGCGGCGAGGAGATTGTCGCCATGTTCGGCGCCTTTGCGTTAGGCGCGAGGGGCTATGTCGCGATTCTCGCGATCGCTGTCGCGGTCGGCTTCTTGACCGGCCTCGTATCGCGGCTGATCGTCTTTCGGCATCTGCGCCAGATGCTCTGAGCCTCCCGCCGTCTTTTCTTGGTCGCGGCTTTGCGCGATTGTCGGACCATGCTCGGCCTGCGCTCTCTCGTCTTCAATGTCCTCTTCTACGCGACCCTCGTCGTCTTGATGATCATCGGCTTGCCGTCGGTGCTGATGGGCCGCCACGCGGTCTTCTTCATGGGGCGGCTCTGGGGCGCATGCTCGCTTTGGCTGTTGAAGCATATATGCGGACTGACGATCGAGTTCCGCGGCGTCGAGAATATCCCCCAGGGCGGCTATATCATCGCCTCGAAGCACCAGTCGTTTCTCGAGACCTTCTCGCTCCTGAAGCGCGCGCCTGACTTTGCTTACGTGCTCAAGCGCGAACTTACGTACATCCCCTTTTTCGGCTGGTATCTCTGGGGTGCGGAGCAGATCAGCATCGACCGCGCGCGAGGGCGAAGCGCTTTGGCGGTGCTCGGCGAGCGCGCCACGAAGGTCCTCAGATCCGGCCGGCAAATCTTCATCTTTCCCGAAGGAACACGCCGCGCGCCGGGCGCGCCGCCGCAATATAAGCAAGGCGTCTTCCACCTCTACGCCGATTCCGGCGCGCCCTGCCTGCCGGTTGCGCTCAACACCGGCCTCTATTGGGGCCGGCGCGGCTTTACGCGGCGGCCCGGCGTCGCGATCATCGAATATCTGCCTGTGATCCCCCCGGGCCTCGAACGTGACGCCTTTCTCGCCAAGCTGCAGGACTCGATCGAAACAGCCTGCGCGAGGCTGAACGCCGAGGCGCTCGCCAAGGACGCCTCCCTCGCCTTGAAGCTCGCGTCGGCGCAAATTTGACTCGATATTTCCGCTATTTCGCCGGAGCTCGCGCGCAAATTTGAGAGCGAATCAGCCGCTTGACGGTTGACGCACGGGGCGCTTTGTTCTAGTTTTGTTCTCGACCTTCTCTTTTGAGACTTCTTTAAAATGCGCGCGCTCCTGGACCGACTTGAGCTTGAACACGCGGGCGTCCTGCCTGATCGGCCGTCTACCACCCATACGGCGGCGGCGGCGCCGCGCAGCGATGATGGGCGCCTCGCGGCGTTAGCCGGCGGCGACCTTGCCGAAAGATTCCGCCAGTGGCGCGGCGCTTCCGGCCGCCGTTATATTTTCTCCGTCTACGACCGCAACGCTTGCCCGACCTATGATCACGCCGTTCTGATCGCCGCGACCGTCGCGGCGACCGGCGAGCGCCGGATCGCCTTCATCGCCGACACCGGCTCCCTACCCGATCTTGTTTTCGGCGAAGCCATGGAGGGAGGCGGCATATTCGACCCCAGCGTCGAATTCCATGTCCACCTTCTCGCGGCCTCGCGGGCCGAGCGCGTGGCGTTGATTGGCGATCTCAGGGCGAACCTGGACTACATGCGCCGGAGCTGATCGGCGAGCCATTCGAGCGTCGGATCTTTGATTCCGACCTCCTCCAAATGCGCGACCGTGTTCAGAACATAATCGGCATTGCGGCCTGAACGGCCTTTTGCATGGGCGGTGAGGCGCAGGAGCTCGGAGCGGTCGAGTAAGCCGGCGTATTGCGGATGCTTGCGGTCGGCGACATAGGTCAGCGCGGCGACCATAGCGCCTTCCGGCAAAAGAACGCGGACGATCCGCTCGTGGTACACGGACGTCACCTGCTCGCGCTCGCGAAGGTAGCGAAGAGTCGCCTCCCGCTGCGCCGCCTCGACTCTGAAGGCTGCGCCGTGGCAGGCGCCGCCGCGGTCGAGGCCGAGGACGAGGCCCGGCCGCTCAGGCGTGCCGCGATGGATGTAAGAATAGATGCAGAGGCTGCGCCGGTAGCCGCGCAACAGGCCGCTCTGCCGTTCGGCATAGACGAAGCCCGGCCGCCACATCAAGGAGCCGTAACCGAACACCCAGAGATCGCTTTCGGACGCCGCAATCAATCCCTCGCCGTCAAGCAGGGCTTCGCGGCTTACCCTCATCCGGCGCTTCGCGCCACCTTCTCCCGCAAGCGGGAGAAGGGATTCGCCCGGCATCGCGCGATGTTCGCCGACGTTGATCCAAGCGCGCGTCGCTCGCCTTCTCCCGCTTGCGGGCTGGGGTGAGGGCGACGCCATGCTGTCAATCGTTTGGCTCGCTCCGTCATTGCCCATCGGCGCCGTTCTCGCCTGTCCGGCGTCCGAAGTCCGGCGCCGCCGTCTCCTGACCTTGCTCGATGATGCCGCGGCGGATGGCGCGGGTGCGCGCGAAGAGATCAAACAATTTATCGCCCTCGCCCCAGCGGATCATGCGCTGCAACGCGGCAAGGTCCTCGTTGAATCTGCCGAGCACTTCGAGCACCGCCTCCTTGTTGTTCAAGAACACGTCGCGCCACATCGTCGGATCGGAGGCGGCGATGCGGGTGAAGTCGCGAAAGCCGCCGGCCGAAAATTTGATGACTTCGGCGCTCGTCACCTCTTCGAGATCGGCGGCTGTGCCGACAATATTATAGGCGATAAGGTGCGGAATATGGCTGGTGATGGCCAGCACCAGATCATGGTGCGCGGCGCTCATGATCTCGACATTCGAGCCAAAGGCCTCCCAGAAGGCTTTGACGCAAGCGACCGCCGCTCCGTCGGCGCCGTCTGGCGGGGTGATGATGCACCAGCGCCGCCGAAACAGCGTCGCAAAGCCGGCGTCAGGGCCGGAATATTCGGTGCCGGCGACGGGATGAGCCGGCACAAGGTGAACGCCACGCGGCAGATGCGGCGCCAGCGCCGCGATCACCGCGGATTTGACCGAGCCGACGTCGGAGACGATCGCCCCCTCTTTCAAATGCGGCGCGATCGCTTCGGCGACCGCGGCGTTGGCGCCAACCGGCACGCACGAAATAACGAGATCGGCGTCGCGCACAGAATCAGCGAGGCTCGATGCGACCTCGTTGACGATCCTTAGCTCTTCGACCCGCCTGCGCACCTTCGCGTCGCCGTCGGCGCCGACGATGATCGCGGCGGCGTTCATGCGCCGCGCCGCCCGAACGATCGAAGAGCCGATCAGGCCAAGCCCGATCACCGTGAGGCGATGAACGAGCGGCTTGGCTAGAGCGGGACCGAGCTCAGCCACCCGCCTTCCCCATGAATTCGGCGAGCGCCGCGACGACGCCCCTGTTGGCCTCCTCGGTCCCAATCGTCATCCTGAGACAGTGCGGCAGGCCGTAGGCCGCAACGGCGCGCAGCACGAAGCCGCGCGAGGTCAGAAAAGCGTCGGCGGCTTTCGCAGTGTGGCGGTCCTTCTCTGGAAAGTGCAGCAAGAGAAAATTTCCGACGCTGGGCGTCACCTTGACGCCGAGGCTTTCGATTTCCTTGGTCAGCCAGGGCAGCCAGCGATTATTGTGGGCGACCGCTCGGTCGAGATGGGCCTGGTCGCCAAGCGCCGCCACGCCCGCCTCGATCGCCGCGCCGTTGACGTTGAAAGGCGCGCGAATGCGATTGACGGCGTCGATCACATGCGCCGGCCCATAGGCCCAGCCGAGCCTCAAATTGGCGAGGCCGTAGATTTTCGAGAAGGTGCGGGTCATCACCACATTCTCGCTTTCCGCCACAAGCTCGATTCCCGCAGCGTAGTCGTTGCGCCAGACATATTCGGCATAGGCCGCATCGAGCACGAGCAACGCATGCGGCGGCAAGCCGGCGTGCAGGCGCTTGACCTCGGCGAAAGGCAGGTACGTGCCGGTCGGATTATTAGGATTGGCGAGAAAAACGACCTTGGTCCGCGCAGTGACCTTGCCGAGCAGATGATCGACGTCGGCGGTGAAGTTTTTCTCCTGCGCAACGACGGCGACTGCGCCGGCCGCGCGGATCGCGATCGGATATTCGAGGAATCCGTGCTGCGTATAGAGGCCTTCGTCGCCGTGCCCGAGATAGGCATGGGCGATCAGCGACAGGAGATCGTCCGAGCCATTGCCGCAAATGATATGGGAAGGATCAAGGCCGTAGCGCTTGCCGATCGCCACGCGCAAGGCTGCGGCCGAGCCTTCCGGATAAAGAGCGAGGGAATCGGCGTTGGCGCGAAAGGCTTCGACCGCGCGAGGCGAGGGGCCGAGCGGCGTCTCGTTGGACGACAGTTTGAAGACCTTGGCCGCGCCTGGCGCGGCGCTCTTTCCCGGGACATAGGCCTCGATCTCCATGACGCTCGGGCGCGGGATCGGTCGCGATTGCTTCAGGGCGGACATGGAAAAACGAACTCCGGATCAGTTTCAGCGCGCCGCGGAAAAGTCGAATCGGGCCGCATGAGCGCCAACCTCGGCGAGGCGAAGATCGCCCGCCCCGGCGCGGCGCAACACCCCGGCCAATGTTTCGGCCGCCGTCGAGCCCGGCCGGGCGATCAAGAGCGACAGGCCCATGCCGTCGGCGGCGTTGCCGATGATTTCTGCGCCGAGCTCGGCGAGCGCCGCCGGATAGTCGCCGCGCCAGCGGTCGAGCGTGGCCGCCTCGATCACCACGTCCCGCGCCGCGCCGTCGGCGAGCGGCTTGGCGAGGACGAAGGCCGGCATGCCGGCCGGATGGTCCGGCCGCTCGACCAGGGGCAGCCGCGCAATGATTTTGGGCGCAGTGGCTGGAATGAGCCGCGTCCACCAGGCGCCCGCCGCCGCGCCGCCATCAAGCGCGAAAAGGCCGAGATCGCCGGCGGCCTTCGCCACCGCGTCGATGACGCCGGCGGCCCCGTGATGGGGAACGCAGGGGACGGTGAAGCCGAAGTGGAAACGCGCCGAATCCCGCATCGCGGCGTCGCCGCGCGACATGTCGGCATGGACCGAATAGGGGGCCTGGACATAGGTGAAAGTCGAAATGATCACCCGCCACACGCCTTCGACCGTATCGAGCGGCAGAAGACCCCGGTGACGCTCAGCGAGCGCGCGCATCATCTGGGCCTCGCGCGCCGGGCGAAAGGCGGAGCCGCCGCCCTGGCGCGCCTTGATGGCGATCAGCCGGTTGATGATCTCGCCGCGCTCGATCAACAGCTCGTGCATCGCCGCATCGATCCGATCGATGTCGACGCGCAATTCGGCGAGGGTCTCGGCGCGGGATTCCATTGGCGGGAACGGCGGTTAGGCGGCCTTAAAGGGCCGGGCGCCTCTCTTACAGGCGCTTCGGCGCGGCGCCTAGCTATTGATACGCCCGGCGGCTTGAGGCCGACGCGCTAAAGCCAACATCTGACAGCGCAAACGCGCGCCTCGGTTCTCGCCTCGAACCGCTCGCGCTTAAGTGTTCATCGATTCGAAGAACGCCGCGTTGTTCTTGGTCTCGCGCAATTTGCCGATCAGGAATTCGATCGCGTCCACCGTCCCCATCGGATTGAGGATGCGGCGCAGCACGTACATCTTCTTCAAGATGTCCGGCGGCACCAGCAACTCCTCTTTGCGGGTGCCGGAGCGCGTGATGTCCATCGAGGGGAATGTGCGCTTGTCAGCAACCTTGCGGTCGAGGATGATTTCTGAATTGCCGGTGCCCTTGAACTCTTCGAAAATCACTTCGTCCATGCGCGAGCCGGTGTCGATCAGCGCCGTGGCGATGATGGTCAACGAGCCGCCTTCCTCGATGTTGCGCGCCGCGCCAAAGAAGCGCTTCGGCCGCTGCAGCGCATTGGCGTCGACGCCGCCGGTCAGCACCTTGCCAGACGAAGGGACGACGGTGTTGTAGGCGCGGCCGAGGCGGGTGATCGAATCAAGCAAGATCACCACATCGCGGCCATGCTCGACGAGGCGCTTGGCCTTCTCGATCACCATTTCGGCGACTTGCACATGGCGCACCGCCGGCTCGTCGAAGGTGGAGGAGACGACCTCGCCCTTCACCGAGCGCTGCATGTCGGTGACTTCCTCCGGCCGCTCGTCGATGAGCAGGACGATGAGGTAGCATTCGGGATGATTGGCGGTGACCGACTGGGCGATGTTCTGGAGGAGCACGGTCTTGCCGGTGCGCGGCGGCGCGACGATGAGCGCGCGCTGGCCTTTGCCGATCGGCGAGACGATGTCGATGACGCGCGACGACAGGTCCTTTTTGGTCGGATCGTCGATCTCGAGCTTAAGGCGTTCGTCAGGATAGAGCGGCGTCAGATTATCGAAGGGAACTTTGTGGCGCGTCTTTTCCGGGTCCTCGAAATTGATCGAGTTCACTTTCAGAAGCGCAAAATAGCGCTCACCCTCTTTCGGGCTGCGAATGACCCCCTCAATGGTGTCGCCGGTTCTCAGGCTGAGGCGTCGGATTTGCGAAGGCGAGACGTAAATGTCGTCCGGGCCGGGGAGATAATTGGCGTCCGGCGAGCGCAAGAAGCCGAAGCCGTCCTGCAAAATCTCGACGACGCCCTCGCCGATGATTTCGACTTCGACGCTGGCGAGCTGCTTTAAGATCGCAAACATCAATTCCTGTTTGCGCATGATCGAAGCGTTTTCGACCTCGTTCTCCTCGGCGAAGGCCAGGAGTTCGGTCGGCGATTTTTGTTTCAGGTCTTGGAGTTTGATTTCCCGCATAGGGATTTCCTTAGACATCGGACGCCGATAAGCGCCGATGGAAGCGGTGGGAGAGCAGACGGGCGGAAACTCTCTTTTGAGGAGAGCGCCGCTTCGCTCGGCCATTAAAATCTAGGCGACTTCGTCACCCGTCGGCCGCAGGAAGCGCCTGCTGGAGGAGAGAACGTAAATATAGACAAGTTCGCCGATTCTTTCAATGTCGAAAATGCTCGGGACGAAGGCGGCCCAGCAACTTCCGAAAAAAGAAGCGCTTTTGCCAATTGGATAAGTCGCTAGGGCCGGGCGAAAGGATACGGGCTTATCGATCGGCGAAGGCGAGCTTGGCGCCAAGCGCGACAAAGGCGCCCGCAAAAGTTCGACGCATCCAGGTCAGCACGCGCGGGCGCGAGATGACGTGATCGCGTATCGCTGCGGCAAATAAGCCGTAGCCGACGAAGACGACGAAGGTCATGAGCATAAAGACAGCGCTGAGCTCGAGCATGCGCGCCAACGGATGGGCTTCGCCGGCGCTGACGAATTGCGGCAGGAACGCAAGGAAGAAAATCGACAGCTTCGGATTGAGGATATTGATCAGAATCGCGGTCACGGTCACTTCGAGCGCCGAACGCGCGCCAACTTGCTTTTCGACCTTCAGCGCGCCTCGCTCGCGTAATGTGTTCCACGCCATGTAGAGAAGATAGGCGACCCCCAGATATTTGAAGGTCTGAAAGGCGAGCGCGCTCGTATGCAACAGCGCCGATAATCCCAATATGGCCGCGGCCATATGCGGGACAATGCCAATCGTGCAACCGAAAGCCGCAACGACGCTCGCGCGAGACCCCCGCGAGAGGCCGGCGGCGAGCGTGAAAAGAACGCCAGTTCCGGGCGAGAGGACGACGATCAGCGACGTGATCAGAAATTCGATGCTCACCATCGAGACCCTCCTATCGAGACGGATGTCGAG
>DATGHD010000207.1:0-3692 GCA_035308145.1 Roseiarcus sp.
AAGCGGTGAGCTGGATCGCAACCGCTGCGGCGGGTAGCGGGATATAGCCAAATCGTCATCGCGAGGAGCGAAGCGAGGAAGCCATCCAGGAACCGCCGCGATTCGATTCCTAAGATTGCTTCGCTTCGCTCTTAAATGACGGGAACTAAGCGCCCTCCCGCTCCTCCAAGCTTCGCAAAAGTACGCCAATCGTCCGGCGAAACGCCTCAACTTCAGCGGCGGACATCTTCGCCGACGCGGCCTGGTTGACCGCCAGGGCCTCCAACTTCAACGGCCGTTCGAGCTTGCGGCCGTTCTCGGTCAGCTTGATCAGAACCTGACGTCGATGGGCGGGGTCAGGCTCGGTCTTCACCAAGCCGTCCCGCTCCATCCGGCGCAAGGTGTTGGCGACTGTCGGCTGCTCGATGCCGAGGCGCCGGGCGATTTCCGACTGGGTGAGATTCTCCTCGTCCCAAAGGGTGAGCAGCAAGGGGAATTGCCCGAGCGGCACTTTGTGCTTGACGAGCCGGCGCTCGAGCGCGCGCGCCAAGACGCGCCCGAGGAGATTGACGAGATAGCCTAAGCTCTCCTCGCGCTTGTACTCCCACGGCGCCTTCTTGCCCGGCCCCTTCGTCATCAAATCATCCAGGTCATCGACTCCGCGCGCCGGTTGAGGTCGAAAGGACTTTGGCCGCGCCTTGGCCACGCCATTGTAGCCGCGGCTTGAACACGCCCAAAAGGACGATCATCAGAATGAGCAGGATATTCACCGCTCCGGCGAATTGCTCGACGCGCAAAGCGCCAAGAATCTCCGCGGTGGCGTTCACGTCCTCTTTTGACAGGGCGATCGCGCCGGCCAGGGCGCGGGCGCAAGGAAGAGGGCGGAATTGGCTAGGATGACGAGGGTCAGGACGATTTTCGCGGCAAGCCACGGATGGCGAAGCGGCGATGCTCGCGAAACGACCGCAAGCGCAATTCCTGAAACAACGGACAGCGCCAAGCCGGGCAAGGTCAGAAATTGCGTCGCCAGAGCAATGTGTTCGCGCGCATAGAGGAAGCTGGGCGTCCCCGGCGCCCCGCCGGCGACGCCGGCGACGATGTGACCCAAGATGCTGCCGAGGAACAGCGTCAGACCGATGAGGTGGCAGGTTTTGAGAATTCGAGACATTGCTTGGCTCCTGTCTCCGGCCGCTATCATAGCTAACTATGACATGAGCTCGCAGTTATAGCAAGCTATAAATTCGAGCTCGCTCTCGGCTCGTGCAAAACCCGACACATAGGCTTGATAAAGATCGGAACGACGAGCTCCGCGGAGGCCAAGCCGATGAACGAATTTCGCCGAGACGCCGAGCGGGCGCTTGCCTGGCCGCCTTGATTCCGGCGCGGTGGCAATTTGTATTCTTAAGTCCGCCCTGCCGATCACAGCGGCGCTGGCGCGGGATCGGCACAGCGCTTGGGTCAGGGGCCGAAAATGAACCGAAGACGTCTTTTACAGACCGTCATGAGCCTGCCCTTGGCGGGCGACCTCTTTCGAGCGGCGCTTTCGCCGGCCGCCGCCTCGACGCCGCCGCATTCCCGCACCCGCCCCGGCGATCCGGCCTGGCCGTCGGAGGCTGAATGGGATCGGCTCAGACAAGACGTTGGCGGACGGCTGATCAAAGTACAATCGCCGCTCGCCGCCTGCGTCGCCGCGCCGTCGGACGCAACCTGCGCTGAGGTCTTCAAGGAGCTCAAGAATCCCTACTATCTCGGCGACGAGGTCGGCCTGACGCAGACCCTCGGCTGGGTCGACGCCTGGACCTCGGCGCCGAGCGTCTACGCTATCGCCGCCGAGACGACCAACGACGTCGTCGCCGCCGTCAATTTTGCGAGGCGGAACAATCTGCGTCTCGTCGTGAAAGGCGGCGGCCATAGTTACTATGGCCAATCGAACGCAGCCGATTCCTTGTTGATCTGGACGCGCAAGATGAACGCGATTGCGGTCCATGACGCCTTTGCAGCCTCGGGATGCGAGGGACGCGCGCCGTCGCCGGCCGTTACCATCGAAGCGGGCGCGTTGTGGGGACAAGTCTACAATGAAGTCACGACCAAGACCGGCCGTTACGCGCAAGGCGGCGGATGCATGACGGTCGGCGTCGTCGGCCTGATCCTCGGCGGCGGCTTTGGCAGTTTCTCGAAAGCCTATGGCATGGCCGCCGCGAGCCTGTTGGAGGTGGAAATCGTCACCGCCGATGGCGAGGTGAGGATCGCCAATCCTTGCACGAATCCCGACCTCTTCTGGGCAATCAAGGGCGGCGGCGGCGCGCTTGGCGTCGTGACGAAAGTCACCTTGCGCACCCATGAGCTTCCCGATTTCTTCGGCGGCGCTTTCGCGACAATCAAGGCGTCCTCGGACGCGTCGTACCGTCGGCTGATCGGCAAGGTCGTCGAATTTTATGGCGAGGCGCTGTTCAACCCGCATTGGGGCGAACAGATCGGCTTTCGCGACGGCGTGGTCGCGATCTCGATGGTGTTTCAAGGGCTCGGCCGTGAGCAGGCGGAGGCGGCCTGGCGCCCCTTCTTCGATTGGGTGGCCGCCTCGCCCCAAGATTTCACCGTTGCGTCAGCCCCGCAGATTCATGCCCTGCCGGCGCGGCATTTTTGGGATCCCCTGGTGCTCAGGCTGCTTCCAGGCGTCGTGCTCGCGGACGATCGCCCCGGCGCGCCTTTCTCGAATATTTTCTGGGCCGGCAATCTTGGCGAGACGGGGCAGGTCCTGCATGCGTACCAATCGACCTGGCTGCCCGCCTCGCTCCTGAACGCCGATCAACGCGAGGCTTTCGCCGATGCGCTTTTCGCGGCCGCCAAGCATTGGGGCGCGTCGCTTCACCTCAACAAGGGTCTCGCCGGCGCGCCGCCGGAAGCCATCGAGGCGGCCAAGGACACGGCCATGAATCCGCTAGCGTTCGACGCCTTTGCCTTGGCGATCATCGCCGCGGACGGGCCGCCGGCCTATCCGGGCGTCGCCGGGCATGAACCGGATGTGGCGCTCGCGAGGCGACATGCCGACGCGATCGGCAAGGCGATGGCTGAGCTCAGAAAGCTCACGCCGAATGTCGGATCGTATGTTTGGGAAGGTAATTTCTTCGAAGCGAACTGGCGTGAGGCCTTTTGGGGCGCAAATTATCCCAAGCTTCGGGCGGTAAAGGACAAATACGATCCTGACGGCCTCTTCTTCGTCCACCATGGCGTCGGCAGCGAGGATTGGAGCGCCGACGGATTCACGAGGGCCGGCTAAAAGAGGCGCGACAAGTGGCGAAGGCCACATCGCGTATCCGGGTAAAGGCGTATTAACCGCTTTAGCAAAGGCCTTTTCAGGCCCCAATCCCGGGAGAAGCCACGATGCGTGGGCTACTTCTATTAGGGGCGATGGGCGTCCTCCTCGCTTTGAGCCCTGTCAGTTTGTCTGCGACAACAGCCGACAACCAAGCCTATGTCTACTCCGCCAGCGTGCGTTCCGATGCGCCGTCCGCCAACCTGACGCCTCCGAAGAAGGTTGACCGAGCGGCGAGCGCTGAAGCGTCAGTCGCCGGCGTCACGCAGAAGGTCATTCTGCTCAGCGCGGCCAGTTTGATCCTCGCCATGGGCGCGGTCGGCGCGCGGGCGCTGTGGGTCAAAAATATCGTCCGCTCGCCGCTCTACGGCGGGATGGAGTGAGAGCCGGAGCTATAACG
>DATGHD010000208.1:0-5808 GCA_035308145.1 Roseiarcus sp.
ACCCCGCGGCGGCGGCGATCGCCAAGACGAGCGCGAAGATGAGGCGCCGAGCGGAATGAGGCGCAAGGTTTCGGGCGGCGTTCACGGTCGCTCCTTATCAAAAATTGCGTTTCGGAGGATGGAGGCGTTCGATCGGCGAGGCAAAATAGCCTCGGGCATTATTGTGGCAAGACGCCGGCCTTCGCTGGCCGATCACGTCCTGGTCATCCCGCGATGACCTGTCGCGTGATCAAACGAAGATAACAGGCTTATATCGCTGCATTATATAGATGCTTTGCCCCGCTCCTGACGCTGCTTCATCGGCCGGGCGCGACGCCGCCTCAACAGGTAAAGGCCGGGCGCCGCTTCACCGGGCCGCCGCCTCGACATCACCGCGCCCCTCGTGTATGAGCCGCGCCTCAACTGAAAACAGCGCGCCGAAGCGCTTCGCCGAACGCTCTTCGAAATTTGAGACGATCGGCGTCACGGCATGGAGAAGATCAATGAACGTCATCGAGAAGCTGGAGGCCGAGCAGGTCGCGAAACTCGCCGCCGTCAGCAAGATTCCCGACTTCCAGCCCGGCGACACGGTCGTCGTCAATGTGAAGGTCAAGGAAGGCGAGCGCACGCGCGTGCAGGCTTATGAAGGCGTCTGCATCGCCCGCAACGGCGGCGGCCTCAACGAAAGCTTCACGGTGCGAAAGATTTCCTACGGCGAGGGCGTCGAGCGCGTCTTCCCGGTCTACTCGCCGATGATCGATTCGGTGAAGGTCCTGCGCCGCGGCAAGGTGCGCCGCGCCAAGCTGTACTATCTGCGCGACCGCCGCGGCAAGTCGGCGCGCATCGCCGAGCGCAGCGACACCCAGGCAGAGAAGAAGGGCGAGGCGAACGCCGGGGCCTGATCCGCTACCCTTGTCGCACGGATAAGCTTTCATCCGACGCCGCGCCGGCTAGCGCCCGTTTCTTTTTTTCGTCGCAGCGCTCCGCCGCGAGGAACCTGCCACGGCGAATGAGCGCGCCGACGACGACCGGATCGTGCAGAGCTGAAAATCCGGCGCCGTTTCGTCGATCCCGCCGATCATCGACGGATGATTCCTTGACCGTCCTCTCTATAGGATATACATTTGTCATGATGTATATCATTAAAGGAGAGTGGCATGCAAGTCGCCAAATGGGGAAACAGTCTCGCCGTACGCCTTCCTGCCGCCGTGGTCGAAGCGCTTGAACTTAAGGAAGGCGATGAGATTGAAATCCATATTGCCGACGCCCGCCAGTTCGGCGTTGCGCGCAAGCCTGGGCGCGAGGAGCTGTTGAGGCGTCTTCGCGCCTTCCGCGGCCGTCTTCCTCCCGATTTCAAATTCGACAGGGACGAGGCGAATGCCCGCTAGTTTCTTCGACACGAATGTCCTTGTCTACATCGCGTCGGGCGATGCGGCGAAGGCTGATCGGGCGGAGAGGATCGTCGCCGCCGGCGGCGCGATCAGCGTGCAGGTTCTCAACGAACTCGCCAATGTCGCGCGTCGTAAGATGAAGATGTCCTGGGCCGACGCCAACGCGTTTCTGACGACGCTGCGCGGCCTGCTGACCGTTCATCCTCTCACTCTCGAGACCCACGAGAAAGGATTGGAGCTCGCCGAACGGTACAGACTTTCCACCTATGACGCCATGATTGCCGCCTCGGCGCTTCACGCCGGCTGCGACACGCTGTGGTCGGAGGATATGCGGCACGGCATGACGATCGAGCGGGGCTTACGCGTGGTCAATCCGTTTCGCGTTGCGGGGTGACCACTCCCACAAGAAAGAGTTGGCCGAAAGGCTTTCTCTGTGGTCTCAGCCTTTATCGGCGTTGCGCGCTACGAGGCCGCTCCGGCCGCGCTTTCATATCGTCGCTGAGCTGCCGCACGATCTCGGTGGTCTTGCGGATATCAGCTTCGCTGAGAGTGACGCCCATGGTCGAGGCGATCACCAGGAACCGGATGTTCAGCTCGCCGTAGCGCGCATCGCCTTTGGGCGTAAGTTGGACAAGCTTCGAGCGCCGGTGCTTCGGGTTGTCGATGAATTTGACCAGCCCCTCGGCGGCAAGCTCATCCGCCAGCCGCTGCATCCGCTGGCGGCTTGTCGGCCGCATCTGGGCGATCTGCGGCACGGTCAGCGGACCAAGGAGCGCAAGGCTTCGCATGAAGCCGAAGACGCCGCCGCCCCAGCCGGTGATGAGCCCCGTCTTCTGGCCGACGCCCCGGATCCTGAAGAAGCACTGCGCCACTTCGAGCATCAGCTCGGCGATCGCCTCGGCCTTGCTGCTAACGATTGGGCCCGCTCCCGTCCTTGCGGCCGCCCCGGTCCTGTGCCGCGCCGACGCCATCGCCTCCATTCCCTTTCGCAGCGCAGCTTCTCTAATTGACACCGTGGTTGTCAATTTATAGATTGACACCTTGATTGTCATTTTAGCGAATATGCCGCGTAGCCCCGGCATTTTGCGGGAGCATGCATGTCTAAGGACCCGACCGGGCGACCGGTGAGCGACACGGGAACGGCAGGCGTCATCGCGCGACCGCCCCTCCTCTTTCTCGCTGCCATTCTGCTCGGTCTCGCCTTGGATCGCCTGCTGCCTTTGCCGTTCGCCGTTCCGGAGGCCGGTCTGGTCCGCTGGATCATCGCCGGCTCCCTCATCCTCATCGGTCTTGCCCTCGCCGCTGCGGGAATCCGCAACTTCTCCCGCGCCGAGACGCCGGTGCCCACGTACCAGCCCGTTCGCGCGCTGGTGACGACGGGCGTTCACGGCTGGACCCGCAATCCCATCTATCTCGGCATGTTTCTCATCTACGGCGGTATCGGCTTGGCCGCACCAAGCCCGTGGACCCTGATCCTCACGCTGCCGCTCGCAATCACGATCCGCTATGGCGTCGTCGCGCGCGAGGAGGCGTATTTGGAACGGCGGTTTTCCGACGCCTATCGAGACTACAAGGCCCGCGTGCGCCGCTGGCTATAGCGATCGGGCGAGAACGCTGGCCGTTCGGACGATCCCGGGTACCTCACTTTCACGCGATCATCCCGGCGGCTTGCCCTTAAGGCGTTAGCGCCGGAAAGACCCCCCTACACGGCAATCCCATTCTCCGCCGTCCCGCGCCATGCCGGCGAGAAAGCCGGCGGCGAAAGATGATGCTTGCGCCGGAGAGCGGGCGGCTGCTGGCGCGCATCGTCGCGTCGCGACGTCATCGTGCTTTATCCGTCGCTTTCGTCTGCCGGCGCTCGGTCATGGCGACTGCAACCACGACGCCCGATGCGAAGGTCAGAGCGCCGATGGCGGCGATCGCCCAGGCGGCGCCGAACAGGTCGGCCATGACGCCTGCGGAGAGCGCGCCGATGGCGTAGCCGAGATCCCGCCAGAAGCGGTAGACGCTCAAGGAGCGCGCCCGCCACGACGGATGCGAGGCGTCGGAAACGGAAGCGATGAGCGTGGGATAGACCATGGCCGTGCCGAGCCCCAGCAGCACGCTGGCGAGAAACCACCAGCCGAAGTTGCGCGTGGCCGCCGTCATGAACAAGCCCACGGCCTGCACCCACATGCCGGCGACGATCAGGCCTTTGCGGCCCCAGCGATCGCTCAAGGGACCCGTCGCCGTTTGAAGCATGCCCCAAACGGCGGGGTAGATCGCTTTCAAGATACCGATGCGTTCGACGCTGAGCCCGAAGGCGGCGAAGAAGAGCGGGAAAATCCCCCAGCTCATGCCGTCATTGAGATTGTTGACGAGGCCGGCCTGCGAGGCGGCGAACAAATTGCGGTCGCCGAACGAGGCGCGGCGAAACACCTCCCAGAACGCGATCGCCTCGCTGGCTGACGCATGGCGCGCCACCTCGAGCTGCACGTGATGGCGGGTGTCGCGAACGAGCAGTGTGGACAGGATGAGTCCGAACGCGCCATAGCCCATGCCGAGATAGAAAGGCTGCGGCCGCAGGCCGTAGCGCTCGGCGATGTATCCGGTGAGGAAGGCGGTGAGGCCGACGGAGAGGTAGCCCGCGAATTCATTGAGGCCGACGGCGAGCCCGCGCGATTTTGGGCCGACGAGATCGACCTTCATGATCACGGTCATCGACCAGGCGAAGCCCTGGTTGACGCCGAGCAGCGCGTTGGCCGCAATGATCCAGCCCCAGCTCGGCCCCCAGGCGATCATGAACGGAACCGGCAGGCCGACGAGCCACCCCAGCACCAGCATGCGCTTGCGGCCGTAGAGATCGGCGAAATGCCCCGAGACGAGATTGGCGAGGGCTTTGACCACGCCGAAGCTGACGATGAAGGAGACGACGATCGTCGTTGACGCGATCTTGAACTCTTCCGCGCCGATCAGCGGAACGACCGTCCGCTCAAGCCCCACCATGCCGCCGACGAAGGCGTTGATGAGGACGAGCAGCGAGAACTGCCGCCAGTTCTCGCTCAGTCCTAGCCGGATTTGGGATGGCGCAGGGACGGATGATTCCGGAGACCCGTTCATCGCCCCGCCCGCTCGCTGACGGCGCTCAGCGCGATGAACGCAGCGCCGACGGTCGTGCGGCGGCCGAGCCAGGGGTCTACCGGCGCCATCGCCAGGGCGAATATGCCGATCGGCGGACAAAACACGGCGCCGCGGATCACGCTAACCGAGAGCCCGGCTTGCTCGGCAAGGGCGCGCAGCTCCGCCGCCGTCCGGAAGCGCGCCGTCTTCCATGTCGCCGCGCTGAGCCAGCCGCGCAAATGGCGCGTCATGGCCCAAAGGCTCCAGCGCCCGAGTTCGCCGAGGACGAGACGTCCGCCAGGTCGAAGCACCCGCGCCATTGAAGCTCGCCGACCAGGTCGAGGATCAAGCGCAACTCAAGCGCCTCGGTCACGACGCCGAGCGAAGTCGCCCGCCAGGAAGCATAGGCTTGCAGACCGATCTTTGCTGGCGCGGCAAGCCTACTCATGCGAGCGCCCGGCGCAATTGATCGACGACTTCTTCGACCTCCTGCTGCGTCGTGCTGCGCCCGAGGCTGAAGCGGATGGCGCCCATGCCAACCTCAGGGGCGACGCCCATCGCCTTCAAGACGGGCGAGAACTCGACCTTGCCGGAATGGCAAGCCGAGCCGGTCGACGCGGCGACGTCCGGCATCCGCGCAAGGATTTCCGCGCCGACACGGCCGGTAAACGAGACGTTCAACGTGTTCGGCAGACGCTGCTCAGGATGGCCATGGACGACGACGCGGTCGCTAAACGCGGCCCGAAGGCGGTCCAAGAACAGGTCGCGCAGGCGCCGCGCCGCCCGCATGCCGATCCAGGATTGTGCAACCTCGCACGCCTTGCCGAGGGCCGCCGTCAGCAATGCGCTCTCTGTGCCGGCGCGTCGCCCGCCCTCATGTCCGGCGCCATGGATCAAAGGTTCGATCGCAATCCCGCGACGGATATAGAGGGCGCCGATCCCCTTCGGCGCGTAAACCTTGTGGCCGGCGATCGACAGCAGATCGACGCCGAGCTCTTGGACTTTGGTCGGTATTTTGCCGACGGATTGTGCGGCGTCTGTATGCAGAGGAATCCCGTGCGCGCCGGCGATCTTCGCGATTTCCGCGATCGGCTGGATGGCGCCGACCTCGTTGTTCGCATGCATGATGCTGATCAGAAACGTGTCCTTGGTGATTGCCTTCCGAATGTCGTCGGGATCGACGACGCCGTACCCGTCGACCGGCGCATAGGTCACCGCCGCGCCCAGCCGCTCCAGAAAGCGGCATGGCTCGACAATCGCGGGATGCTCGATCTGCGACGTGACGATGTGCGAGGGGCGATCGCCGCGCGGAAAGAACAGGCCCTTGAGCGCGAGGTTG
>DATGHD010000209.1:0-21115 GCA_035308145.1 Roseiarcus sp.
GCTCTCCTGGCAGCAGATCGAATCGGCTACCGGCGACAGGATGCGAGCGAATATGTTCTCAACGCCTCTACGACTTCAGTGCGATTTGCCTATTCAACCGCCATTCTCGTCATCAGCATTAACGATAAGTTTAATTGGCGAATACCCATCGGAGGAGAAACAAATCAAAATCCGCCACGACAATCCGCGACATGGAATCGCTACCGAGCGTCGCCGCCGACGCGCATCAGCGCCGAGAGCTTCAGATCCGCGAGCGTCGGATAGCCATCCACCGCCATCAGCAAGTCCGCCTCGGCGAGCAGGCAGCGGAGCACGTGCACGATTCCGTCGACGCCGTCGAGCGCAAGGCCATAGGCGTAGGGACGTCCGACGCCGACCGCCTTCGCGCCGAGCACCAGCGCCTTGATCACATCCGTCCCTGACCTCACCCCGGAGTCGAACCAAACCGGCGTCTCGCCCGCCGCCTTGACCACAGCCGGCAGCAAGTCGATCGCGGCGAGCCCGCCATTGGCCTGGCGGCCGCCGTGATTTGAGCAATAGATCGCATCAACCCCGCCATCGATGGCGCGGCGCGCGTCGTCGGGATGGCAGACGCCTTTCAGGATCAGCGGCAGCTTGGTCAGCGAGCGCAGCCAAGGCAGGTCGGCCCAGGTCAGGACCTTCCCGAACATGCTGACCCATTGCATGACCGCCGACGCGCCGTCCTCTTCCGGCGGCCGTCGCAACGAGGCGCGGAAGACGGGATCGGAAAAGTAGTTCGCCAGGCACAGGCCGCGAAGCTGGGGAAAATTGGCGGCGTTGAGATCGCGCGGCCGCCAGCCGGTAACCCAAGTGTCGAGCGTCACGACGATGGCTTTGAAGCCCGCCGCTTCCGCGCGGCGCACCAGGCTTTCCGCAAGCTCGATATTCTTCGGCGTATAGAGCTGGAAGAAGCCCGGCGTGTTCTTCAACTCCTTGGCGACGACTTCCAGCGGATCGTTCGATAACGTCGAGGCGATCATCGGCACGCCTGTGCGCGCCGCGGCCTTTGCCGTGGCGATGTCGCCATGGCCGTCCTCGGCGCAAATGCCGATGACGCCGATCGGCGCCATGAGCAGCGGCGAGGGCAACTTCATTCCGAACAAATCGATCGAGAGATCGCGCTTCGACGTATCGACCATCATGCGCGGAACGAGGCCCCAGCGCCGGAAGGCCGAGACATTCAGGTCTTGCGTATGTTCGTCGCCGCAGCCCCCTTGTACGTAAGAGAGCACGCTCTCCGACAGAGCGTCGCGCGCTTTCGCCTCGAGCGAGCGAAAATCGACGGGAAGCTTCGGCTTCAGGCCGTGCAGGCCCTTCAGATAGATCTCGTTCTGATAGTCGCCATAGGCGGGCAAGGGCGTCCCCCCTTTGAGCGCACGCCCTCTGGCGCTCGCCAGTAGGACGATCGCACGGTGGCGCGCGGCTGTCATTCCCGCGCAAGCGGGAATCCAGGCTGAGCTGGACCCCAACACGGAGGTTCTAGATTCCCGCTTGCGCGGGAATGACATCAGCCTATGGCCGCGCGCAGCCTTGCGTCTGATCGCCGCTTCGCGCAAGCGGCTTGCCGTTGACGAAGACGTTGGACGCGCCGGCGACGACGGCGCCGCCGCAGGCCGTTCGGCTGCCCTCGGTTGCGGCCGGCTTGCCGTTGATGAAGACGTCGGACGATCCTTGAACGACGGGCGCGCCGCCCTTTGTCGCGTCGCCCTGCCGGGCGGCTGACGAGCCGCCGACGGCGACGTCGGGACTGCCGTTGACAATCGGACCGGCGGCGCTCGTCGCTGACGGCGCGCTTTGGGCGCTCGCGCTCAAGGATGAAACGGCGACAGCCAAACCCAAGACCAACGGAAGAATGCGTTGATCTGACGAGCGCATCAGCATCGCTCAAACTTCTCGGCGCGAAGGCCGGCGGCCGTGATCGGATCGGAGATCGCTGAGATTGGACCTGTTCTCTGGCCCGGTATGTCGAACCGGCAAACCGACATCCTCGAAAGGATCGCCGCGGCCGTCAGCGCGAGATGGCAATTCAATATCGCCGATCCTCGGAGCGTTCCTAATCAAGAATCTGCCCAAATGCTTGATCGATCGCACGGGTCCTACTCCGCCGCCGGCCTCATCTCGCCGAGTTCGTCGCCGACAAGATGCGGACGGCCGGCGGGATGGGCGGCCGCGGCATACGCGCGATGATCGCGGGCGATGAACGTGTAGACCGCCGGCGTCACGAAGAGCGTGAACACCGTGCCGATCGCCATGCCGGCGAAGATGGTGAGGCCAATCTCGAAGCGGCTCTTCGCGCCGGCGCCGCTGGCGAGAATCAGCGGCACCACGCCGACCACCATCGCCGCGGTCGTCATCAGGATCGGGCGCAAGCGCACGCCCGCAGCGTGCTCGATCGCCTCGCGCCGGCCCATGCCTTCTTCAGCCTGCATGCGATTGGCGAATTCGACCATCAGAATGCCGTGCTTAGAGATGAGGCCGATAAGGGTGACGAGGCCGATCTGCGAATAGATGTTGATGCTGGTCGCGCCCATGATGCTGCCGATGTTGAGCGGCAGCATCGCGCCGAACATCGCGGTCGGCAGCGCGATCAGGATGATGATCGGATCGCGGAAGCTCTCGAATTGCGCGGCGAGCACCAGATAGATCACGAGCAGCGCGAAGATGAACGTATAGGCGAGCGTATTGCCCTCTTGCTCATACTGGCGACTGTCGCCCCCGAAGTCATAGGTGAAGCCCTCCGGGAAAACGCCGACGGACTTGGCTTTGAGGAAGTCCACGGCTTCGCCGATGGTATGACCGGGGAAAGGCACGCCGGAAAGCGTCGCCGAATTCAACTGCTGGAAGCTGGTCAGCGCGTTGGGCTGCACAGTCTCCGTGACTGTTGCGACCGTCGACAGCGGCACGAGATCGCCGTCGGCGGCGCGCACCTCGTAGCGGGTCAGCCAATCAGGGCTCATGCGATATTCGCGCGGCGCCTGCGGGATGACCTCGTAGCTGCGCCCGTAGAGATTGAAGCGGTTGACGTAATTGCCGCCGAGGATTGTCGACAGGGCGTTGCCGATGTCCTGCATATTGACGCCGATGCGATTCGCTTTGTCGAAATCGATCTTGAACTGGTACTGCGGCGTGTCGAACTTCAAATCCAGATCGGTGAACAGGAAAAGGCCGCTCTCGCGCGCCGCCTTTTGCATCTCGGCGGAGACGTTGGCGAGCGTCTCGAAATCGCCGGTGGTGCGGATGACGAATTGCACCGGCATGCCACCCGTCGAGCCCGGCAGCGACGGCGGCGGAAAGACGCCGATTTGCGCGCCCGGTATCTCCTGCAGCAGCGGCTGCAAGTCTTGCAGAATCTGCTTCGTCGAGCGCGTGCGCTGATCCCACGGTTTGAAAAGGATGCCAGTGAGGGCCTGACGCACGCCGGCGAAGCCGTTGATGACGAAGAGATGCGAGAACTCCGGTATCTTCTTCACCTCGCCATAGAGCGCGCCGGTCGCGCTCTCCAGATAATCGAGATTGCCCGATTGCGGCGTCTTGACCAAGCCGAGCGCGATGCCCTGATCCTCTTCCGGCGCCAGCTCCTTGGGCGTCGAGACATACATGATCCCGGTCAGAACAAGGACGCCGACAAGAATCAGCACCGTCAGAGAGCGGAAATTCAGCGTGCTCTCCAACCGGCGCTCATAGGCGCGGCGCAGGGTTTCGAACGCGCGATCGAGGAGAACCGTCAAGCGGCCGTCGCCGGAATGCGCCGTTAGCAGCCTCGAGCACATCATCGGCGAGAGCGTCAGCGCGATGAGGCCGGAGACGACGACCGCGCCGGCGAGGGTGAAGGCGAATTCCCGGAACAGCGCGCCGGTGACGCCCGAGACGAAGCCTATCGGCGCGTAGACGGCGGCAAGCGTGATCGTCATGGCGATGATCGGCAGCGCGATTTCCCGCGCGCCTTTCAGCGCCGCATCGAAGGGGCTCATGCCTTCCTCGATATGGCGATGGATGTTCTCGACCACCACGATGGCGTCGTCGACCACGAGGCCGATGCCCAGCACCAGCGCGAGAAGCGTCAGAAGATTGATCGAGTAGCCGAGCGCCAAGAGCGCGATCATCACGCCGACCAGCGACAGCGGGATCGTCACGATCGGGATGATCGTCGAGCGCAGGTTGCCGAGGAAAAGGAAGATGACCACGACGACAATCGCCGCCGCCTCGGCCAGGGTCTTGCCGACTTCCCAGATCGAAGCGCGGATGAATTCGGTCGCGTCATAGGCGACGGCGCCCTTCAAGCCCGACGGCAGTTGCTTTTGAATATCCGGGAAGGCTTGGCGCACGTCGTTGATGACGGTGAGCGGATTGGCCTCCGGCGTCGCATAGATGCCGATGAACACCGCTTTCAGTCCGTCGAAGACCGCGGACGAATCGGAGTTTTCTGGCCCAAGCTCGATATTGGCGACATTGCCGAGCCGGACGAGCGCGTCGCCGTGCGTCGCGATGACGAGCCGGCCGAAGGCCTCGGCATTATCGAGCGAGGTCAGCGCGTTGACGCTGACCTGCGTGTAATCGCTCTTGATCTCGCCGGCGGCGGTGGTGAAATTGTTGGCGGTGAGCGCCCGGGAGACGTCGCCCGGCGTCACGCCGAGCGCCGCCATCCGGACAGGATCGAGCCAGACGCGCATCGCGAAGGTCTGGCCGCCAAGAATCTGCGCTTGCGCGACGCCGTTGATCGTCTGCAGGCGCGGCTGGACCACGCGGGTGAGATAGTCGGTGATCTGCGAGCCGGTCATGACCTTCGAATTGAAGGACATGTACATCAGCGCGTAGCCCTGGCCAGTCTGCTTGACGATCACAGGATCGTTCGAGTCGCGCGGCAAGACGTTCCGCGCTTGATTGGTCTTGGCGAGAACGTCGGCGACGGCGCGATCGGGATTGGCGTCGAGGCGCAGATTCAAGGTGACCGTGGAGACATTCTGCTGCGACGTCGAGACAAGCGTGTCGATGCCCTCGGTCGAAGCCACCGCCTGCTCGATCGGCGTGGTGATGAAGCCCTTGATCAGATCGGCGTTGGCGCCCGGATAGGTCGTCGTAATCGTGATGGTCGTGTTCGACATTTCCGGGAATTGCCGGACCTGCAGCTTGAACACGGCCATCGCGCCGACGAGCAGCACCAAGAGGCTGACGACGGTCGCCAGAACCGGGCGGCGAATGAAGAGATCGGTGAAGGTCGCCACGAAACGTCCCTTTAAGGCTTCGGCAGTTCGGAACGCGGCGTCAGAGCGCCAGAGGTATCGATGGTCACCGGGAAATCCGGTTGCAGCTTGATCTGGCCCGAGGTCACGACGAGTTCGCCGGGCTTAAGGCCGTCGAGGATCGCCACGCGCTCGCCGCGCGTCTCGCCGATGCGCACGAAGCGCCGCTCGACGATGAGATTGTCGCTCTGAGACTCCGTCGCGGCCTGCGCCTCGCCCTCCTTGGGCGGGGCCGGCTTCACCACGAAGACGTTGTCGCCATAGAGGCTGTAAACGATCGCGGTCCTCGGCAGCGTCAGCGTCTCTTTCGGGGCGCCGCTGTCGACCTCGACCGAAGCGAACATGCCGGGCAGCAGCTTGCGGTCGGCATTGGCGAATTCGGCGCGCACCAGGACATTCCGGCTGTCTTGACTGACCCTGGCGTCGATCGCCGCAATCTTGCCGACGAAAGTCTTGCCGGGCAGAGCGTCGACGGTGAGGCGCGCCTCCTGGCCGACGGCCAAGGTGCGCAGCGCCTGTTCCGGCGTCGAGAAGTCGACGTAGATCGGATCGAGTTGCTGCAGCGTCACCATGCTGAAGCCGACCGCGACATACTGGCCGACATCGACTTTGCTGATGCCGAGACGCCCGGCGAAAGACGCCACGATGGTCTTTTGGGCGATGATCGCGCGCGTTTTTTCAACCGTCGCGGCGGCCGAATCGCGGGCCGCCAAGGCTGAGTCAAGCTGCGCCTTGGCGGTATTGCCGCCGATCATCAGTTGCTGCTGGCGATCGAGCGCGACTTCGGCGTTCTTGAGCTGGGCGAGGCCATTCTTCAGATCGGCCTGATCGACGGAATCGTCAATGTCGACCAATGGCGCCCCCGCCTCGACGTCCTCGCCGGATTTGAAATGCACCGCCTTGACCACGCCGGCGATCTGCGGCGCGACGTCGACGCCCTGGAAAGCGTGCAAGGTGCCGATCGCCGGCAATTGCGGCGTCCACGTCTCCATGGTCGCCTTTTCCGCTGTGACGGCGGTCGGCTTCGGAACAAAAGCCTTGGAAATGGCCTGCTTGATGAACTGCGGCTTGAGGGAGAATTGGAAGTAGTAGAGGCCGCCAGAAAAGCCGGCCAGAAAGATCAAGACGAGCGTGAAGAGAACCGTCCGCCGACCGCGTAGCGGCAACAGGCGCAAGACCAGGATGATTGCCAAAAGGCCAGCAAGGACGAAAAAGACAGAAAAGAGCTGCGGCGACGCCGGCAGTTTAAGCAATCCTTCGAATCCGCAGACCCCGACCGCCACAAGCAGCGCGGCAATCGCCAGCAAAATCCAATTCACGCGACCCATGCGCTGACGGTCCTTCTCATCCTCGACGAGCGCGCGCGTCGCGCTTCAACTTTTGGTGATTTGCCGCGCTCATATAGTGCGTGCCTCGCAAGATCGACAAGGGCGGAGATCGTCAGTTCGACGCTGGTCGAAATTTGCCGACGCGACTTAGGCCCACGCTCCTAAGTCTCGCATGCCCTTGCTTAAAGACGAATGAGCGCGCCAAAATTGGACAAGCCGAAACGCCTCCGCCTGCGGCCTATCGCCTAAAGCCGCCCGCTCCGGCGATTGACCGCGCCGGCCGAACCGCTCACAAAGCCTCGCATTGCTCCCTTAAGCCTGGATCGATCCGAACATGGCCTCTCCCGCCGCATCATCGAACGCGCGCCTCGTCATCCCCGACTTGGCCGACAAAGTCGTGCTCGTCACCGGGGCCTCGACCGGCATCGGCGCGGCCGTCGCGCGCGGCTTTGGCGCCCAAGGCGCACGCGTCGCGGTCCACTATCATTCGAGCGCAAAAGAGGCCGAGGCGGTCTTAAGCGATCTCGGCGGCGCGAGCCACAAGGCCATTATCGTCAAAGGCGACTTGAGCGATCCCGGGCAATGCGCGGCGATCGTCGAGCAAACGGCCAGACACTTCGGCCGCATCGACGGGCTGATCAACAACGCCGGCCTGATGCTCGGGCGCGTCAATTCGCTCGAGGCGAGCGACGAGCATTTCAGCAAGGTGTTCGATCTCAACGCGCGGTCCGTCTTCGCGGCGACGCGCGCGGCGGCGCCCTGGCTCTCCAAACAAGGCGGTTTCGTAATCAACACGACCTCGATCGCCGCCCGCAACGGCGGGGCCGCCGGCGCGATCCTTTACGCCGCAGCCAAGGGCTTCGTCTCGACGCTGACCCATGGCCAGGCCAAGGAGCTGATCGGCAAGAAGGTTCGGGTCAACGGCGTCGCCCCTGGGGTCATCACGACGCCCTTCCACGAGCGCTACACGACGCCGGAGCAATTGGAGACCATCCGCCTCGGCATTCCCGCTCAGCGCCTCGGCGTCGCCGAGGACTGCGTCGGGGTCTATCTGTTCCTCGCCTCGGAGGCGCTCTCAGGCTACATCGTCGGCCAGATCATCGAGGTCAATGGCGGACAGTTGATGCCCTGAGCAGAACTTTAAGCCCCAAGGCGGGAAGGATTCGCATGAAGTTGAAAACCGCATGCGTCAGCGCGGCGTTGCTTTTGGCCTTAGCGCCGGCGCCAGCTCTCGCCGAGGCGGTTCTCGCGCCTAAAGTGTTGATCGTCACGATGTTCGGCGGCGAGGCGACGCCTTGGCTCGAAGGCGAAGCGCTGACCCAAAAGATCGCCGTCCCAGGCCTGTCGAAAGCTTACCCGGACGTCGCCTGCACGGAGGCCGGACTTTGTCTCATCACGACGAGCATGGGCTACGCCAACGCGGCGAGCTCGGTTTCGGCTCTGCTCTATAGCGGCAAGCTCGACCTCTCCAAGACCTATATCGTGATCGCCGGCATCGCCGGCGTCGACCCGTCCGAAGGAACGCTCGGCTCGGCGCATTGGGCGCGCTATGCGATCGATGGCGGGTTGCAGAACGAGATCGACGCGCGGGAAACGCCTTCGGATTGGAGCGCAGGTTTCGTCGCGATCGGCGCTGGGGCGCCCGGTAAGAAGGGCGAAATGCGCTATGGAACCGAGGTCTATCGTCTCAACGAAGACCTCCTTCAGGCTGCATACCGCGTGAGCAAGGACGCAGCGCTCAGCGACAGCGACGCCGCGAAAGCGTATCGCGCCAAATATGGGGCCGGCCCGGCCGCCTCGCCTCCGGACGTGTCGATCTGCGACACCGTATCGTCGGACACTTGGTGGCATGGCGAAAAAATCGGCGCAGCGATGGCCGCTTGGGCGAAGGTCGCGACCGACGGCGCCGCGACTTATTGCACGACCCAGCAGGAGGACAACGCGACCTTGACGGCGCTGAAGCGCGGCGCTGAGGCCGGCCTCGTCGATTTCGACCGAATCGCGGTGTTGCGGACCGCCGCGAATTTCGACCGCGAGGGGCCGGGCCAAACCGCGGCCGAATCGCTTAGCGCCCGATCGGGCGGTTATCTGCCGTCCGTCGCCAATGCCTATCGCGTCGCGGGCGCGCTGGCGCGCGCGATTGTTTCGAATTGGAGCGGTTGGAAGGATGGGCCGCCGAAATGAGCGGCCGGCTGCGCTCGATCTATTGGCGATATTGCTGGATGCGGGTGGTGCGCAGGCCGGCAAGCCCGTGCTGGTCGATCGACATCTGCCAGCTCAAGAATTCGTCCACGGTCAGCGTGTAGCGGCTGCAAGCGTCCTCGAGGGAAAGCAATCCACCGCGCACCGCCGCGACGACCTCCGCCTTCCGGCGGATGACCCAGCGCTTGGTCGAAGGCGGCGGCAAGTCGGCGATCGTCAACGGGCTGCCGTCGGGGCCGATGACGTATTTCACCCTCGGGCGCAGCGCTTCACTCATCTTACTCTCACGACTGTAGGCACAGGGCTAATGGCGAGAATGTAACGAGGCGGATTTAAGATTTACCTAAACAAGAGGCGCGGATTTCCTTTCAAAAATGTCTCAAAACGCGCTGAAATATTGCGATTTTCTTATCAGATGGCGGGCTTGAAGGCGGTCCCTCGCGCCCTCCTCCCGTCATTCCCGCGTGAGCGGGGAAGATAGGGAATACCGTGGCTTAAGGCTGGCTCATCTGGATTCCCGCTTACCGCGGGAATGACAAGAACTGGCTTCCTTGCTTGCAATGGGACGCGAAATGTCCATTTTGGCGAGCGAAAAGCCGGCGACTCCGGCGAGACCTGACGATGATTGCCGCCGACCCTGTCCTCGACGCTCCCCGCAAGGAGGCTCCGCTCAACAGCCTTGGCTTCGCCAAGCGGCCGGAGGAGACGCGCGTCGTCGTCGCCATGTCGGGCGGCGTCGATTCCTCGGTCGTGGCGGCGATGCTGGCAGGCGAAGGCTATGACGTGGTCGGCGTCACGCTCCAGCTTTACGACCATGGCGCGGCGACCCATCGCAAGGGCGCCTGCTGCGCCGGCCAGGACATCCATGACGCGCGCGATGTCGCGGCGCGGCTCGCCATTCCCCATTATGTGCTCGATTACGAGGCGCGCTTCCGCGAGAAGGTCATCGAGCCCTTCGCCGAGAGCTATGTCGCCGGCGAGACGCCGATCCCCTGCGTCGCCTGCAATCAGAAGATCAAGTTCGCCGACCTTTTCGAGACCGCCAAGGACCTTGGCGCCGACGCATTGGCGACTGGGCACTATGTCGTCTCCAGGGAGGCGCTGAACGGCGAGCGCGCGCTCTATCGGGCGGTCGACGCCGATCGCGACCAGAGCTACTTCCTGTTCGCGACGACGCGCGAGCAGCTTGCCATGTTGCGCTTTCCGTTGGGCGATCTGCCCAAGGCCAAGGTGCGCGAGCGCGCCCGGGCCCTTGGGCTGATTGTCGCCGACAAGCCCGACAGCCAGGACATCTGCTTCGTGCCTTCCGGCCATTACAGTGAGATGATCGAGCGGCTGATTCCCGAGGCCGCGCGAGCAGGCGAGATCCGGCATGTCGACGGCCGCGTGCTCGGCCGCCATGCCGGAATCATCCATTTTACGATCGGCCAGCGCCGCGGGCTCGGCGTCGCCGCGACGGCGCCGCTCTATGTCGTGGCGCTCGACGCCGCCCATGCGCGGGTCATCATCGGCCCGCGTGAGGCTTTGGAGAAGCGCCGCATCGCGCTCCGCGACGTGAATTGGCTCGGCGACGGCGCGCTGGCCGATCTTCCGCGCGACGGCCTGGAGGTCGCGGTGCGCGTGCGCTCGACCCGCGAGCCGGTTCCGGCGCGGCTGATGCCGAATGGCGAGGTCGAATTGTACGATCCCGAGACCGGCGTCTCACCGGGCCAGGCTTGCGTGTTCTACGCCTCGCGCGACAGCCAAGCGCGGGTGCTGGGGGGCGGGGTGATTAGGGCGGGGTGAGGGGACGCGCTCGCCCATGAATGCAAAACCCAACAGCACCACACACGAATGACTAACGAATCCGAAATCAAGAGATTTAAAGTCGACTTCGATCAGGTACCGAATATTTTCCGACACATCGGCATACCGCTGAGTTCTGGGAAGCACTAGAGCAGTATGAGTTTAGTTTGAATCGCTTAGGGATTCCCGAATCAGATTGTTTCTGATTCACCATGCTGGCTGGGGAAGGAGGCCAGCGTGGATGGGCAAACCTTACTCTCTTGATCTTCGCAAGCGCGTTGTGGCGGCGATTGAAGGCGGTCTGTCGCGCAACCAGGCCGCCAAACAGTTCGGGGTCGCGATCAGTACGGCGATTGGCTGGATGCGGCGGGTAGAGGAGACCGGCAGCGTCGCGCCCGGCAAGATGGGCGGCCACAAGCCGAAGGGGATTTCTGGCGAGCGCGCGGTCTGGTTGTCGCAACGGATCAGGAATGCAAGGTCAGTAAGCAGACCGACGCGGCTCTCCGCCGAACACCACCCCACCCCTGCATAGAGGTCGCGGTAGCGGTAGGCATATTCGATCGCGAGCGACGTTTTGCCGACGCCGCCCATCCCTTGCACTGCCGCTCGGCCGACGCTTTCCGAGACCTGGGTAATCGCAGCGGGCTTGCCGTCGCCGATCAGAATGGCGTCGAGCCGGTCGAGGCCGGCAGCCCGCCCGGTGAAGCTTGCGATGCGCGGCGGCGCGCCGACGAAGGGCCGCGGCGGCGGTCTCTGCGTCTGGGACTGTCCCTCGGCGGCGGCAATAATCCGTCGCCGTCGCTCGTTCCGGTCGTCGATCCCAACGAGGTCTTGATAAACGCTCCTCACCGCCCAAGGCCCGGTCCGCCTCGAAGCTCGTGAACTCTTTGCGGGTATAAGGCGAAGTTTCGTAGTCGACCGTGAAGAGCACGATCAGGTCCCGGACGTTCTTGATCGCTTCGTGCATCCCCTCGATGAAGTTCGCCGTCAGCGCAATGTCGTAGTCCTGGACAATGACCGCGTAGCCGCGTTCGGTCAGAACGTCCGTCACCTCGCGCGCGATCTCGGCGACCGAGCCGCGCCGGCTCAGGAAAAAGTCCGATTTCACGAGTTGCCCCCGCCGGCGGCGACGATCGCGGCTAAGCGGCGAGAGGCGGTCATTCCTCCAGCAGTCCCGCCTTGCGCAAGCCCTCCGCCTGGCGTGCGATTTGCTGAATAAACACGCGGTTGTCGCTGACATTGTTTCTGACATACGACATCATGCCGTTCACCGTCGCACCGGGAGCGAGCTTCAGGGCTTCGGCAAGCTCCGCCTTCGCCTCGGCCTCGCGTCCGAGCCAGCCGTATGCGGACGGCTTGCCAGAGCCGTGGATTGGCGGCTTCTGCTTGCAGACATGGCGCGATTGCCAGATCGTCGGACGCGATCTTCGCGCGCCGCCACAGCTTCGGAACCGGGCATGGCAGGATCGATGGGCCGAGCGAAAACCCACGAAGCCTTCGCGGCCGGCGTCGGAACGCATAGATTGGATGACTACGCATTTCGGTTAGTAAAGCTTTAGATAATTTTGGTTCAAATGGATCGCCCGAGGACAAACCCGGTCGCGCTCGTCCCATGATCGCGGGGACTCTTATCGGAGTCGAAGCTATGACGGAATGGCAAATTCGGCGCGCTTCCATCGCCGCTCTTCTCGCTCGCCTCCACGTCCTTTCTGTTTCGAGCGCCGCGAACGATCGCGCCGAGGCTCTGGTCATCCAGCGCGAAATTGCAATCCGACTCGAAGGTGGCGACCTCTAAGAAATCGCCTTGGCGGTCTGGAAAGGCTGATAGCCTCTTGGAAGCCACAGCCTCGAACCGTCGGATCGCCGACGCGCGAGAAGGCGATGGCGCCAGGATGCTCGGTCGCCAGGAACCTCGCGGCGCGCTCCGCCGCCCACGCGCTCGTTGCGTTCCCAGGCTTTCACCGGCTTGAGATAGTCGTCGGCGTCCCGGTCGAAATAGACAACAACATAATAGTTGACAGGCATCAGCGCGCGCCTCCGCGCGGGCAGCGTACGCCCTTGCCGACTCACAGAAGCCCGCTGGCGGCAATTCACCAGTCCTGGCGGTCCAGCGCCAATTCTGAGTCTGGTGTGGCGGAGCAAAGCGCATTTGACATCCAGCCAAGCCGTAGGAGCCTCGCCGAGCCATCGGGACGAGCAGAGGCAAAAACAGTTGGAGGCGTTACTGGCGGCCGGAGGCAAGTGAATCGCCAGCGAATAGGTACAAAAGCGGCGATTTCACCTCTGCCGGTCTCGCGCCGCTATGAGCCGCCGAATATAGTTCAGAACAAGTTGATGATCGTAAGGCTTCGACAATTTGGGCCCTTCTTCGCAAAGATCGCCTGCTTTTTCCGCCGCGGCAGTCACGGTGCCCGCCAACACCACTTTGATATGTGGATGTTCCTTTCGCACCCACGTCGCAAGCGCAAAGCCGCTCTCGCCGGGAGCGTTCGCGACCAGAACGACGTAGACCTCTTCGAATCGTTCGGCGATGATTTTCCGAGCCTCGTCGGCGTCAGTCGCCTCGTAGACCTGGTACCCGCACTGCCGAAGATATTCCGCGAGAGGGTGGCGGATGCATTGCCAGAGGGAGACGGCGTAAGCCATCCTCGACAAGGGCGCTGACTACATTCTCGGCTTCAAGGCCAACCGCTTTGATATGTATGACGACGCCGTTCTGTTCCTCGGCGATCCAGCGATCGTCGTCGTGCGAACCGGCGAGCGGCCCCTCGTCACAAGACCGACGCCTGAGAATCTCCTGAACGAGCTCTCCGGCGTCGCGCGACATTTTCTTGCGGAGTCCGATGGACCCGCACATTTCCAGGAGGCGCGCGCCCTCTTTGAGATCGGGGTGGCGCGCCTCGCCGCCGCCCGGGCCAGCGCTGAGGACATCGAACAATTGCGTCGCGCTCTTGAGGCCAATGCTGCGGCGCGGGGGGACCCCGCTCGATTCGAGCGCACCGACGTCGCTTTCCACTACGTTCTGGCCCAAATTACGCGCAACCCGATATTCGTGGCGGTCCACGACGCCTTGGTCGAGTGGCTGACCAGCCAACGAACGATCTCGCTGCGGGCGCCCGGCGCTGAACAAGCCGCCTTCCAGTCTCACAAAAAGATATTCAACGCAGTGTCGGCCAAGGACCCCTCGGCGGCCGCGGCGGCGATGGATGCGCATCTGAAATCGGTGGTGGATCTGATCAGAATATCAATGGAGGGCGACGGTGCGACCGCTCGTGGTTCTCGTTGAATTCCTGGTCAAGGACGCCTTCGCCGAGCGCTTCGGCGCTCTCATCCGCGCCAACGCCGCGGCCTCGCTTGACGGAGAGGGCGGTTGCCAGCGCTTCGACGTTCTCGTTGACCCAGACGAGCCGCGCCGCTTCGTCCTCTACGAAATCTACGACGACGATGCAGCATTCGAGGTTCATCTCGGGTCACCGCACTATCAAAGTTTCGCCGCGGCGATCGAGGGCGAAGTCGCGGATCATTCAATTCGCCGCCTTTCGTTACACGGCTCGCCCGCGACGGCCGCCGTAACCAAAAGTCCGCGAGAAAAGTGAACCGACTGATTGAACGGAACAGAGTGATGAACGGTTAGTCAGCGCACGACCGGCCCAAACGGGCAGGCGATGCATCTAGGGAGGAAGCGAAATGATGAACGAGCGCGAACGGCGTGACTTCAATGCCGGACTCTCCGAAGAAGTTGACGCGTGGCTCCGGGGCGACACGTCGCGTCGGACTTTCCTGACGCGTCTGGTGCAAATGGGTGGCGCAGCCATGCTCCCCGGCTTGGGCTTCACGGCCGCCGGGTCCAAGGCCTGGGCCGATGTGGTCGATGTCTCGAAAGTGGAACTCGCCGACAAGAGCACGCCTTTGGGTCAGGCGCAGGCGGCCGCGGTCAAGGCCTCGAGCGAAGGACCAACCGACGGCTCAGCCTATCGCGCCGTGCAGGCCGCCCAGGCGCACAAGAACAAGGGGATCACCCTCAACTTGACTTATGAGGCAGGGCTACAAGCGCTTGAGCCCAAGAATTTCTCCGGACCTTTGTGGCAGGCCTTGACCGGCATTAATTTCAACGTCGTCGAACTGCCGCATCCCGATCAATATTCCAAACCGATCGCCGAGCACATCGCCAATTCTGGCGCCTATGACGTCCTGGATATCGAGCCGGCATGGATTCCAGCTCTCGCCAACGGCGGCGCGATCGTCCCGATCGACGACTATGTCGCCAAATATATGAACAAGGCGGACCTCGACGATTACCATCCCCTCTATAAGTCGATCACGCTCTACAAGGGCAAGCGCTGGGGCGTGTTCGACGACGGCGATCAGTTCGCCCTCTACTATCGCACGGATATTTTCGACGATCCGAAGCTCAAATCGGCCTATCAAGCCAAATTTGGGACTCCGCTTGGGCTGCCGAAAACCTGGGATGAGTACTCGCAGGTCGCTCAGTTCATCACCGATCAGCTCGCGCCCAACGTCTACGGCGCCGCTCATTTCCGCAAATTTGGCAGCCCCGGCAACCAATTCAGCTTCCTGCAGCAATTCCGGGCGAATGGCGGAAAGTTCTTCGACGCGGATATGAAGGCGCAATTGACGGCCGCCGCGGGAGTGACGACGCTCAATCAGATGATCGCGCAGAACAAGGCGTCTTTGCCCGGCAACAACGATCTTGACGCGGTCGCGCAATGGGCGGCGTGGCTCCAGGGCAAGGTGGCGATGATCTTCTCCTGGCCGCCGACCGGACGGATCTCCTCGAACTATGCCCAGCGCGACAAAGCGATCAATTTCATTCCGCAATCGAGCATCGCTGACAAGGTCGGCTACGCGGTCTTGCCTAGCGGGAACGGCGAGATGGCGTCGGGTTACGTTCGGGCGCTCGCCGCCGGCTCGAACAATGAGGAAGCCGCGTACCTCTTCATGCAATGGGTGACCGCGCCGCCACTGTCGCTCGTGCGGACCATGTTGCCCTATACGTTGCGCGATCCCTACCGGATGTCGACCTACAAGTCTGAGCAATATCGGGCGCTGTGGCCAGCCGCCAAGGACTACCTGAGCAACCTATGCGAATGCTCGAATAGCGGCGTCGTCGACATGATCATGCCGGGATGGCAGGACTATGCGCTTTCCATCGATCGTATGTGCTCGGCCGTTTGGGGTGGACAGGATCCGCAATCCGCCCTCCAAAAAGCGGCGGCCGAATGGGACGCGACCACCCAGAGGCTGGGAGTCGCGGCGCAAAAGGCGGCGTATCAGGAGTTCTTGCAAGTGCCGGGCTGCTATTCCGACCACACGATCGAGAAGCTCGGTCAAGCGGTGCACGTCAGCTGACGGGCCTTAGAGTCTCGCCTCGTTCGAAGGCGAGGTGAGACATCAATCCTAACTCCGGGCGCTGGAGGCCGCGCCCGGAGCTCAGATTCCCCTGAGCGGCAAATGGATCAACCCGCGACGGTCAGCGATCGGTCTTCCATCTCGCGCTATCGCGCGGGAGCGGTCTCCGCCTGGGCGGATCGCCATTTCAAATGGTTGATGGTCGCTCCGGCTGCTCTGTTGATGCTCGCGCTCTCCGTCTATCCTTTGCTGTTTTCCCTTTGGGTCAATTTCGTCAATTACGACTTCCAGATACCAGGGCACGACTTTGTCGGCCTTCAGAATTTCGCTCAGGTCATCGCTGATCCTTTGGCGTGGTCGTCGCTTGGCTTGACGATCGTTCTGTCGGTCGTCGTGGTCGCCTTCGAGTTCGTGCTCGGACTTGGCCTGGCGCTGGCGATGGTCAAGATGTTCCGTGGGCGCGGCATCGTCATGTCGATCTTGATCATTCCGCTGTTCATCAGCCCGGTGATCGTTGGCCAGTCGTGGGCGCTCTTCCTGCAACGGCCTTTCGGGCCCGCTGACTTCCTCCTCAGCGTATTGCTCGGGCGTCCGATAGCTATCAGCTGGATCGGCGAAACGCCCTGGGTCTATATCGCAATCGTGGTCGCGGACGTTTGGCAGTGGACGCCCTTCATGTTCGTCATACTGTTAGCCGGGCTCGCGGCAATTCCGCCGCACCTTTACGAGGCCGCCGAACTGGATGGGGTCAGCGCTGTGAGGACTTTCCTCTACATTACGCTGCCACAGCTTGCGCCGATCATCCTTTTGGCGATTACGTTTCGGTTGCTCGACGCCGTCAGGCTTTTCGATGTCATCTTCATGCTGACGGGCGGCGGCCCAGGCACCGCGACCTATACCGTCTCCTTTTATTTGTACCAAATCGGTTTCCAGCAATTCCACCTATCAATGGCGACGGCCGGTAGCTGGCTGTTTCTCATCCTTCTGTCGATGGTGATCACCGTTCTGGTGAGGCGCCTCTTGCGAGCGGAGGCGGCTTGACATGACCGTGCGTCCCAGGCCGCGTAAATCTCCTCGTCGCCTACGAGCCGGCTTCGCGCGCTGGCTCGTCATCGGCTTCTTCGTGGTCTTCGTTTTCGCACCGCTCTATTGGGTGATCATAACGTCCATAAAACCCAGCAGCGACTACCTCACCGTGCCGCCGGTTTGGTTTCCGGCGCGGCCGACGCTGGTTCACTACACGGCCGCTCTCTTCTCTTATCGAGGACTACAGGGCCTCATCAACAGCCTGATCATCGCCTCCGCCTCGACGATCTTATCGACGGTCATGGGCGCGATGATGGCGTATAGCCTCGCGCGCTTCAACACGGGCGGTCAGCACCTCGCGTTTTGGGTATTGTCGCAGCGTTTCCTGCCGCCGGTGGCAATCGTACTGCCGATCTTTCTCCTGTTTCGCAGCTGGGGCCTCTATGACACGCACGTCGGCCTCATCATCGCCTACACCTTCATGACGCTGCCTCTGTCGGTCTGGATGATGTACGCATATTTCCGACAGATGCCAAAGTCCCTCGAGGAGGCGGCGCTTGTCGACGGCCTCAGCCGTTGGCAGGCTTTCAGAATGGTCGCCGCGCCGCTCGCGGCGCCGGGCGTGGCGGCGGCCGCAGTATTCGTATTCATCGCGGTCTGGACCGAGTTTTTCTTCGCGCTGATTCTGACCAGCCGCTATGCCTTCACCTTGCCGACCATCTTTCGCGCCTTTCTCGGCTTTCAGGGCATGCAGTATGGCGAGGCTTGCGCATTGGCGACCGTCTCGCTCGCGCCGTCAATCGTTCTTGGGATGCTTGTGCAGCGCCATCTCGTGCGCGGCCTGACCCTTGGCGCCCTGCGCGGCTGACGAGAAGGAAGAGCGATGGCGAGAGTCAAGCTGACGGCAATACGCAAGAGCTTTGGTCCGGTGCAAGCCGTCCGCGGCGTCGGTCTCGAAATTCCGGACGGCGAGTTCACGGTTCTTGTCGGGCCGTCGGGTTGCGGCAAGAGCACGCTGCTCCGCATGATCGCCGGACTCGAGGACATCGACGATGGCGTGATCGAAATCGGCGGCGAAGTGGTCAATGAAATGCGCCCGCGCGATCGCGATGTCGCGATGGTGTTTCAGGACTATGCGCTTTATCCGCATATGACCGTGTTCGACAATATTTCTCTCAGCCTGCGCGCGCGTCGGATGGCGAAACTGGAGATCGCCGAGCGCGTGCAGCGGGCCGCGGCGATGCTGGGAATTACCTCGCTGCTCAGCCGTTATCCTCGTCAGCTCTCAGGCGGTCAGCGCCAAAGGGTGGCGATTGGGCGCGCGATTGTCAGAAACCCACGCGTCTTTCTGTTCGACGAACCTCTCTCCAATTTGGACGCCCAACTGCGCGATGAGATGCGGAGTGAAATCAAACGGCTCCATCAGGAGATCGCGACGACCATGATCTACGTCACCCACGATCAGGTCGAGGCAATGACTTTGGCGGATCGCATCGTGTTGCTACGAGACGGGCAGATCGAGCAACAGGGCGCGCCGCTCGATCTCTTCGAGCGTCCCGCCTCGCTGTTCGTCGCTGGATTTCTCGGCTCTCCGCGGATGAACTTCTTGAACGGCCGGCTTTCGCGCCATGGCGACGGCGCGGACGTCATGCTCGACGAAGCCGGCCCGCCCCTCACCCTGCCCCGCGGCCGCCTGCCCAAAAATGGCGCCGGCGAAAAAATCGTTCTCGGCCTCCGCCCGGAGCATTTGGGACGCGCCCAGGCTGCGCCGCCAGCGGAGGGATGCGCTCGCGTCGAGGCGATGGTCGAACTCGTGCAACCGACCGGATCGCGGAGCTACGCCACATTCAAATTGGGCGGGCAACCGGTCATGGCCGAACTGCAGGCCCATGACGTCAGCCATCCGGGCGAGCGCATTCAGGTCGACATCAATTTACGCCGCGCGGTCCTGTTCGACCCAGCGACTGGAAAGGCGCTGTGAAGGTGGCGTCATGACAAGCGATCGAGCACATATCGAACCCTCCCGCGCGATCAAGCTTTGCGGGACGGAGGCGCCGGTAGCGCCGAGCCGCCGGCTTGTCGCAGGTCCGCTCTCAGTGGAGATCGAGAACGGGCAGTTGCGCTATGTGACCTTTGCGGGCGTCGAGGTGTTGAGAGGCGTCGCCTTCCTGGTCCGTGATGACAATTGGGGAACGTACTCGCCGAAGATTGACGGACTTGCGATAGAAGAAGGCGTAGAGGGTTTCGTGGTTGCCTATCGCGCCGCCTGCGCCGACGCCCGCCAAAAGCTCGTCTATGAAGCCCACATCTCCGGACGCGCCGACGGCTCACTCTCATTCGAAGCAGTCGCCACGCCGGAAACGGATGTTGTCACCAACCGCACCGGCTTCGTCGTCCTCTACCCGGCTGCGCTGGCTGGCCAACCTGTTCGAGTGACGCATGTCGACGGAGGCGAAATCGAGGCCCGCTTCCCTAGTCGCATCAGCCCTTCGCAGCCGATCTTCAATATCCGGTCGCTTTCTCACGAGGTCGCTCCAGGGCTCAGGGCGACCTGCCGCATGGAGGGCGATGCGTTCGAAATGGAGGACCAAAGAAATTGGGGCGACGCGTCGTACAAGACTTACGTGCGGCCCCTGGCGCTGCCTTGGGGCTATACACTCGCCAAAGGCAGTCGGCACGAACAATCCGTGCGGCTCTCCTTCTCCGGGAAGGTCGGCGGGGGCGCCGTACGAGAAATGCATCGCGACCTGACCGTCGCGCTTGGCGCGGATCTTGCGACGCGCATGCCTGAGGTTGGCGTCGGGCTTCCCGCAGCGGAGACGGACGCGACACTGGCGGCAATCGACAATCTTCGCTTTCTCGAACCTCGTTTTCTCGTTTGCGCCATTGACGCGCGAACTGGTCACGGCCTCGAGGCCCTCGAGGCTTATCGTCAAATCGCCGACGCCGGTCACGCGGCGATCGTCATGGAGATCGTTCTTCCCGACGAATCCGAGGCGTCCGCTGCATTGGCGCCTATCGCCGCGGCCGTGGCCGCCGCGCGATTGAAGATCGACGCGGTCATCGTGTCGACCGCGGCGGATTTGAGGTCTTGGCAGCCCGGCGCCCAGCGTCCCGAGCGACCGACAGTCGAAGAGATCTGCAAGGCGGCGCGCACCGCCTTTCCAGGCGCAAGGCTCGGCGGTGGCATGTTGTCCTATTTCACCGAGCTCAATCGCAAGCCGCCCAGAGCCGAGCTTGTGGATTTCGTGAGTCACACCACGTGCTCGATTGTTCATGCCGCGGACGATCGTTCGGTCATGGAAACCCTTGAAACTCTGCCGGCGATCATCGCGTCGACAAGGGCGATGATTGGCGAAACGCCCTATCGCATTGGTCCGAGCGCCATTGCTTGCCGCGACAATCCGTATGGCAAGGCCGTGGCGAGCAACCCGGAGAATAAGCGGGTCTGCCTGACGGACCGCGATCCGCGTCAGCGCGGCCTTTTCAACGCCGCGTGGACGCTCGGCTATGTCGCCGCCTGCGCCTATGGCGGGTTAGAGGCTGTGGCTTTGGGCGCGGCGACGGGCTGCTTCGGCTTCGCACATAGTCGCGCCGAGCATGCCACCCCGTATTTCGGTCTCGTCGACCGACAAACCGTCTATCCAGCCTTCCATGTCATGGCCGGCTTATGTCGGGGTCACGGGCGGCGTCTGATCGAGGCGCGGATTTCCGACCCTCGGCGCGTGGCCGCGCTCGCCTGGCGCGGAGATCGCGGATCCGTCTTGTGGCTCGCCAACCTGACCGACGAGCCGCAGACGCTTCGCATCCTTGGCCCCATCGGCGCAGGCCGCCGTCGCGCGATGCTTGACGCGGCCAGTTTTGCGCGAGCCGCTCTTACGACGGATGCGCTTGACGCCGTGGCTCAACCCTTTGCCGTCGAAGAACTCGCGCTAGACGCCTATGCGGTGGCCCGCATCGACTGATCGGCTACAAATCCGACCTGATAGCCAACGGCTCTTTGCGACTTCAACGGGAGAACAAATATGGCGACGCATAGTCTGAAGGATTTTGCCAGTACGAAAGCGCCAAAGTTCGGCCATTTCATCGTCGAGTTCGCGACGCCCGGCATTGGCCACATCTTGAAGTCGGCCGGCTGCGACT